>CAYPOW010000137.1:0-8620 GCA_964412145.1 uncultured Draconibacterium sp.
AATCCAGTTTTTTTTGTGTTTGTGTTTTTAAATAGAGAGAGCTTTTAATCCAGTAGAAAAATCCTAAAGGGCTTAAAGAGCCTAATATTATTACACCTAAAGGAATAAGATATTTTATTTCTGATTCGAAAGAAGAAAGTAAATTAAGGAGAAGGATGAAAGAGATAAAATTTAAACTAAATACAATATTTATAAGCGGAATGTCCCATTTGAAAATTCTTTTGCCAATGTTAATTGAGATTAAAAGAATTAAGAGGCCAAATAAAAATATTAAACTATAAAATTGCACTTCTTTATTTCTCATAAAAACATAAGCATATTTGTCCCATTTATACCACCAGGACAAAACTCTAGTCACTTCGTTTATTTGCACTCTGCTACCCCCCGGAATAGACTTTAATACTCTTGTCTTTCCTCCTTTAAAATGTACTAAAACATCATATTTTTGCTTAGGGTCAACGCCAAAATGACTAATATTTTGGTTTTGATGAAAACTGCCGGTAAGCATACTACCTACTTGTCTATAGCCTATTAAATAGTTAGCGTCGTTAAGATGTCCATTTTTATATACCCAAATTTTAGCTCCCAAGCCTTCGCTATTTGATTTTGAGCCAACCAATTTTATTTGGAGAAAATTATTGCTATTTAGATCATTTAACCAAAGAATATTACTGCCTTTTTTAAAACCATAAATATCCAAATCTCCATCCATTTCTATATCACCGCAAGCTGCAAACTCTAAACTTTCTGATGATATCCCGAGTAGATCGGATTTGTCGATAAAACGGCGAGATGAATCATTAAAAAAAATATAATTATTAAAAACGCTCTCTGATTTGATGCTCACAAAAATATCTATGTAACCATTGTTGTCAAAATCACCAGCTGTAAATTGCCCGAATTTTTTACCAGAATTTAATATTCCAAGATTCAAATCATTAGTTATATCCGAAAAATTGCCTTGCCCATCGTTTTTTAAGACGCTAATAAAAGGGTTTTCTCCTAAGGAAAAAATATCTAAATCACCATCATTATCAAAATCGAAAGCAAGAGCATCTCCTTTTCTCTGTGAATACGCGTATTTTGGAAGGTTCAAATTGGTTTGTTCCCATCCTCCATCTGGATTTTTAAAATAAATAACGTCGGAACCCCAATTTCGAACAACAAATAAGTCGTCCAGTCCATCCATATTGAAATCTGCAAAAATGGCTTTTGTATTCCAACCTATAAATAATTCGGCGGAATTGTCTTCAAAAGGTTTGAAATTACCGTAACCATTATTTATTAAATATTGAATATCCCCTTCTCCCGACTGACTATATCCAAATATTAATGCCAAGTCAAGATCTCCATCATTATCTATATCCGTTACATTTATTTGAGATAGGGGACGTATTGCGAATTTTTTTGGGATTGAATAATTAAAATAAGGAAGATATTTACCGGTAATTTTTTCATAAATTTTTATCGTGTAAATGCCATCTTGATAATCCGGACTTATTATTTCAGGTTTATTGTCGCCGTTTAGATCGAAAGCATAACTAAAAAAACCTGCAAAAGAAAGCTTATTTAAACCTTGCAAATCAGCAAAATTCGTAAAATAGTTATCTTGGTTATTCAGAAAAAGATAGGGATGTCTGGAGTCTGTAACATTAAATAGCAAGACATCCAAATAATTATCATTATTAAAATCAGAAAAAATAATTCCCGGTTGTAATAAATTATAATAGGAACTTGCACTGCTCCCAGTATTAAGGGCAAAGGAAGTAAATGTGAATTCTGGGCCTTCGAGGCCATATAAAGACGTATAATCAAGAAATAAATTTCCAGTGTATTCTTGATCATAAAGTAATTGATTTTTAGTGGTCAAGAGTAACGCATGATCATCGTCAAGCTCTACAAATGACTTAATATTATAGGTTGTGGAAATATAGCGTGTTTCTTTATTTTGCGATGTAATCTTATAATGCCCCTTGCTTATTAAACGCAGCCCTTTGGAAAAGGGCGACTCTTTCCGTTCAATTTTCCTGGCAATAGAATCAATAAGTTGATAATCTTCATTATTAGCCGTAAGAAAATAAACAGCGTCATCCTTACAAATTATATCACTTACCGATGTTTTTGCAATTTCTAACGGTTTTTGGTAAGTCGTGAATCTGACGCCATCCCAAGAAAAGATTCCCTCTCCATTAGTTCCTAGCCATAAAACCCCTTTTTTATCCACTCTGGCTACTCTTATATGCGACTTTATAGGAGATAATATATTTATCCATTGTTTATTATTCTTAAGTTTTAAGATCAACCCAAAATCACCGGTTGCATATAATGTTTCCCCAACTTTATCCACCCTTTTAATAGGATAGGGCGCAACGAAATCATATTGTGTAATTATTCCATCATTAATTTCAGCTATATATGTTTTCCAATCTAAATCAATTAGTAAAACAATTAAACGATTATCGTCAATTAAAACAGGAGTATAATTTCTAATTTTTTTATTTGAAAATAGATTGTTCATTGGATAGGATACGCAATTACCGTCTAAATAATTTAGAATAGTATAATGATCATCGACTATCCAATAATTGTGAATAGATTTCCCGCCAATGATTTTATTGATTTTTGATTTAGTTGATATCTCTAGCCACCTTTGTTTGGCATCAGCATTATGTCCAATGACAAGGATTAGAAGTAGAATAAATATTTTCAAAAATTTGCTCATAAACTATAAAATAGATGTAGCCATTTACTTCAACAGTGTGGAATTGTTTGTCCACAATTATTAAGCATCGATAGTTCAAAAATAATTAAAAATATCTAATTAACAAGGAGTTCCGAATTTCGGCATCTTTCTTGCCAATATGCTCATATAAGTTATAAATAGTGAATGAAAAAATATCAGTTTAAAATTTGTACTGGTTGCAATTATTTCTGCAACAAAAATGAATCTACGGAATTTTGTCCCTATTGTGGAGAAAAATTAATTGATAAATGCCCTAGCTGCGAGGATACAATTACTACACCTTATGGCAATTATTGCACGAAATGTGGGCATTTATATCCGGGTAGAAGCGCGACAAAAAAAGCATAGTTAATTTAAATTAATAAGGCGAAACACAATGAATTTAGCATCAAATAATATAAACAATTAAAATTATTAATCATGAAAAAATTTGTATCAATATTTGTTTTAACACTAGTGATTATTTTTGGTGTAAATGCTCAAAAATTATCAAAAATCGCACCCAAAATTATTGCTATAGGAATAGGTGAGAAAAATGAATCCTTTGATGAAAGCCAATACCCCGACTTAGACATCTATTATACTCCAACTTTAATTGTCAATAAGTATGGATTAAGTCTTTATGACAGAACTAAGGAATATATTAAAGCTTCTACTATTCCTTTTTATAAATCTAAAAAGATGATTGGTGAACAGTATAGTGGAACACCAAAACTTATTATTGATTTCACCTCTAACTCTGATCGATCAATTACAAATACGTACATGCTTTTTGATAAGGAAGGTTTATGCTATACAATTGGCTATGACGCTACCCTTAGTAGTAATAGGCAAAATGCTAACAAAAAGACGTTTGGCGATAATTTAACGGCTATGGTTAAAAAAGGTAAGACTATTAAAGCTGCTAAAAAGCTATACAGAATTGGTAAAAATCATTCACTTATCGGAAATAAATTAGGAGATTTTCCTATCCAATCAATTGGAGGGGAAACTATGGAATTGAAAAGCCTTTTAGGGGAGGAAGCCGTTCTTGTAATGTTCTTTTACTTAGATACAGACCTAGATGCCACGGCTCAAAGTCTTAGTGATGAAGCGGCAAAAAATATGACAAATAAAGAGATAACATATTACGTGTTGTATCGCAATGAGGTATATGATGCAACCCATATATTACGTAGTGCTGAAGAGCAATTTTTTGAAATGAAATTTAAGAAGCATAAGGATTTTAAATAACCATTATTAATGTAATAAAAGGGCTGGAGAAAAAGGAAAATATATATGATTGAAGTAGCTCAAAATGTTGTCACTGAAAAACAAATAGAACTATATATATAAATATGATTAGGAATTTTTGAAAAGAAAGCGTTAAATATTCACTATGCCTGTCTGTATTTGTATTTAATACTAAATTAATTAATCTGGATTAAGCAAAAAAGTACAATTCTCAATCTATAAAATTAACACTATGAAAAAATTTATACTTTTAATAATTACATCATTATTTATTAGTTTGGGCTTTTCTCAAACAAGCAGCAATGCAGATTTAAGCGCAATGACCATTAGTTCAGGGACATTAACGCCAGCGTTTAACTCAGCAACTACTGCTTATACAGCTACTGTGCCTAATGCTATAACAAGTATTACTGTAACTCCTACAAGTGCAGAAGCCAATGCCACTATAGAAGTACAAGTAAATGGCAGTGGTTATGCAACAGCAACAAGTGGCTCAGCCTCAGGCGAGTTAGCCTTAAATGTAGGTTCAAATACTGTAGATGTAAAGGTAACTGCAGAAGATGATACAACCATAAAAACTTATACAACTACTTTAACCAGATTACCTCTGCCTTCCATTACGAGTTTCACACCCTCAAGTGGGTCAATAGGTACTTTGGTCACTATCACAGGTGCTGACTTAAGTGCACCAACAGCCTTAACTATTGGTGGTGTAGATGCAGTAATCATTTCAAATACAGGCAGCAGTTTGGTAGCCATGGTTATGCCAGAAGCGATAACAGGAACTATAAGTTTAACCACAGCAGCTGGCAGTACCACAAGTAGTACCAATTTTACAGTAGTTGAAAGTATAGCGCCAGCAATCCAACAAGGTGATAAATTAGTAGGTACAGGAGCCATAGGAACCCCATATCAAGGTGTGTCAGTAAGTCTGAGTGCCGATGGCAATACGGCCATAGTGGGTGGTAATTATGATAACAATCAGGAAGGCGCCGTTTGGGTTTATACCCGCAGTGGTAGTATTTGGAGTCAACAAGGCCCTAAATTAGTAGGTACAGGCGTTGTAAGATTAAATGATAAAGGCGCACAGCAAGGTTGTTCCGTAAGTTTGAGTTCAGATGGCAATACAGCCATAGTAGGTGGTCTCACGGATAACGGTTATTATGGCGCTGCTTGGGTCTATTCGCGGAGTGGTAATGTTTGGAGTCAACAAGGCGACAAATTAGTAGGCTCAGACTTTGCAGGATCTGCACAGCAAGGTTGTTCCGTAAGTTTGAGTGCCGATGGCAATACAGCCATAGTAGGTGGTCGTTATGATAACTATGAAACAGGCGCTGCTTGGGTCTATACGCGGAGTGGTAGTGTTTGGAGTCAACAAGGCCCTAAATTAGTGGGTACAGGAGCTATAGGAAAAGCATGGCAAGGTTCCTCAGTAAGTTTGAGTGCAGATGGCAATACGGCCATAGTGGGTGGTACTTATGATAACAATCAACAAGGCGCTGTTTGGGTCTATACGCGAAGTGCAGGAGTTTGGAGTCAACAAGGTGATAAATTAGTAGGTACGGGAATTGTTGGAGATGATGCCCGTCAAGGTGAATCAGTAAGTCTGAGCGCAGATGGCTCTACGGCTGTAGTAGGAGCACCTAAGGATAACAATTTTCAAGGCGCTGTCTGGGTCTATACGCGAAGTGCGGGAGTTTGGAGTCAACAAGGCCCTAAACTGGTAGGTACAGTAGCTTATGAGGATGATGACGGTCAACAGGGTTGTTCAGTAAGTTTGAGTGCGGATGGCAATACGGTCATAGTGGGTGGATGGGCCTATTTTAATAATATGGGGGCTGCTTGGGTTTATAGCCGTAATGATGGTGTTTGGACCCAACAAGGCGACAAGTTAGGTCTAGGCTATTATGGTGACTATATAGGTAGATCAGTAAGTTTGAGCGCCGATGGTAATACGGCCATGATAGGTGCTTATGGATATAACAGTGGTCAAGGTGCCGTTTACGTTTATTATGGTGCCAACACTGATATTGCTGCGGGATTTTTTGCAGATGTAACTTCAGGTGATGTTCCACTAACAGTTAATTTTACAGATGCTTCAACAGGTACACCAACCAGCTGGGCATGGTCATTTGAGGGAGGAACACCAAGTTCTTCAACTAATCAAAATCCTACAGGCATCGTATTTAATGTAGCAGGTAGCTATGATGTTACTTTGGCTGCAACAAATGCCGATGGCTCAGATACGGAAATAAAAACTGATTATATTACTGTTAATGAAACAAGTGGGGGCACTATTCTTGCCGAAAACTTTGACGGTTCCACATTCCCACCTACAGGTTGGACTCAAACCATTACAAATAGTGCTAATACTTGGCTTCAGGGAAATGCTAGTAGTTCCTTATTTACTGATATTGATCCTACTAATGTTTATTCTGCTTTATGTGATTGGGTGGCAGAAGATCAAGATGAGTGGTTGAAATCGCCCGAATTTTCCTTGTCGGATGGACTATTTACATTAGAATTTTATGCTGCATATAATTCTTATTGGCTCTCCAGCGCAACATTGAAGTTGAATATTTCTGTTGATGGCGGATCGATCTGGACAAAGATTTGGGAAGCAACTGACGATGGAGAGGAAAGGAAATGGAGGTTGATTTCTCTCGACTTAAGCACTTATGCCAATAATGCCAATGTGATGCTTGCATGGCAATATGTTGGCAATGATGGCGATTGGGTTGGAATTGATAATGTAAGCATAAAAAGCGGAACAACTGGTATTGCAGAACTCATGAATCCGGAAATTTCTTTTAGCTGTTCAAACTATCCTAATCCATTTAATTCGAATACAACCATTTTAATTCAATTGGAAGATCAATCTGATATTGAACTAAATGTATATAATAGTCTGGGTCAGCAGATTGATAAGGTTTTCCAAGGCAAGTTGAATAAAGGAGATCATAGATTTAATTTTAACGCAAACGATTTAAAACCCGGTGTTTATTATTATCGTTTCATAGTTAATGGTTTAAGTATCACAAAACCAATGCTATTTGAGAGATAAATATTGAGGTTTAATTGTATTATAAATCCCTTTACTTGTTTTAGTAAAGGGATTTATTATTAAATGGAATAACTAAATTTTGAGCCAGAACAGTTTAAAATTCTCCGTTAGAATTGATGAATAAACTATTTTCAGGCAGATCACTTTCATTTAATTTATTAATGACGCCAATCACTCTTTTATAAGGGTCAATTTTAGCGCCTCCTTCTCCACTTTGATAAATTGGTATAATCTTTCCTCGAATAAATTTTCCTTTTTCATCGGTGACAAGCTGCACAAGAGGTGCAATACCATTTGGTCCCCTCAAATTAAAACGACCATAAGTGCTAAAATTACCTAAACTATAAGCAATAAAACGGTCGTTATAAATTTCCATAGCACGCGTTACATGCGGTCCATGACCAAAAATAATATCGGCTCCGGCATCAATCATCTGATGTGAAAACTCATAAACATTCCCTCTGTTTTCTCCGTAGAATTCTTCGGTTGACTTTGTAAGGTGCTGATAGCCTTTCCCTTCAGCTCCTCCGTGAAAAGAAACAATTACAATATCGTTTCTTTCACTTAATTCTTTTACCATTTTTGCAGCCCCTTTTATATGTACTAAATCAAGGGTTCCCTTATTGGGTGCAAAAGCAATAAAACCGTATTTAATTCCGTCTTTTGTAAATTCGGCACTTGGTTTAATTTGTAGTCCAGCATAGTCAATATGTAAAGAATCCAATATCTGCATGGTTCTTTCCCTTCCATTATCTCCAAAATCTCCGGAATGATTATTTGCCAGTGATAAAATATCGAATCCTGATTCTGAAAGACAGGAAGCAAATTTCTCTGGCATGCGAAAAGCGTAACATTTTAATGTATCGCTGCAATTTTTCGACATTTTACCGCCGTCAACCAAGGCGCCTTCTAAATTTGCGAAACTGATATCGGCTTCAAGCAAATAAGGTTTAACTTCTTCTAATAATGGCTTACAATCTTCATTTGGGGGTAAATACAATCTGGAAGGGTAGGCTGTGCCCAGCATTATGTCGCCAACGCCAACGATATTAATTTCTCGTTTTGATATTAAGCTTGAATCTATACTGATTTTTTGCTCTTGGGCATGGAGTGTTTGCAGAAAACTTATTACAAGCAGTATATGTATGTAATTGCGAGTTAATTTTTTTAAAAGATACATGTAAAACAATTTTGGAACAATATTAAGAATTTATTACTCAAAAAAGTGCTTCAATACCGATTATCAATCAAAATGCTGCTTTTGTTCGCTATGCTCCAAAAGCAACTTTGATTGTATATCGGCATTTACTCCTGTACTTACGGGATATATTTCAAAATATTATATAATTCATTTTGAAATACAACTGGTATAACTTTAGAATTAAAGAATAGGGATTTTTATTAACGCATTGTAATTAATTGATATTCTTCCTGCGAAATATCTTTAAAAATAAAGTTTAAAGGATTGATAACATTATTGTTAAAGCGGACTTCATAATGCAAGTGAGGAGAAACGCTGATTCCCGTATTTCCAACTTGTCCGATTAAATCGCCTAATTTCATTTTCTGGCCAATCTTAA
>CAYPOW010000138.1:0-8596 GCA_964412145.1 uncultured Draconibacterium sp.
TTTTGTTTATCTATGTGGCTAATGAAAAAAGCTTCGATACCCATTTTAAGGATTATAAGAATATATACAGAGTAATATCTAATCCTGTTGAAGTTAATACTGATTGGGCAAGAAGTCTCGGATTTATCAACGGAGCATCTGAAAATATTCCTGAAATATTGGAGGCAACGCAATTTACGCATTGTCCGATTGGGACAATTAAGATTGGTGAAGAATCTCTTCAGCAAAAAAACATCATGTCTGTTGACGAAAGTTTTATAAAAATGTTCGAAGTAGAAAGTCTGGTAGGGGATTTAGCAGATATTTCAGAACCAAATACCGCATTTATCTCTGAGGATTTTGCAGAAAAATATTTTGAGAATGAAAACCCAATTGGTAAAATCATCAAAATAGAAGCTTTGCAATATATTCAGGATGTAGGCGAATACCAAATAAGAGGGATAGTAAAAAACACACATCCAAAAACACATTTTAATTATCATATCTTGCTTTCGCAAAAAGGGGCTTTGCACGAACGATTCGAAGCGTTGCCAAATAGGAAAACTCATTGGGTTTACAACTATTTAAAATTGAAAAATGATGCATCGCCCACACTCGTTGCCGATAAATTTCTTTCTTTATATAATGAAAGCAGTTTGCGGAAAGTAAGAGGGCCTGAAGATTATAAATTTAACCTAATTGCATTAGCAGATATTCATTTAAAGTCTGATTGTCGCTTTGAATTAAAAGAGAGTACCAGTAAAATTAATATTGGTTTGTTCGTTATTATCTCATTTGTGATATTGCTTGCATCTCTTATGAATTTTATCAATTTGAATATTGCTAAGCTCATTAAAAGATCTAAGGAACTTGGTTTGTACAGAGCTGTTGGGGCACAGAAAAGGCAGTTGATAGAACAAATTTTGGTCGATGTTTTAGTGCTTTGTTCTGCTGCTATTCTAATCTCGCTAATATTATTAGGGTCGGTAGGTCCAATAATCAATCAGTTTTTCGAAATCGATTTTAATATTTATTATTCGGAACCTATTATATACATTGCCATAATTGGTGTACTGGCTATTTGTGGGTCGTTAAGTACTTTATTTGTAGGTTTCTTTTTATTAAGAAAAATTTCAACTATTCAGCTCCTTTCACAAAAAAGTAATTCTTCAGGTAACTTTGTTTTAAAGTTCTTGCTTGTTATGCAGATATCAGTTGTTTTAGTGTTAATATCTAGTACACTTATTGTAAACAAACAGATTGATTTTATTACAAAAAAATCATTGGGTTTTAATAAAGAGAATGTAGTTGTTATTCATCTGAAAGATTTTTCTAAAGAAACTGCCATTTTTGCAAATGAATTAAAAAAACAAAGTCAAGTTGTGTCCGTTGGGTTTACTCGTCAATATTTTGGCTATCCCGCACAAAATATTCCCCTCGAAGGTTATGGAATTGATGGCTCTGCCGAATTTGTTATTGCCAATTACGATTATATAAAAACAATGGATATTCAATTGCTTCACAATTGGATTTCTCCCTCTGCGGATACTGTTGAAGGAATGCTTATAAATGAGCATTTGTTTAAGCGATTAATGGAAAAGCATGGAAGTATTGAAGCACTTGAATCCTATTCTACTAGTCATAACACAGATCAGAATGGTGAACAAATAAAGATTCTAGGAGTAGCTAAGGATTTTAATTATAATTCTGCACATGAGCCAGTGGGTGATTTTGCTTTTTATTTAGGCGAATCGCGGTATAGGGCGAGGTATACTCACGTAAGAATACATGCCGGAGATGCTAGAATAGCTTTAGATAAAATAAGGGAAGTATGGAATAAACATTACCCCAATCAGGAATTCAGCTATTTCTTTATGGATGAGAAAATTTCCCAACAATACAAAGCCGAAACTATTTTGAGAAGGATACTTATCGCTTTCTCAATTCTCGGAATATTTATTAGCATTATTGAAATTACGGCCCTTTCTTTATTTATCTCGCAGCAACGGACTAAGGAAATTGGTGTTCGGAAAGTAAATGGCGCCACAATTAATGAAATAATAATGATGCTCAATAAGGATTTTATAAAATGGGTAGCAATTGCTTTTGTAATTGCCAGTCCAATTGCATATTATGCTATGAGCAAATGGCTCGAAAATTTTGCTTACAAAATAGAACTTAGTTGGTGGATTTTTGCTCTGGCAGGGTTTATAGCTTTGATGATAACACTCATAACTGTAAGTTGGCAAAGTTGGCGCGCAGCGACTAAGAATCCTATTGAGGCTTTGAGATATGAATAAAAAAACGGTTTTAAAATAAATAGATAATGAGAAATATAATTAAGTCTGCTTTTAACAGTTTTAGAAATTTTAAAATTTACACTTTCGTAAATCTCTTTGGTTTAGTGCTAGGATTAAGCTGCTCCATTGCCTTGTTTCTATATGTAAGTTTCGAATACTCTTTCGATAATTTCCATACCAATAAAGGACGGATATTTCGAGTAAGTGAAATTTCTTCTAGTCCTAAGGATAGAAGATTAAGCCCATCTGTGCGGGTGCCCTATGGCCCAGCACTAAAAAACGAAATTTCAGAAGTAGAAGATGTTGTTCGGATACGAAACAACAGGCATGTAAACACATTGAAATTTGGCAATACATCTGTTGCCCTTGAAAAGGCCATTTTTGCCGATAGCAATCTATTCAGTTTCTTTTCTTTTGATATTATTCAAGGCAATCCTGCTCAACTCTTAGCGGCTAAAAACAGCATTGTCATTACACAAAAAGTGTCCGACCGTTTGTTTGGAGAGCAAAATCCTTTGGGTCAATTGGTAGAATACGACAAAGCATCCTATATCATTACCGGAATAGTTGATGATGTACCACTCAACTCGCATATTCAATTTGATGCCGTTTTCCCCATAGAAACCTTAATCGATTCTCCCGATGTGCATGTGAGTTGGGATCGTGGAATAACTGCCACGACTTTCGTTAAGCTTTTCTCAAATAATTTAGAAACAAAAGCAGAAGATAAATTACCCGATTTTTTATGGGAGAAAGTAAACAAAAAGAATAAAGATTCTGGTGTTTCTACCGAATTCTATTTGGAGCCTTTGAAGCAAATACATTTATTTTCAGATGTGGATTGGGATAGCGCCAGCAAAGATGGTAAGCAGATAATATTATTGCTGTTAATTGGTGGTTTCATCCTGTTAATTGCGATTATGAATTATCTTTTCATTTCCAGTGGAACATTAACGCTTCGTATAAAGGAGTTTCGCATAAAGCGCTATTTCGGACTAGGAGAATATGGCATTGCAAAGCAGATTTTTCTTGAATCTTTGTTGCTATTTGTCATTTCGATTCTTGCTTCTGTACTAGTGCTCTATGCATTACAAAGCCCAATATCTCAATTGTTTAATGCGGATTTTATAGCTTTTCAGTTGCGGGAAAACACCGTTTTATTGGTTTGTATGATTCTTGCAATTAGCAGCATAGTGAGTTTGATACAATATGTTACCTATAAAAGAAAAGTATTTAACGCAAAAGCTCTAAGTACTTTCGCGACTCCTTTCCGTAGCAAGAAATTGATTTATATTTCTGCACTACAGTTTTGCATTTCTATTGGTCTAATTTCAGCAATGTTAATTGTGTTTAAACAATTAAACTTTGCCTTGCATAAAGATCTGGGTTTTAGGGTGGAAAATATCATTAATATCTCGCATGGATCAATTGGCGCTAAACAAAAAATGCTTATTGATGAAATTAGTAAATTACCAGGTGTAAGCAGTGTGTCAGCCAGCTATGGTATTCCCGGATTGGAAACCGCACAGAATAATTACCAACCAGAGGGAGAAGAACAAGCCCAAGTGTTTAGTGTGCTATTTGTAGATGATAATTTCTTCAAAACCTTTGACTTAGAATTACTGGAGGGTCGGAATTTTAGAGCAGGTGATAGTAGCGATTCTAAAGCGTTTATTGTAAACGAAACCCTAGCAAAACAATTGAATTGGGAAAGGGCTGTTGGAAAATCTATGTCTGACGGAAATCATGAAATTATTGGTGTAGTAAAAGATTTTCATGTGGGATTGATTTACAATAAGATACCGCCCTTAATCATTTCAAAAGAATACGCTCATATGTTTTATTCTCTATCTATAGCATTAGTGCCAGGTGAAACACAGCAAACGATTAAGCAGATAAAAAGTCTTTGGAACAATTTAATACCCGATGTGCCTTTTAACTATTCCTTTATGGAAGATAAATTCACGAGTTTATATGCGGAGGTGAAGCAAACAGCAACCATTTTATTCCTATTTACAAGTCTTTCTATACTCGTTTCAATTTTAGGTTTATTTGGAATTACTTTGTTATTGGTGAATAGTAAAGTAAAGGAAATAGGCGTGAGAAAAGTGAATGGTGCTTCGGTAATAGAAATTGTTAAAATGCTCAATCGCGATTTTGTAAAATGGGTTTTTATTGCCTTTATTGTAGCTGTTCCAATTACTTGGTATGCGATGAATGAATGGCTACAAGGCTTTGCTTATAAAACGGAATTGAGTTGGTGGATATTTATCCTTGCTGGACTAATGGCTCTTTTTATAGCGCTAATAACTATAAGTTGGCAATCCTTTAAGGTAGCTCGGAAAAACCCGATAGAAGCTTTGAGGTATGAATAGGGAATGCAATCGATCTCTCAGCTGACGGATGCTATTGCATATTAGCCTTTGTTAGCAGTTTTATTTGTTATTTTATCAATCTTTTCAATTAAATCTTTGGTTTCTTTAATTCTTGAATCGACTTTATTAAGAACACCTTTTTTATGATTAATACACACTTCACATTTCTCAATATGATTATAATCACCAGTAGCGTTATTAAGCTTTACGTGTTCATTAAGGTAATTCCAATAATCATCGTTAATTTTTATAGGTAGATCATTACTGATAAAATCAATCATTGTGATAATTTCGTCTAAATCGACATATTGTTCTTTGAATATTTCATAATACTCTACAGGTTGGATTGCATTTAAAACTCTTGTGTTGAAATTTTCAAAAGCCAACATTGAGAAATGACCAACTTTGTTAATTTTAATTTTATCTTTTATTTGTTTATAGGCCTTTTCTAATTCAATTAATGTCGGTTTGATTGTATTGCCAAGATAAAGTATAATAAAAGCTTTGTTTCTTCTATTTTTTTTAAATTTCCTTAGTGTGTCAATTATCAGAGAGGCAAAAAGTCCTAGTAAAAAGGGAACTGCCCAAGTAAGTATACTTACTATTAATGTTTTTTCCACCATAGTTTTACAAATTATTGTCATTTTGTTAAAAAATTGCTGCTATTGTATGTATAAACTTACTAAGGGCTTATATCACCTATAAAGGTAATATTTAATATCCATATATAGCAACATTGTGCATAAGCTATTCGGTGTTGTTTTCGTAGCGTTTATTTAGCGTTCGTCAAGTGTAGAAAGCTTACCACAATACTGGGGAACCATTCAGCAGGTGTTGAAAGCTTGTTTTAATGCTCAGGAGAAGTTCCCCATGTTTTATAGCCCTAGCTAAGCTTAATTTCTAATTAAGCTTGATATACATTGCGGTCTCTTGACCGCATTACATTTTAAACATTTATTTGTCAGAGACAAATTCAAATACCCAACCTAATCTGGAGATTAGGCTGAGCGAGGTTTTGTTAGCTGTTGTTTATTATTTATTTTTCTGATAATTGAGTATTGAAGATAGATTAGAATCGATGAATTGAATATTAGTGTTACTTTTGGAAAAACGAAATATTTTCTTGTCAATCTTTAGTTTATGCCCTACCAAGATGTGTTTGTTCTTTTCTGGAAACAGGTAAAAGAAAGTGTACAAGAAGGCCGCTTTGCGAAGTTAACTATGGCAAAGACCATTGGTAAGCCTAACTTGAGAAATATATTTGTCAGGCCAGTCTATTCTGAAGATGGCTTTAAGGTCTTACTTAAATTGCGCTACAGATCTAAAGAGACCGAGGACAAGGAAAGCGAGCTTACATTAGAAGAGGCTTTTGTAGTCTTGAAATCATATCTCAGAAAGTCTTTTTCATCTGTTCTGTTATTTACCACAACAAAGGATGTTACATTCAAAATTAATAAAAAGGGTGCCGGCAGCATTACAGAATCTATGCCTACATTTAGTGACGCTACGCCAGCTGAGAATGATGTAGAATAGACGAGGAGCCAAGCTCATCCCGAAGCTCGGGACTATTGCATTTGAGCCTTAGTAAAAGTGCATTTGTTTTACTGTTTTAAGTATTTATATAATTTATTTCAATATTTTTAGCTGATACAGGAATAAATTGATAGCCATCTATATCTTTTCTGAATGCATTAGGATTTTGTTTATTGTGATATGTAGAAACTGCAATCTTACCCCAAGGATTTTCAGTCTCGGTAAATAAATCACGTGGACTTAGTCTGCATTTTAAAATTAAAGAAAAGCCGATACTACTTAATTTCTCTTTAATCCCTTTTATTTCTTGAAATGGCATATGAACTTGTTCACCTCCATAAAAATTGAGTAATTCTTCTGCACAGCCATTATTTAAGGCATTCTGAGTGAAGTTGAAATAAATTAGATTATCTCTTATTTTTTTTTGTTTTAAGGAGAAATAACTTTCCCATGCGTTTTTTATAAACTCAATTTCCTTCTGAGTGAACATTGAGCCATATTTTTTTATAAAACAATTTCGAATTTCAGATCCAGATCTTATTAATAATCCTTTTTCCAGAATGTCTTCAACAACAGCTTTTGTATAATGGTATCCAATTATCAGATTTTCAAAACAGTAATTATTAATTTCAGTAATGAGGTTTTGTATATGAGATTCATTTTCCAAATCTTCAAGGAAGTCGGATCTTAAAAAGACACACTTAAATTTATCCAGTTGTATCAAATACTTTTCTGGGAGTCCTTTTAAATTATCTAAATTAATAACATTCATAAATTCTGTTTCAGAGCATTTTCGCTAACGCTTAGGCTCGTAGTTGTGGCAACGAAAGTGATTCGTTTTCTGTCGGCAAGCCCGATAAAGAATCGTCGAGGAGCCAAGCTCGCGACTGCCTCCGGTATTGTTAAATGAGCCTTTGTTACTGCTATGCGCTTTATTTTTTCAATATTTCAATTAATTTTTTGTTGATGTACAATGTTTCTCTTCCAACTTTTTGAGATTCTAATACACCAATGTTTTCCAATTCTTTTAAATATCGAGACGCTGCTTTTCTCTCTACTTTAAGTTGGTTAACCACAAACTCAATTTTAGAATAAGGTTGTTCAAAAAGTAATTCAACCAATTCTTTTTTATAAATCTTTGGCGAATCAATTTGAACTTTCTCTATTGTTTTGTCAAGCAATATCCTAATTGAATTTATTTTTTTAATCGTCTGAATTGAAGTTATTTCAACAGCTTTTAACATGAATAAAATCCATTCTTCCCATTTTCCAAGTCTGTTTGTCTGATTTAATAATCGATAATAATCAGGTTTGTTTTCAATGATATATGAACTGAGATATAAAATGGGAATATCAATCAAATCATTTAAGATCAGATACAAAATGTTTAATATTCTTCCAGTTCTTCCATTTCCATCATAAAATGGGTGTATGCTTTCAAATTGGTGGTGAAGCACAGCAAGATTTATTAGTGGAGAAATTTCATTTTTGTCTTGATTAAAGTACTCAATGAAGTTTGATAATAAATCCAATATTTCCTTTTTATCTTGAGGTGGTGTATAGACAACTTCTCCTGTAGTGTCATTTTTCAAAACTGTACCTGGCATACTTCTTATTCCGGCACTATTTCCTATTAATTTTTGTTGGATGTCAATGATATCATTTACTCGTAGAAAGCCCTGTTTTTTAATCAAGTCAAACCCGTAGAAAATAGCTTTTCGGTAATTTACAACCTCTTTAGTTTCAGGTGAAATATTAGACTTATTAATTGTTAGTGCTTTATAAAGCTCGTCCTGTGTTGTAATTATATTTTCTATTTCTGAGCTTCCTTTTGCTTCTTGTAATACAATTGCATTAACTAGCATTGATTGATTAGGAATTGTATTTGCAATTCCTTTTAATTCAGCTAAAGCTGCAGTTGCCTTACTGGTTTCTCTTAAAACTTTAAGGGTTTCAATCTTCTCTCTTTGAGGTGGAAGTTTATCTAAAATACGATAGGGTGCATCTTGTCCCATGTTTGTTTAATTTGTACCAAAAATACAAAAAATAGTACACGTTTTGTAAATACGCGACATTTTTAGCATTAGCGGTAACGTCAGTCCGTTTATTAATACCGAATATCAATCAAAATGATGCTTATGTTCAGCTACGCTCCATACGCTTCTTTGATTGTATATTGGCATTTATTTTCAAAATATTTTATAGCTCATTTTGAAATACAATTGTATAACTTCCTTTCAATTTCAAAGTTGGGCAAAATAACTCATTAAAATTAGCAAAAACATTCGATCTAAGAGAATTAAAATTTTGAGTTAAAATGCTAAGTTTATTTTTTTTGATAAAAAGGCTTTAATGGAGCCAAAACAGACCTGATTTGAATAAAAAATGCTAGGAGATAACTCCTAAATG
>CAYPOW010000139.1:0-8578 GCA_964412145.1 uncultured Draconibacterium sp.
AGAAGCAAGATTGCAACAAAATTATTAACTGATCACAATGCTAAATTGTTGGATGCAAATACGACAAAGGAAAAATTTCTGTCGATAATTGGTCACGATTTGAAAAACCCATTCAATTCGGTATTGGGACTTTCTAATCTCGTTATCGACCAATGGGAATCTTTGGAAGATGAAGAACGATTTCAAATATCCAACGAAATAAATAGCTCTAGTCAAAGTCTTTATGAATTATTGGATAACTTATTAATCTGGTCGCGCAACCAAACCAGCACTACAAAAAAAATTCCTGAAAAGTTCGATATTAATGAGAGTATTCAAAATATTTTTGAAATATTCCGCAATCAGGCGAATTTTAAAAACATCAATGTTAGAATGGAAATAAGCGGTGTGAAAAATGTGTATGCCGACCCAAATATGATTAATACGGTTATTCGCAATTTGTATTCGAATGCGCTGAAATTTACTCACTCTGGTGGCCAGATTGTAATTCGTACACAAAATAAACCAGATATGGTTGAATTTTCTATTTCAGACAATGGAAAAGGTATTTTGCCAGACGATCTCAAGCGCATTTTTGACGATAACGAACATCAAACAACTAGAGGAACAGCTAACGAGACTGGCTCCGGGCTTGGATTATTACTAGCGAAAGATTTTATCAAAAGAAACAACGGCTTAATTTGGGTTGAAAGTAAACCCGGAAAAGGCAGCTTATTCACAATCACACTTCCTGTGGCCTAAACTAAATTTACATGAAGCATAATAAAATTTATTATTTGTTAGTCATATTTTTGGCTGTAGCTTGTCAGAGTAAAGAAAATAAAAAATACATAGAAGATATTGAAAAACAGCGTGTTGAAAAAAATGAAATCTATAGTGATTCGTTGAAAAGTCCTATAAACCCGATTCATTTAGCGGAATTTGAGGGTCTGAAATATTTCCCGGTCGATCCTGAATTTCGCGTTGAAGGTATTCTGGAAATTACTCCAGAAGAAAAGCCTTTTGAAATGGCAACATCAACTGATCGCGTTCCTGTTTATCGAAAATATGGTAATTTAAAATTCAAAATTAAAGGCGATGAGTTTGTTCTAAGTGTTTATCAGAATATGGACTTTTTAGATGATACGGCATACGCCGATTTTCTCTTTCTTCCGTATCAGGATTTAACAAGCTCAAAAGAATCCTATGGAGGCGGACGTTATATCGATCTTCGTATTCCTAAAACAGAAAAAATTACAATCGATTTTAATATGGCCTATAATCCATATTGTGCTTATCACGATCGTTGGTCCTGCGTACTTCCACCACCAGAGAATTTTTTGGAGGTGAAAATTCTGGCTGGCGAAAAAAAATTCTTGTTATCTGATCATTGATGAAAACTTTAATAAGACGTTTATTTATCCTGTTTTTTTGTTTCATTTCTTTGCTTTTAATAGCTCAGGAAAAACAAAGTTATAAAATTGATTTAAAAATCAAAGGACTGGAAGATAGTGTGTTATACTTAGCCAATTATTATGGTGATAAAACATATTTAGTTGATACAGCCTACAGGAAAGGGAAATACAATTATGTATTTGAAGATAAAAAAAACCTGGATGGTGGCATTTATATTGTTATCGGTCAGGCAAAGAATTCCATTTTCGACTGTTTAATATCGGATAATCAGGAATTGAAATTCGATTCTGATATGGATAATTTAGTCGAGAAAATGAAGGTAAAAGGATCGAATGAAAATGCCTTGTTTTTCGATTATCTGGCTTATTCCAATCTTGTTTTTATAGAGTTAAAAGCGTATCAGCTAAGATTAAAAAGCCTTCCGAAACAAAATGATTCTGTTCAGATAATTCAAGAGAAAATTCAAAACTTGAATCAGGATATTCTTGATTATAAAGAAGATATAATCGAGGCTTATCCCGATACATTTATATCTCATTTTTTCCTGGCAATGAAAAGTCCGGTTGCGGAGCAATTGAAATCGACAAACCGACAGGATTCTATAAATGCATTTCGATATTTTAAGAAACATTATTGGGATTATTTTAATTTTGATGATGACAGATTAATCCGAACTCCGATTTTTCACAGCAAACTAGAGTATTATTTTAATGTGATGGCTCATCCGACGCCTGATAGTTTAATTCTTGAAATTGATGATTTTCTGGGCCGAGTTCCGGAGAAATCCGAATTATTTAAACACAGTTTATGGCATTTAACACTTAAGTTTGATCAGTCGAACATGATGGGTTATGATGCTATTTTAGTTCATTTGACCGATAATTATTATTCGAAAGGGAAAGCTCCCTGGTTGAATATTGATGTGCTTAATAATTTACTCACCGAAGCAGATCGAAGAAGAAATTCTCTAATCGGAAAGCAAGCGCCTAATCTGGTAATGCAAAGCTTAGATTTGAATACAATATCATTGTATTCTATTGATAAAGAATATATTATTATTTATTTTTGGGATCCAAAGTGTGGACATTGTAAAGAAGAAACTCCTAAACTTAGTCAATTTTATAAGCAAAATGCAAAGAAGTATGATTTGGAAGTTTTCTCCGTTTGTGCCGATACAAATATGCAGCAAATGAAAACCTATATTTCTGATAATAAATTGGATTGGATAAATGTAAATGGTACGAGAAGTTATACTTACGATTTCCACGAATTGTATAATATGTATTCCATACCTTTTATTTTTGTTCTGGATAAAAATAAGACCATAATTGCTAAGCAGATCAATAGCGATCAATTAGCAGACTTTATTAAAGACTACGAAATTCAAAAGGAAAAAAAAGAATGAAATATAACTTCGACCAAATCATCGATCGTTCAAATACAAATGCAATAAAATATGATGTTCGTGAATCCTACTTTGGCAAAGCCGATATAATACCATTGTGGGTGGCCGATATGGATTTTGCAACTCCTGAATGCATTCGAGACGCTGTTATCGACCGTGCAAATCATGAAATCTATGGATATTCTTTAAAACCAGATGGCTATACAAGCTCAATTCAAAATTGGTTAAAAAACAGACATCATTGGAAAATAGATAAAGAAAGCATTAGTTTTAGCCCTGGGGTAGTTCCTGGTCTGGTATTGAGCATATTAGCTTATTCTGAACCTGGCGATAAAATAATCATTCAAACTCCTGTTTATTCCCCATTTTTTATAAGCATCAAAGACAACAATCGAGAAATTCTAATTAATCCTTTAAAAGAAAATAAAGGTTACTATGAAATGGATTTTGACGATTTAAAGTCGAAAATTGATTCGAAAACGAAAATGATACTATTGAGTATTCCGCATAACCCTGTCGGCAGGGTTTGGAAAAAAGAAGAAATGGAAGAACTAGTCGATATTTGTGTGGAAAATAATATAATAATTGTAAGTGACGAGATTCATGCCGATTTGGTTTTTGCTCCTCATAAACATATTCCCATCGCTTCAATTTCTGAAAGAGCAAGGCAACAGTGTGTCACTTTTATGGCGCCCACAAAAACTTTCAATATGGCAGGTTTAAGCACTTCATTTGCGATTATCGAAAATGAAAGATTACTTAAGAAATACAATGCCATTCTGAGTAGTTTTCATCTTTTCCATGGAAATATTTTTGGAAATATTGCAACTGAGGCAGCCTATCAAAAGGGTGCAGATTGGCTAGATCAAATGTTGAAATACACAGAAAAAAATATTGATTTTGTATTCGATTATTTTCTTGAACACCTTCCGGAAATTAGTTTTATGAAGCCTGAAGGAACCTACTTGCTCTGGATAAATTTTAGTGCTTTAAAAATGAATGATGAGGAGTTGAAACATTTTTTGGTACAACAAGCAGGAATTGGCCTAAATGCAGGCTCGACTTTTGGTGAAAACGGATCAGGTTTTATGCGAATGAATGTGGCTTGTCCAAGAGCGTTGTTGGAGAAAGCATTGAATCAATTAAAAGTTGCAATTGAGACACTTGATTTATAACTTCCTTAATCGTGCCATATAAAAACCATCAAATCCTTCACTGGGCATAACTTTACGTTCTTCTTCAATCGTATATTTTCCTTTATATTTTTCAAGGAATTTTGCGATTTGATTTTCATTTTCAGATGGCAATATAGAGCAGGTTACATAAACTAGAGCTCCACCAGGTTTTAGCATTTGCTGATAATCGTTCAAAATCTGCTCCTGTAATTTTTTATATTCTTCAATTTTTTCCAGGCTAAGCTTCCATTTGGAATCAGGTTTGCGCCGAAGTACTCCTAAACCACTGCAAGGAGCATCAATTAACAGTACATCTGCTTTTTCGTCTAATTTTTTAACTTGCTGATTATTAATAATATGAGTACTGATAATTCGACTTCCTGCACGCTTACTCCTTTTCTCAAGTTCAATCAGTTTTGAATCTTCAATATCCATTGAAAATACGCGTCCTTTATTTTCCATTTGAGCGGCTAAATGCAAAGATTTTCCTCCAGCTCCGGCACAAGCGTCTATCACAGTTATTCCTGCTTTTGCCTGTGAAAAAGGCGCGACCAGTTGAGAAGAAGCATCTTGTACTTCAAAAAAACCATTTTTAAATGTTTTAAGCTGACTTAAATCTCGGCGCTTTTTTAAGATCAATGCATCAGGGAAGTCGGCTATTTCTTCAACCTCAACGCCTTCTTTATGCATAAGCATAATGAGTTTGCTCTTCAAAATTTTAAGCGTATTCACGCGCAAAACCACCTCAGCTGTTTTATTTAAAGCATTTATTTCTGTGCTCCAGTTTTCACCCAATTCTTTTTTCCCTAACTCATCTAACCAATCGGGAATGGAAGCTGAAAATCTTAACTCACTAAGGTATTTGTTTTTGTTATTTTCGATGATTTCAGCAGCTGGAATTTCAAGTGTAAACCAATCGGGGAATTCTGCTTTTTTATCCATCAAATAAACCCCAAAGACTTTAATAAAGCGCTCTGGATCTTGTTCATCTATCTCACCGATAGTTAAATGCCAGCGCCACCAGCGAACAATATCGTACAAGCTTTCGGCAATAAACCTTCTATCTCGAGATCCCCAACGACGATCCAATTTGATTTGTTTTTTTACAATATGATCGGCCTGAGCATTGTTTCCAAAGATTTCCTCTAAGCCGTCAATAACTGCCTGTACTATATTTTTATGTAGTTTCATAATTGTTCTTTTTAATTGAGTCTCTAATATATTAATTATCAACCACATCATCCAAAAGTATCCTTTTGAGCAAACGGGTTAACCCGTTTGTTGCAGATTCCTCCGCTCATAAAGGAAAAAGATTATAGCTGAAAATTAGAAATACTCTGAACACACATTCAATTTCTAAAATTCAGCTCATCGCGATAATTATGCTAATTCCTTATTTAAAATAGCCTTGATTTGAACGTAAAATACTGTAAATAGTTTTCTGCATCCGAATGGCATTATTAAAGACCAATTCATTATTCGTGGGAAATGGAATTTGATTGCTATTTAAAAGCTGTTTCACCTCTGCATCCAAAGCATTAGTATCACCAATGGCTCGAGCTGAAACATGATGAAAAACAGTCTCGGTTCCAAAAGGTTTTCTACCCAAGATACGATCGTTCGGAATTAATTCAATAAATTCAACTTCACCCACAAATCGGGCTTCTTTATGCTGCACTGTTTCTACCAAGGCACATTGTAAAGCTTTATATTTGATCTTTTTAATATCGTTGCCAATGCTGTCTTTTTTCACATTCCCTTTGGCATCCAGCACATATTCAAATCCATCTTCCACATTTTTTTTATAAACGCGATCGATTGTTTTGACATCATCTGGAGAAACCTGAACATTTTTGATTTTTACTAAGGCCAGGTAATCAAATTCCATCTGATCATTCGTATTCTTAAAATAGTACTGAACCCAATCGGAATTCAAGCGATTTGTATTTCCACTTACTAATTCTGTCATAAATCCGTGTGGAAAATTAAAAAGGCTTGCATTTTCTATGCTTACAAAAACACGACTAATTCCCTTATATTCAGCTTCTTTAATTAAATTGTCCAAATCGAGATAGGAGGGACCAGCGTATGTTTTTGCCCGAATCAATTCGCCATAAGCCTGACGGATTAATTGTTTGTCATTCGATTCAAGTAGACGCTTTCCATTCGCATAAAAGTAAGCAGCAGCTTTTCGTTTGGCTTCTATGATTTCAGCATTAAAATCAACTTGCCTGAAATTAATTAGTTGCCCGTTTAGCTTTAGAGGCAATATTGCTTTTAGCTGTTTTTGCCGATTGTTTAGCATTTTGTAACGCCTCAAAATCTTGTCCCATGTATCTGGCTGACCATCCAGTTTTAAAAAATTTATGGCGTCTAAGTCACGTTCATTGGCCAATTTAAAGGCTTTATCTAAAAGTAATGCATCTTTGTTACTATCAGGATTTTTGATTAATTTCTTGACGGATTTAGTGATAGTTTCATCGTAATTTCCTTTTTGAAAATTCTTTTTAGAACTATTACAAGAGCTAAAAACAAAAAGGGAAATTGCTAAAAACAAAAATATTCTTTTCATACAAATATGGTTTAGATATACGATTGCGAAGTTAATAAGAAATTGCTTATTCAACATTTTCAGCAACTTTTTAATTCAATAAACATTAATATCCGAAAAGAATGGAATTCCTTATCTTTGCGGCCAAACTAAAACCAAATTATATGCAAATTATTGACCTGAGTCACGAAATTCATGAACAGATGACTGTCTTTGGTGATACGGAAAAACCTGAAATAAGCAGGGTATTTACTGTTGAAAAAGATGGATTCCAGCTCCACACACTTAAAATAAACAGCCACACCGGAACCCATGTAGATGCTCCTGCACATATGATCTCTGGAAGAAAATACTTAGACAATTTTTCATTAGAACAGTTTATTGGAAAAGGTTTTGTGTTAAAAGTAGATCAATTTGCCAATGCGGAAATTCCTTTGAGTTTTCTTAAAAAATACGAAGAACAAATTCGGGAAACGGAATTTTTTATTCTCAATTCAGGTTGGTATAAAAAATGGCAAACAGCTGAATATCAGCTAAAATATCCAATTTTATCTCTGGAATCAGCCAAATGGTTGACTCAATTTAATTTGAAGGGAATAGGCTTGGATGTTATTTCTATCGATCCAACAGATAGCCAAGATGTGCCTTTGCATAAAATTATATTGGGTGCCAACTTTTTAATAATTGAAAACCTGACTAATTTGGATGTATTGCCCGAAGCGGGATTTCAATTTCAATGCTTCCCTTTAAGAATTAGCCAAGCTGATGGATCAACATCACGTGTAGTGGCTTTTGTTTAGTTATTTTTGTTTCTGATTTCTTTTTATCGTTCTTGTATAAAACTATAAATGATAAATAAACGATTGAAAACGGTCAAAGCTATTTATGCATTGACATTTAATAACTCATAACTATTGACTTCAAACTTCAAACTATTTTTTTAGACTACCTTTGCATCAAATTAAAAACTATGCTTCTTTTTGACGAATTAAATATTAGCAAACCACTTCTGAATGCCTTAGCCGATTTGGATTTTTTTACTCCAACACCTATTCAGGAAAAGGCTTTTCCAATTATTATGTCGGGAGCAGATGTAGTTGGTATTGCTCAAACGGGAACCGGAAAAACTTTTGCTTATCTTCTTCCTATCCTACGACAATTAAAATTTTCTGATTCAAAACATCCAAGGGTGCTGATTATTGTTCCTACTAGAGAACTTGTTAAACAAGTAGTAGATGAAATCGGAAAGTTAACAAGATATATGAATGTTCGATTTGCTGGTGTTTATGGTGGAGCAAATATCAACACGCAAAAACAACTCGTTTATGATGGATTGGATATTTTAGTTGGTACTCCGGGCCGTTTAATTGATCTTACTTTGACAGGAACCTTACGCTTAAAATCAATTCAAAAATTGGTGATTGATGAGGTTGATGAAATGCTAAATCAGGGATTTTTAAAACCTATTACCCACTTTTTTGAAAATTTGCCTGAAAAAAGACAAAACCTGATGTTTTCTGCAACGCTCACAGAAGAAGTTGAAGCACTAATACAATCGACTTTTTACAAGCCTGTGAAAATTGAAATTGCACCTCACGGAACACCCTTAGAACAAATTGTCCAAAAAGCCTATGCGGCTCCAAATTTCAATACAAAAGCTAATCTTCTCACTCATTTGTTGGAGGAGGATAAAAACATCGAAAAAGCATTGATTTTTGTCGATAGCAAGAAATTAGCCGATCGATTATTTGAGCAGATAAAATCAGACTTTCCAGAACAGATTGGTGTTATTCATTCCAATAAGTCACAGAATTTCAGATTCAGAATGCTGAAAGAATTTGAAGAAAATAAATTAAAGGTGCTTGTTGCAACTGATCTGGTATCACGTGGAATTGATATCAGTGAAGTAACCCACGTTGTCAATTTTGATATGCCAAAAGTTTCGGCCGATTATATACATCGCATTGGAAGAACCGGACGTGCTGATAAACCTGGCACTGCTGTTTCATTTATCAATGAAGCGGAATTGGATTATCAAAAAGAAATTGAAGA
>CAYPOW010000140.1:0-8539 GCA_964412145.1 uncultured Draconibacterium sp.
TTGTCATTCATATGGTAGAACACTATTTCCCCATTCATTAGGATATAAAAATTGCCAACTTCTATTGGGTCTTTTTCACAACACACCTGACAACACCCTACCTATATTTTGGAGTGATGTCAATAATTGGAAACCGATATTTAAAAGATACCATAAAATAAATTAATATCATGGAAAATAAAATTTTACTGAACCCCTTTGGTATTACTAAAGCTACAGAATTTACAGATGTTGAAATAAATGATTATTGGATTGATTTTAGCTTCGGTAATGATAACGTTGTATTTAATATGTTAAATCCGAATGAATATATGCCAAAATATATACTGGGGAATAAAGGATGTGGGAAAACTCATCTGCTAAGATATTTTTCATTTCCATTACAAAAAATAAAATATGAAAATAATACAAGTAGGATACTTAGCGAAGATAAATATATAGGGATATATTCAGATGCTAGTGGTATAGATGCAAGTAGATTTAAAGGAAAAGGGATAGATGATAGTATTTGGGACAATCTTTTTGAATATTATTTTGAATTATATATTTGTGATAATTTATTAAATACAATCGAAGACATATTTTTGGATATTAAAGTTTCTCGTTCAAATAAAGAGATATTAACTGAAAAAATCAAAGACATTTTTCATACAAAGATTAATGGTATCACCAATTTTTCTTCAATTAAAAATTATTTAAAAAAGCTAAGAAAAAATATAGATTCTGAAATAGTGAATGCCTCATTTAAACGTAAGTTAGATTATGAATTGGTAAAAATTTTATTTTCACCGGGTAATTTATTATTTGGTATTCCTAAAATAATAGGTGAGACTATAAGTGAGTTTGAAAACATTAAAATTATTTATATTTTAGATCAATATGAAACGTTTTTTGAATCGCAAAAGATATTTGTCAACTCATTAGTTTTTGACAAGAAAACACCATGTACTTTTTGGATAGGTGCCCGTAAGTATGGGTATACAACAAGAAAGACAAAATCAAATGAACCAATAAGACCCGGCTCTGAATTCCAACCAGTTGAATTAGATGTTTTTTTCAGACAAAATGAATCACACTATAAAGAATTTGCCAAGAATTTATTTGTAAACAGACTGTCAAAATTTTATAGTGATAAAAAGCAAAACATAGAAAAAAAAGAAATTGAAAATGCTTTTAAAGTAAAATTTGTGAAATACACTGATGAAATATTAATTAATGAATTAAGAGCAAAATACCCCGATGGTAATTATAAACATATCAAAAATCTGAATCAAAGATTAAACGATGGGTTTAACAATAAATGTGTTTATGGGATTTTAAAGAAAGAACAATTGCAGGAAATTATAGATTTACTATTGCACAAAACTGATAATAACCCTTTATATCAAAAGTATAAATTATTTTTTTTCTATCAAAAATGGAGTAATGCAAAGATTAATTCAAATCTTCTTGATTATGCAAATGAAATTAATTCCCAATTTGAACTTTTTTTAAAAAAACTTCCGTGTGATTTTGATAACATACAGCAAAAATACAAATTAGATTTGTTAGCTCAATTAGCTTCTGAAAACAATATAAAAAACACCTGTTATTCTGGAATTGATACTTTTATAGATATTTCATGGGGGAATCCAAGAGTTCTTCTATTAATTTTAAAGATAATAATAGAAAAATCATGGCTTAGGGGAGAGAAACCACTAAATGAAGGTTCAAAGATATCACTAGAATCACAGTTTCAAGGTATATTTGAAACAGCTAAATGGTTTTATGAAGATGCTGAGATTATTGGCGAAATGGGTAAGAATATTTATAAATCAATAAACAACTTAGCTGATTTATTTAGAGTATATCGTTTTTCAGATAAACCTTCTGAAATCTCTGTTTCTCGTTTCAAATTTAGATTGGAAATTTTATCTGATTCAGCAAAAGAATATATTGACAAGGCAGAACTCCATTCTTTAATAATTGAAATTGAAAATGGCGGAAAAGATAAGAATTCTGGCAGAAAGGAAAAAGTCTATCAATTAAATAAAACGATTGCACCATTATGGAATTTGCCAACAATTAGTAGAGGTGTACCATCTTTAAACAAAGAAATGATGAACGCAATTTTCAATCCTGATTTTCATGGTAATTTTGACAGTTTACTAAAAAAGAAGAAACAAACTCTAAATGCCCCTTTTTGCAATATTAAAGTTCAAAGTAACCAATCAAATCTTTTTGATAAATAAAAAATTATGGATTTTTCAATTCTATATAAAGAAAGCTTTTTAAATGGTGATATTGAATCTATTTCAAAATATGATTTATATATTTCTGCTTTTGATAATTGTGATAGGACAAAACAAATATTTGAAAAAATCAATGCGTCAGAAAAAAAATGGATAGCTTTTCCTCAACATAAAAATATAGAAAAACAGGAATTACTAAATTCAAATACTTATTTTAAAGATGAATATAAAGAAGATGATTTTTTTATTGACCTTTTCGAAAGCTGGAACTATTCCACAAATATTAGACTCTGTATTGATATTACCGGCTTTATAAGACCTCACCTATTGTTCTTGATTAGATTTTTATCATATAAGGGCTTTAAGAAAGTAGATTTCATATATACTGAGCCAAAACAATATAAGGATGCTGATGAAACAATTTTTTCAGGTTTTATAGATGAGATTCGAACTATTGAAGGATACAGCTCCACAATTATTAATCCAAATACTGATAACGATGTTTTAATAATCGCAGCAGGATATGACGATAATTTAATAGCAAAAATCGCTCAAAATAAGAGTCATTGTAAAAGGAGGTATTTCATTATAGGTTTTCCCTCTTTACAACCAGATATGTATCAAGAAAGCATTATTAAAATTGAAAAAGTAAAGGAATCAATAGGTGAAAATAAAGAATTGAGATTTTCACCAGCAAATGATCCTTTTATTACAGCTCAGATTATAAGTGAAATAATTATTGAAAATCCAGATGCGACCAACATTTACTTAAGTCCTTTATCAACAAAACCACAAGCAATAGGAATGGCTTTATATTTCCTATGGAACTACAAAACAAAGCCTCTTAATATAATTTTTCCTTATAGTAATACTTATGCAACAAAACATGCTATTGGGGTAAAAAGAACTTGGAAATATACTTTTGAGTTTCCAGAAAAGTGAATTTGTTAGAAAGTAATAATGCCCAGCACACAACAAAACCTATACGTAATGCGGGTTTCATCATAATTTGAAAAATTATGCAAGTAATAAAAGTTGAATGCTTCGGAATTCCGCACTGCCCATAGGTGTGCTGAGAAGCAGTGAACGGCAAATAATTTTCACTGCATGTTGTAATTGAGATGGTCAATAGAAGGGTGACCTACCGAAGTCGTTTTGCAGGAGAGGGCTTCAAACCATCTAAAGGTGTTGTTGTAAAGAGCTATGGTACTGAGCGTTTAGGAAAAGGGAGACCAAGAGTTTATCAGGTATAGATAAAGGAGATGAACTAACCGTAACCACTGATGAGGTGTCGAGAAAGTGCATTTGATGCGTTTACACTAAATGCAGATCCTGCTACAATTGCTCCAGCTACTAATATGCCTCTAAAGATGTTCTTTCTTGTGTTTTCCATGATTTATTAATTTATGTTTAAGATTTATACTTATTGTTTGCAGTAATTGTCGTCGGTTTTTTAAAACCTGACAAAAATTTGATGATTAATTTTCATAAATCATATAATGTGCACACAAAGAGGAAAATAGAGAAGAATTATTTTTTATTATTTTGCTAATTCCTATTAATGGGAAGGCTCTGCTAGGATGTTTTCAAGCATAGCGACACTAATTATCTGTATAACAACAACTTATAAATAATATAAAAGCGCCATTCAGAAAGTATTCTTTTAGTATAAGGGCTAAATATATAGTGCTAAAATTTACACAATAAAAGAGTTTCTTTTAGCTTAATTCAGTATAATACCAATAATAACCCCAAATAATAGATATAAATCGTTTCTTTTCTCCTTTTTTTTCGTCAGAAAATATTTCCGTAGCTATGGCTATGCAAAGATTTTATGTCTCAATAAAGAAAAAAACAATTCAATTTATTAATCAATCATTTGGAATTATAATTGGTATAAACAGGAATAGTAAAATAAAATTTTGACTCCTTTCCTAATATACTTTCTGCCCAAATTCTACCATTGTGTTTAGCAACAAATTCTTTACAAAGCAACAGCCCTAAACCGGTACCATTTTCATTATCAGTTCCAAGAGTAGAAACATTCTCTCCAATGAGAAATAAGTTAGGTATTATTTCAGGAGGAATACCAATGCCATTATCAGCTACGCAAATTTCAATATGATCATCTGTTTGTTTAGCGTCAATTTTAATATTGCCTTTCTTATTCGTAAATTTTATAGCATTATTAAACAGGTTGGCGATAATGGTTCTAAGCATAAATTCATCCGCATAAATATTTAACAGAATTGGCACCTGTATTTCAATTTGAATATTCTTATTCTCTGCTGCAGAAAGATAGGCTTCAATTGATTGAACAACTAACTTTTTTAAATTCAGCCGTTCTTTGGTCAACTCAATTTTATTGCGTTGAGCATTGGCCCAGAGAAGTAAGTTTTCGACTAATTTAAAGGCGCTTTTTGAAGAATCGTTGATAGTGGATATTAATTTATTAATCTGTGTGGGCTCCATCTGATCGTATTCTGTTTTTAATAGATTGCTAAATCCAAGAATAACGTTAAACGGGCTTTTTAAATCGTGGGCTATTATTGAGAAGAATTTATCTTTTGTCGCATTTAATTCTTTCAATCTTTTTTCTGATTGAACAATTTTTTGTCTTGCATTTTTTTGTTCGGTAATATCAACGGCATGAAAAATTACGCTGTGTTCTGATTTCCATGATATTCTTGTGGCAAACCACTTTGTCTTATCGCCTATTTGTAAAGAATATTCAATTTGAATTAATTCTTTTGTTTTCAAACACTTTAGAATCGCGTTATGAAAAATTTCCGCTTTTTCTTTAGGGAAATTATCGTAAAGAGTCATCTTAAGCAATTCTTCTTTTGGGCGAATTAAAAGGCTCGTATTTGATGTAGGAATTTTAAGATACTTGCCATCATTATCAAATTCGATAATTAAGCTATCCATTGCATGAAAAACAGCATTTAATTCCTGTTCGTTTTCCCTTACTTTAATTATCGATATGCTTGTAAACCAAATTAATATACTGATAATTAACGAACTCATTATCAGTAATATAATTAATACTTTATCCTGATTTAGATAGGATGACCAACCAATTTCGGGCACAGCAGCCAATACCCAATTTCCATAGGGTAGATCTATATTTACGGTCACAGGATTTTGGTTAAAAATCATTTCATTTCCCCACCATACGGCTCCTTTTTCACCTAAACCATTATATCCTCTAATTGAGAAAAGAAAACCCGATTCGTGCTCATTAAGATTTGCCTGTTCCAGAAGTTTATCCTTGTAGATTACAATATCGGTTACTCCCCAAAACTTATTTTGTTCTGAAGTGGTCTTGTCGAAAATAGGTGTATAACTTATAAAAGCAACGCCACCCTCTATTAAATTTACTGGTCCAGCGATAAAAGTTTTTTGCGTTTCAATGGTTTTTTCAACAATTTCTTTTCTCTCGGGATGCGCCAATAAATCTAAACCGATGGCTGCTTCATGTCCATCTCTCGGAAAGATAACATCGATGATGCAGTCTTTAGATAAAGCCATGGTACTTATTATTGAGTCGTTATTTATAAGCTCTTGGGCTAAATTATAAAACTCTTCTGTTGAGATATTTGGCGTTAAAGAAACATATGCGGCAACACTTCTCGTGTAGTGAACCCGAGAGTATAGTGCTTTTTCCAACATGGTTTTTTTGGTCATAAGAATTTCGAAAAGCCTTGCTTTTACATCTTTTTCCCAGTTGTCTTTTTTAAAGTTGGAATAAGTGGTTGCGCTTATTACTAATATCAAAAAAGAAAATAAGGCGATTAGTATCGGAACGATTCGGAGTCTCGCTTTCTTAAATTTTATTTTATTCATTTTCGGCGGTTTAAGTGATTAAAAAGGATAATTTACTGATGAAAATAAATTAATACACTTAGTTTTTCAAATCTAAATATTTTTCAGGCACAAACAGACGTTGTACTCCTCAATTATAGAAAAACAGTGAATTTATGTGAATTACCTATATTCGAATCAGTCGAAAACGGGTATTTTAACCCCTATTGGGAAAAGTTCAATCAATCCCAAACAAACATTAATTCGCTTTGTTTATTCAAAGTACAAGAACAAATAAAAACCGCTAAAATTAAATATAGTCTTGTTATTTTCATTTGTTTTAATTGTGTCTTGGATATAATAATTCAATATCTATTGTGGCCTTCCCGATTTAACATGTAAATCCAATTGCGGAAACGGAATAGAAATATTGTTTTCAATGAATTTCCGATTGATAATTTTTCGAATATCACTTTTTACTTTTTCTATGCGAAAAATATTTTTACTGAAAAACAACAATTGAAAATCGAGCGAAGAGTTTCCGAAATCGATCAAACGCGAATCAAGCGCATTATCGTTTGAAACATCGGGATGCTCTATAGCGCTATCTTTTAAAATTTTTAGGACTAAATCAACGTCACTACCATAAGCTACACCTACATTTATTTTAAAACGGGCAATCTTGGATTGATGACTCCAATTAATAACTTTGTTTGTTGTTATTAATGAATTGGGGATGATGATTGAAATTTCATCTCGGTTTAGGCCAGCAGAAGTTCTCAGACCTATATTTTGTATTTTAACAATATCTCCATCAATTTCCAGAATATCACCGACTTTTATTGATCGTTCAGATAGCAGGATAATGCCCGAAACAATATCGTTAAATGTTTGTTGTAAACCCAATCCTATACCAACTAAAAGAGCGGCCGATCCTGCAATTAAAACAGTAACTTTTATGCCAATAGTCTCTAGAAGAAGACCAATTGCAACGACCCAAATAACATACTTGATAATTTGATATAGTGCGTAGGTGTTCCCAATATCTAATTTGGCCGTTTTTTGATGACGAAATAAGGCCTTTTTAATTAGCCATAAGATTAATCGTGTACTTAGATAAATTATTATAATAGCAAGAAAAGTTGAGACTTTAAGCTCATATTTCCCCAAAGTAATAATACCAAATTCTAGAAATTTCCCTAATGATTGCATATTTTTAAAGTTAAATATAATACTCCGTTCCTTTTTTAAAGATAGAAAACATTTTCCGAATCTGAGCTTAGTGCACAATATTCTTGATAAAGCGATCTTTTTTTCAATATCTTTAAATAAATTTTATGATATAGATTAAAGATGTCAACCTTAACAAGGCCGAACACAAAATACTCAAAACTACTAATCTATTATTTTAGTGGTACCGGGAATGCCCGACAAGCTGCCAAATGGATTATTGAAGAGGCTATGCGTATTGGAATAGAGACCCAATTGATAGAAATTACTAAATCAAAATCTCATAATAAGGTAGAAGTCTCAAGTTCAACATTAATTGGATTTTGTTATCCAACTCATGGATTTAACGCGCCACAAATTATTTTGAAAACCATTTGGTTTTTCCCGCAATATGGTGGTCAGGATGTCTTTCTTTTAAATACACGTGCAGGATTAAAATTGTCGAAAATCTTTATTCCTGGTTTAAGTGGTTTGGCACAAATGCTGCCGGCTTTGTTTTTACGTTTAAAAGGCTATCGTTTGGTTGGTTTTCGTCCGTTGGATTTGCCTTCCAATTGGATATTTTTTCATCCGGGATTAAAGGAAAAAGTTGTAAAATCTATTTTTAAGCGCTGCGAAAGAATTACTCGAAAATTTGCCATAAAAATTCTTCGTGGAGATCGTGTTTATCGGGCATGGTTCGATTTGCCTTTGGACTTGGCTGTTTCACCAATTTCTCTAGCTTATTATTTAATAGGCAGATTTTCGCTGGCAAAAACTTTTTTTGCAAACTCTTCTTGTACAGGATGTGGATTATGTATAAAATCTTGTCCGCTGCAAGCGATACGTTTTATTGATAATCGACCTTTTTGGACTTTTAAATGTGAGAGCTGTATGCGCTGTATAAATCATTGTCCAAATAGAGCCATAGAGACTGCTCACGGTTTTTCTTTTTTGATTTGGTGGTTGATTTTTTCTGTTATACCAATAAGTTTAGCCAGCTTAATTAATCGACAGCTTAATTTTTCATTGGCTAATTCTGTACTTGCAAATTGGATTTATTATGGTTTAGGTTTAATACTAATTGGATTGAGTTATTATGGCGTTCATTTTCTCTTGCGATTTAAATGGATAAACAGCGTGTTTAAACTTACTTCTTTAACAGCCTATAAATTTTGGCGGCGGTATAAAGCACCTTCTAAAGATTAATTCAAGGATAGGGAACAGGCTGAATATTTGCCTAAAGTTTTAAATACAATAGGTTCAAATCATTTCTACTTGCTTCTAATTCGCTA
>CAYPOW010000141.1:0-8425 GCA_964412145.1 uncultured Draconibacterium sp.
TAATGACCATAATCGCCTAAATACACATTGCGATCTTTCTTTTTAAAATTCCATGCATTGCCTCGCATAAAATAGTCAATATATAAATCTTTAAACTCCTGAGCAGTCCAAATTTCTTTGGCATCCGTGCCTAAATATATAGCGTTTTCAGAAAATAAATCAAAATAAGTTGTATCAGCAACAGCTGCCCTTTCGTGCCAAGAATCCAACATGCGATTTATACTTCTTATTTCCTGATTTTTATTTCCTGATTGTGCAAAAAGCCCCGAAAAGAATATCAGGACAAACAAAATTGAAATTTGAATCTTTTTTATCATAAGCTAATTTACGACAAATGTTTATTTATCATCAAAAAATATAAAAAATAGATTTTATATGATTCGGCTTTTGGAAAACAAAACCTAATTCACAAGGACCACTTTTTTTATGTCCGTATACTGGCCAGACATTAATCGTACGTAATATATTCCCGACTGGAGATTACGAGGCTTCCATACGATGGAATAGCTTCCTTTTTCTTTTTGCCCTTGGGCAAGTGTTGTAATTAGTTGCCCAGTTGGAGACAAAATCTGAAGTAGAACATCACATTTTTGTGTAAGATTGAATGTTATTTGTGTTGAATTCCTTATCGGATTGGGTGCAATTTGTTCCAGGCTAAATGTTCTTTCCGCTTCGTGATCAAAAACGTGGTTTGTTACAATTAATGGGCTTCCTGCTTGTAACCATGCAGTGTAAATAAGTTCGGAAATTGCATGAGAGGCATTGCTAAACAAAGGTATCGTAAATCCTTTGGTCTCGTTCCAAAGAGCTTGTTTGTATTCCGTGGAATACGTATTGCTATTCACTTTTTTTGCATCATCATCGGCTAAAAGTACTGAATCGACAAAAACATAACTGCTATACAAGTAGTCGAAAATATACTTATTTACATCCTGAATTTCGACCGTCTCCTGCCCTTCGTATATAAATTGCGAAATATAAGCATTGATCATGGTGCTTTCATAACGTGAATGTATTCCACTATTTCCCGAATCCCGACCATCGTAATTTTTTGTAATGTGAAGTGGCATGTGACCATCAGCAACGTAATGCCCAAGATCAGCTGCAAAAAACATTGCTTTGTCCCAATCGCGACGTTCAAAACAACTTTTCAGCGAATCAAAAGTGGTAATGGTAGCCCAAGGCAATACGCCATTGTAATTAACAAAAGAAGCACCATAAATAGCAACTGCCGAGTCCAGCGTTTGAGGTATTCTGCCCGTAATTATAAATTCGTTGTAATTGTCGATATCAATATAATGCTTGACTCCTTCTGTGGGATCGCTCGATTTCCGATAGTCAGCATCTGATGCGTGGCTTGTTAAAAAAACTATCCATGTATTAAACTGAGCCATTTCAATATTAAAAGATAGTCCAGAAGCCTGACTAATTTTACGATGTCCGGTCCCTCCCCAGCTAATCAGCACAAAGGATAAACCAATCAATCCTATGATTGCAAAAAAACGATTTTTCAATTGTTAGTTTTTAGTTGATAAAAATAAGTCCCAAAGGTAGTCTTATATAAAGACCTGGTATGTTTTTTAAATTTTCAATCAAGGTTGTTCATACTCTGAAATAATGCTTCCGCTCAAACGCAAGATCTCTGTATTAGTATCCAATAAATCATAAATCGCTCCCAGTCGGTTGAATTCTGCATTGATATAAACCAATTGAACATCTCTGAAATTGAATGAATTTATGGCGCCACTTTTAAAACGTTCGGTCGATAGCTGAAGGTTTAGTTTTGCTTTCTCGAGTGATAGATTTGCCACACTTAAAAGCTGTTTACGAATGCTATACATTTCGAAAATAGTTTCCAAAGCATTGGACAGGCTCTGTTTCATTTGATCAACTTCTAATTTTCCAATCTCTTCCTGAATTTGAGCAGCTTGTATGGCACTTCGTGTGTTTCCTCCATTAAAAAGATTAAAACTCAGGGAAAAATTAGCGTAAAAATCGAAAGAATAACTATTTATACGGGGCATTCCATCGTAAATCACGCGCAAATTGGAATAATCGCTCCCCCCTGAAAATCGTAGAGCCGGATACAATGGAGTGCGTGAAAAAGACGTGTTTTTCTTCAATATCTCCTGATTGATATACTGATTCGTCAGTGTTTTATTGCTGCTCAACATTTTTGATTCAACAAGGGAGTATTCATAATTGGCTTCAAAAACAGTAAAATCATCGGTCAATTCAAATTTCGAAGACTTATCCACTCCCAAAAGTAAATTCAGATTGAGAAATGATTTTTTCAGCTCCAGTTGTTGCAAAAGAAAATTGGTTGAATCACTTAAAAAAGCATTTTGAGCCTGCAAAACATCGTAACTGACGGCACCTCCAAAGCCTTTTTTGGTAATCATATAATCGTATCGATCGCTAGATAACTTCTTGACTTTCACAATAGTATTGAGCTTTTCAATATTCAGTAATGCCTGATAATAAGCCAATACGAGAGCCTGAATTTTATTTTCGATCACCAATGCCACATTACCTTCAGAATAATTAACAAGTAACTCGTATTTATCTTTTCTAATTTGAGCGACAAAGCCATTAAACAAAGTCCAGTTAAGCTGAGCATAAGGTCTAATGCTTCTGTTTACCGATTCATCGCGATTATTTGTTGTTACAACCGCTTTTGCATTATCATAGCGATTGGTTTGAGAAGCTCCTACATCAATAATTGGATAAAAACCGGCACTCCCTAAACCCAGGTTCAGTTGAGCATCTTCCAATCGTTTTCCAACTATTTGAATATCGAAGTTCTTTTCCAGCATCAAATCAATGGCGCTTTTCAAACTTAAAGGCAAGGCATCTTGTGCATTAAGCTGTGTGGAGCCAAAAGAAAGAAGCAGTATCCAAATTAATAATTTCGTATTTTTCATCCTTATTTAATTATTCGTTTACTATCGCGAACCGCCGGTTCTACTTCCATTTCATCTGGCAATAAGTTTCCATCAAATATTACTTCACCACTAACAATTCTACCTATTGCTCGCCTTGAGGCGATATAATATCGTTTCATGTCATTAAGAACCAAAATCATTGGCGGGAAGAAAAGTAAAATAAAACTTGTTCCAAAGAAAACACCATAAGCCAAAGAAATAGCCATTGGAATTAAAAACTGAGCTTGAAAACTGCTTTCTAAAATCAAAGGATAAAGACCGGCTACTGTTGTAATGGTTGTAAGCAAAATAGGTCTGAAACGTGAAACACCTGCTTTATAAACAGCTTCTTTTATACGATATCCTTCCAGTAATAAACCGTTGTACTTGGCCAAAAACACCACCGAATCGTTGATAATTACCCCCGACAGTGCAACCATTCCCCAAGCACTTAAAATAGATACTGGGAATCCTTCAATCCCGTGCCCCCAAACAGAACCTAACCACCCTAAAGGGATAATTAAGATGATGATAAAACTCTGGGAGAAAGATTTAAAGTGCAGCATAATCAAGATGATCATAACCATAAAAGCAATGCCAAAATATTTCATCATTTCTTTTTGAGCATCGCCACCATCACGCTGTTGACCTTGATACATAATGCTTACGCCAGGATAATTAGCTTCCAATCGCGGTAAAATTTCAGAATTAACTCTTGCCAAAATTGGAGGAACGGGAGCATATAAATCAACCAGAGCGGCATCGATACGAATTTCGCGAGCAGCATTAAAATGTTTAATACTTACCGGTCCACGTTCGATAGTATACTCCACTAATTCCATTAGCGGATATTCGCCCGCCATCGTTTTTATCTTTACATTTTCGAGCTGGCCAATATGTAAGCGATCTGATTGTGGATAACGAACCCAAACCCTGATCTCATCTTTTCCTGATTGCAAACGTTGTACTTGCCCACCAAAGAAACCATAACGCAGCTGATTGGCAATCTCGGCTTGCGATAATCCTAAGAAATAGGCTTTTGGTTTTAGCTTCAACTGAACCTCGCGTTTACCTACAGAAGTATTTTCTGTAATATCTTTCAGGTCTGATATTCCGGCAAGCTCTGTTTTAAGGAAATCCTTAGCATGATTTAGCTCTTCTAAGTCTTTACCCATTAAACTGATGGAAAGAGGACTTCCCCAACGGTTTCTTCCTCCAATATTGAGTTTTTCAGCCTCGGGAACTTTACCAATAATTTTCCGGATTCTTTCTGATATCTGTGAAGTAGAAATTGGGGAGCCTTCCATATCGCGGAAAGTCACCATTAATGAGCCCGCGTGAGCACCCAATTCTGTTCCTGTGAATGCGCTTCCAAGATTTACAAAAGTATATTTTGCAAAAGTATTAGTATCGGCAAACTCCTCCATCAAATCTTCGTTTACTTGCCAAATAATATCTTCAAAACGATGGAGCGTTTTCAAGGTTTGGTCTTCTCCAGAACCTGGCTTGTAAGCAATCTCTATATTGATTTGATCGAATTCCATTGCTGGAAAAAAAGTGTAATTAATAAATCCACCTTGGAATAATCCAACCGTAACCATAATTGCAGAAATGGGCAAGCCCAAAGCCAACCATTTCCATTCAATCATAAATTTTAAAACACGACCATACAGGTTATCGCGCATATATGCAACGCCCTTATTTAATTTTCTCCGAATCCAAGGAGTAGTATCTTCACCCTCTTCGTTTCTATAACTTCTTAATATTTTTGGATTAGCAAGGTGAGCTGGCAATACAAAGTAAGCTTCTACAAGAGAAACCGCTAAACTAACAACGACTACAAATGCCATTTCGTACATCATCTCCATCCTACCTGTCAATAATAAAAGGGGTAGAAAAGCAACCATTGTAGTGGTTACAGAAGTTGTGATGGCAGGCAAGACTTCCATTGTACCATCAACAGCAGATTTCATCGGCGATTTGCCCATTTCAAAATGCTGGAAAATATTTTCGGCAATGACGATACCATCGTCCACCAATATACCAATGACCAGTATCATACCAAACAAAGAAATCATATTGATGGTGATCCCTACCAAACTGGCTACGATGAACATCCCCAAGAAAGAAGCTGGAATTCCCCAAGCAACCCATAAAGAAAGACGAACATTTAAAAATAAACTTAGCGTAATAAACACCAAGACAAGGCCTATAAGTCCATTGGAATATAACAGATTTAATCTACCAAGCAGAAGACTAAGGAAATCGAAAGTGACCTCTAACTTCGCATTATCGTGTTTAATATTAAACTCTTCAACATATTCGCGAAGGAAACCTGTAATTTCTTCTAAATCTTCTTCAGCCAATTTGCTTACATTAAACGAAATAGCCAAATCTCCATTTATCTCTGTTTGTTGAGGAGTTTCTGAAAATTGCAATTTAACCGTTGCCACATCACGAATACGAATCTGACTTCCATCGGGTTGGGCACGAACAATGATATCGGCAATTTCATCAGGATCAACAGTACGCGAACGCGAACGAATTAGAATTTCTTCTTTATCGTTGCGAAGCAAACCAGCAGAATAATCCTGATTATTATTTCGGATGGCACTCGATATTTCGGCAAAGCTTAAATTATAGCGTAAGAGATTTTCCTCTGATATCTCGACTGAAATTTCCAAGGCAGGATAACCGCTCACTGTCAATTGTGAAATAATGCCTGAATTATAAATATCTATTTCAATAGCATCTGCCAATTTTTTCAATGTAATTAAATCAACATCGCCACTTAATCCTAACATAGCTGCCTGCGTACTCGATCGCCGTTTAAAAACGATAGGTTTTTCGGCATCAACAGGAAAAGAGCTAATTCCATCAACGGCATTTTTAACTTCAGCCAGAGTAAGGTCAATATCGTATTTGCCCGTTGTTTCAACCAAAACACTGGCAAAATTTTCAGAGGAAGTAGACGTAATTTCTTTAATCCCTATTAAACCACGCAAAGCCTCTTCAACACGCATGGTAATTCCTTCTTCCATCTCTTTTGGAGACGCTCCGGGATAAGCCACATTTACCATAATGGTTGTGGTTTTCCTTTCAGGGAAGAACGATTTTTTCATGCTAAGCATGCTAAACGTTCCCGCTAAAAGGAGCACGGCCACAATCAAATTGGCATAAAAAGGATATTTTACAAATGCACTAATTATATTCTTCATAAGAAAATTCTAAAATCTAATTAAGCTTAATCAATTGAGAGCGTACCTGCATCTGATCGGATGGATTTAATGGCAACTCTACGGCTATCATACTATTTTCGGCTGGGCCTGAAAAATAAAGGTAATCCTGATCAACTTTAACCACCTCAACCCTTGTTTTTCTCAACTTCTCGTTCTCAACCAAAAAAATCTCATCAAAATTAGAAACGGCAGAACGTGGCACTTTCATTACATGATTCAATGAAAAGCCATAAAAACGAGCATTCATATACATTCCTTCAAATAGCTTGTGCTTTTTAACATTCGGAACATCTACATAAACCAAAATGGATTGTGTTTTAGGGTCTACAAGATCACCAATACGATGAATTTCACCTAAAGCAACAACTTGTTTATCGATTCTTAATTCAACAGGATGACCCGCTTTTATCCATTTAACTTGGTTAACTTCAAAGGAAACTTCTAACTCCAACAAATCGGTACGAATAATGGATGCTATTCTAGATCCTGGATTGGCTATAGATGCTTCTTGAAGATAAACTTGTGAGAAAGATCCATTAAAAGGAGCGTATACCTTATACTTTTCTAATCTGATTTCGCTGCTTTGGATAGTATAATAATCGTTAAATACATTTTTACTAGCCACATATATTTTTTCTTGTTGAGATTTAACTTCAGGCAATTCAGGGAGTTTAGCATCCAATTCTATTGCGCTAAAAAAAGCCATCCAAGCATCATAATTTTGATCAAAGTCGTATTTAATATCGGGTAAAATATTAGCCACGGAAGTTAGAAATCTGCTTTTTGATGCACGAAGAGCAAGTTTAGCTTCTTCGTCATAAACACGATAAAGCAATTGATCTTTAAGAAAAGATTGCCCTGATTTTAGCGCAACATCACCAGCTAGTATCCGACCTTGTACTTCAGATAGTATATCTACTTTATGATTACTACTTAAACGGCCTCGATTGATAATACTGATAGGAATATCGGAATAGCTAATCTTTTGCGTTTTTACTAAGGGTATGTTTTTAACTACTTGTGGTGGTTGAGGTTTCTTTTTTAAAGAGGTAAGATACTTCATTGAGAAAAAAGAGCCTGCGCCCATTATTACTAGAATAATAAAGCCAATCGTAAATTTTCGAATGTTCATAGGAGTGAGATCATAAAATATTTTCAACAAAAATAGATATCCATTTTAACGTAACACTCTAAATACTAAAGTTAACAAAAGATTAACAGCAGTTTAAAACGCCCGAAAACGGATGGCAAATGTAATAAAAAAGTAAACACTCACTTCGTTAAATTATTTTAATAATTCTAGTTGAAAATTAAGCAATTTATAAACTATTTTAACTTGATATAAAAGAAGATCTTAACTTGAGCCGTTTTGTTATTGCTTGCGTAAAACGAAAATAATAAAATACAGCCTTTCTTATTTCATATTAATTGCGTCAATTAAAAAGACTCCTTTCCCTTGTGTTGCAGCTACAACTTTTAAAAATGGACCTTTATTTGGTATAAACAATATTTTATTGATTGGAATACCCAATTTTAATTTATAGGTTTTAAACTGGCTAAATATTAGCGCTTTACCATTTATATTTCCTGTAACATAGGTTTTATTATCCTGATTAAGATCAACCGACAGAATCCAGTTTTTGCCAATTCTAAAATCGATGGCAATCATGGGTGAATGCAAATCCGTGATATTCCAAAAAATTACTTTGGAATCATCACCACAAGAAATAAGCTTTGAACTATCTGCGCTAAATATTGCCTCTCTCACGCAATTAGTATGTCCTTCAAGTTTAGAAATTAATTTACCGCTTTCAACTGCATAAAGATAAATAAAGTGATCGGCACAAGTAGCGGCAATTGTCTTGCAGTCTGGGCTAAAAGCAACAGAAGTAATATCATCGGAATGTTTTCCGAGTTCATATAGTATTTTGTTGTTTTTCAAATCATACAGAAACACATTCTTATCAGAACCTCCTGAAACTAAATATTTACAATCAGCTGATATTTTCAAAGAGCTGATAATTCCTTTTTGATAACGAAGTGTTTTTAATACTTTTCCACTGATCAAATCCCATAGTACAATAGTACTATCTCGACCTCCACTTACTATTAGAGAACTGTCTTTTGATATATCAATTGCCAAAATTCGATCCTTATGCCCATTATTGTAAGCCCGTAATAATGATTTATTCTTAACAGAAAATAGTTTAACAGATTGATTATCAGCAATTACGATTGCGCCTCCTTTTTTGGTAAAACAAA
>CAYPOW010000142.1:0-8412 GCA_964412145.1 uncultured Draconibacterium sp.
AGCTTTTACGCCAAAATAATATTTAATTTTCGGTTCTGTGCCGCTGGGTCGAATCGAAATTTTAGTTCCATCGGCTGTAAAGAACTGGAGAACATTCGATTTAGGTAAATCAATTTTGTACTCTTTATTATTCTTTAAATCGAAATGAATCTGCTTCTGATAATCTTTAATCGAAATAACTTTTGATTTATTTATAAGTTTTGGAGGATTATTTCTATAATCAACCATCATTGCCTGAATTTCTTCTGCTCCTGCCTTGCCTTTTTTCACCACTGAAATCAGACTTTCGTAGTAGAAATCGTACTCCAAATAAATCTTCTTCAGCAAATCGTATAATTTCATTCCCTGATCAGCAGCCCAGGCTGCCGTTTCAGCCACCATAGCACAGGCACTAACTGCATCTTTATCACGAACAAAATCGCCTATTAAAAATCCATAGCTTTCTTCTCCACCACCAATGAAGGTTTTCTTTCCCTCTAATTGTTTTATAATATCAGCAATAAATTTAAAACCTGTAAGCACATCATAAGAATCAATCTTAAATTTATTGGCCATATCAATCAGCAACTCACTGGTTACGATTGTTTTAACCATAAACTGATTGCCGTCTAGCTTCCCATTTTCTTTCCACTTAGTGAATAAATAATGAGTCAACAGAGCTGCTGTTTGATTTCCATTAAGTAGCGCAAATTCATTCTTATCGTCACGTACAGCTATTCCAACTCTATCAGCATCAGGATCGGTGGCCATCACCAAATCGGCACCCACTTCCAAAGCTTTTTCAATAGCCATTTTCAAGGCTGCAGGCTCTTCAGGGTTGGGTGATTTAACCGTATCAAAATCGCCGCTTACAACATCTTGTTCCAGAACATTATACACTTTTGTAAAACCAAATTCTTTCAGTGCCATTGGAACCAATTTTACTCCAGTTCCGTGAATTGGAGTGTAAACAATTTTTAAGTCGTGATGTTTTTTAATGAGTTCCGGCGACAAACTAAGTGTTTTTAAAGCTGCTAAATAAAGTCGATCTATTTCGGCACCAATTGTTGATTGTAAAGCTCTATTTCCATTAAAATGCACATCGTTAATATCTGTAATCTTTTGAACTTCAGTCACAACGTTCACATCATGTGGATTGATTAATTGTCCACCATCGTCCCAATACACTTTATATCCATTATACTCTTTAGGATTATGCGAGGCAGTAATCATAATTCCGATTTGTGCTTTTAAATGCCGAATGGCAAAAGACAATTCAGGAGTCGGCTTTAATTCATCAAATAAATACACTTTAATTCCATTTGCAGTAAGTACATCGGCAGTAATTTGAGCAAAGAAAGTATTGTTATTCCGACAATCGTAGGCAATAACCGCACTTATTTGTTTCAATCCAGGAAACATTTTGCGTGTATAATTTGCCAATCCCTGTGTAGCCATTCCAACGGTATACTTATTCATTCGGTTTGTTCCAACACCCATAATGCCTCGCAAACCGCCCGTTCCAAATTCCAAATCACGATAAAAAGATTCAACTAATTCCTGAGGATCGTTTGAAATCATATTTCTGATAACTGCTTTACTTTCTTCATCGTAATTTCCATTTAGCCACACATTGGCTTTTTCAAGTATTTTAGGATCCATTATAATTCTTTTTTATGAGGTTCTTTTAAAAATATGAATTGCTTTTAAATCAGATCAATTGAAATAAAATATCGCTTAATTTTTTTATAAAATTATTGAATTTAATAGAGAAATCAACTTTTTATTTATGAAATCTCAAAAAAAAGGCTGAATATAGATTCTAAAAATAGATACCTTTGTAATCTATTTTCCACTAGATATTGAAATATGCAGAATTTTATAGCTCAACTTCCTAAAGCAGAATTGCATAACCATTTAGATGGTTCTTTACGAATTGATACAATTTTAGATTTAGCCAAAAAAAATGGTATTGAATTACCCACTTTGAATCGGGAGAAGCTTCAAAAATTATTAATAAATGATGAAAACTGCCAAAGCCTAAAGGAATATTTTATTCCTTTCGATACTACTTTATCGGTATTGCAATCGCAAGAATCACTTGAAAGATCAACTTTTGAATTACTGGAAGATGTTAATAACGAAAATGTAAAATACCTCGAAATTAGATTTTCGCCAATGCTGCATACACAAAACGGATTAAGCCTTGATGATATTGTTAATTCGGTTTTACGTGGTAAAAAGCAAGCAGAAGATATTCTTGGAATAAAATCCGGAATTATTATTTGTGGTTTACGTCATATTTTACCTGCTCAGAATCTGGAGCTTGCTAAATTGGCTGTCCGATTTAAAAACAAAGGTGTAGTGGCATTTGATTTAGCAGGAGAAGAATTCGGGCGACCAGCTTTGGATCATTTTGATGCTTTTGATTATGCGTTCAAGCACAATATAGCACGAACGGTGCATGCTGGCGAAGCTGATGGTGCTCATTCAATTAAAGATGCTATTTATGGCTTAAAAGCGAATAGGATTGGACACGGAACTCATCTTTTTCAAGACAGCAATTTATTGAAATATATTCGTGATGAACAAATTCCTTTAGAAATTTGTCTTTCATCCAATCTGCAAACCAAAGCAGTTGTCTCTTTAGAAAGTCATCCTATTCAGGATTATTTTAAACAGAACGTTTTAATTACCTTAAATACAGATAGTTATTTGATTTCAGGAACCACTTTAAGCAAAGAATATGAGTTAGCTGTTAAACATTATCATTTTGATAAAAAAGACATAGAACAAATCACTTTAAACTCTTTTCAATCGGCATTTCTTCCATTTGATGAAAAACAAGATTTAATTCGGAGTGTAAAAGAAGAAATTAAAATTCTATTGGCCAACCACACTTAAACTGAAAAGCTTTAATAAATATTTTTACTATGCAAATACTTAATTTTAAACAAGTTTCGAACCGATTTTTTCTAATGGCAGGTCCCTGTGTTGTGGAAAATGAGCAAATGCCTTTTGAAATTGCCAGTCGTATAAAAACAATATGCAATAAATTAGGCATCCCTTTTATTTTTAAAGCTTCTTATCGCAAAGCCAATCGTTCTCGTCTGGATTCATTTGCAGGTATTGGCGACCTGAAAGCATTAAAAATATTGGGAGAAATCAGGAAATCTTTAAATATTCCTGTTGTGACTGATATTCATAGTGCTGAAGAAGCTGCTTTTGCTGCTGAATATGTGGATGTTTTGCAAATTCCAGCTTTTTTATGCCGTCAAACAGAACTATTAGTGGCTGCTGCACAAACCGGAAAAGTAGTCAATATTAAAAAGGGACAATTTCTTTCGGCCGATTCCATGCGTTTTGCTGTTGATAAAGTAAGACAATCAGGAAATCCAAATGTTATGCTCACTGAGAGAGGCACTATGCTGGGATATCAGGATTTAGTTATCGATTTTAGAGGGATTCCGGTAATGAAAAAGAATAAGGTTCCAGTTGTTTTAGATATTACACACTCTCTGCAACAACCCAATCAATCAAATGGTGTTACAGGCGGTCAGCCTGAAATGATTGAAACTATTGCAAAAGCAGGAATTGCAGCAGGTGCTGATGGTATTTTCATCGAAACACATCAAAACCCGGCGCTAGCTTTATCAGATGGAGCCAATATGCTCAACTTGGATTTACTTGAAGATTTACTTGTGAAATTGATCAGGGTTTATGAGGCGGTTCATTGATTATCCTATTATTTTCACTTCTAAACTTGTCATAACATGATAATTTTCGAGAAAATCAACAGGCATTTAATTTTGTGTTTTTGAGATTTAGTGGCAATTTTCTAAAATCAATAATGCATCAGATTCTCTATCCATTTAATTGATTTAAACAATCAATTTATCCTAGAAAAATCTCCATTAAAAGCGGTACAATCAACATGGCCGGCAATAAATTAACAATTTTTATCTTTTTGATTTTCAGTAAATTAAATCCTAATCCAATCAAAATAACACCTCCAGTAGCTGTCACTTCTGTTATAAAAACAGGATTGATAAATTCACCAGCAACGCTAGCCAAAAAAGTAAGTCCACCCTGAAATATCAAAAGAGGTATGGCCGAAAATAAGACTCCAATTCCAAAAGCAACTGTAAGAGCAATAGCTGAAATACCATCCATCAATGATTTTATAAGGAGCAATTCCGGGTTTCCACCCATTCCCTCTTCTATGGCACCTAAAATGGTCATCGATCCAACGCAGAAAAGCAGAAATGCAGTAACTAAACCTTCCGTAAACGAATCGTTTTTACTCTTCGTTAATCTTTTCACTTTATCACCGATAGAGTTTACCCATTCTTCTATCTTGAATACCTCTCCTATAAGTCCACCTAAAATTAAGCTAAAAATCATAATAAGTAATTGCTTTCCTTCAAGAGCCATTTTAAAACCCAAAACCAAAGTAAATAGCCCCATAATTTGAAAAATGACCTGAACATAACGCTTAGGAAGATTGCGATGTATTATCAAACCAATTGTACTACCTACGATTACAGCAGCAAAATTTACCAGTGTGCCTATCATCTTCTTTTCAGATTGTCAGGTTTATAAATGTATTCAAAAACGCCTAAGTCAGGATTTTCATCTCGTAAAACCCCGTCCAAATCATAATTATTTCCCATGAAAATACCTTTGTCAATAGCCGGTGAAAGTGTATCCAGATGAAAATCATCCAAAAATGGATCAATAAATAATGGATCGAGATTGAAAAGGCTATTTTGTTTATTCAAATCCGATTCCAAAGTGCTTTTTATCAAGCAGTAATCAAATAAATATGAAAATTCATTTTCCGTCCCCGGATAGGGATCAATCAGAATTTCGTCTTCCAGCGATCCATAAAAAATACAATCGCCAAAATAAGTTTCTGCCAAAACTCCTGTGTACACGATATCGCCTTCCGCTGTGGATTGAATAAAATAATTGCTTAAATGAAGCAAGGGATCTTTGCGTACGCCATATTTAAAATAATTGGCAAACGTACTGTTTTTAAAACTGTAACGACCACCAGTTGTTAAATTCAGCAAACTACTTCCGGCATTCGCGACTAATAAATTATTTGCTTCTATATCATAAAAACGGGAAAAAATGCCCCATCCCGACATATTTAAAATACTCGTATTATTCAATATCAATTTATTGCCCATACTTTCATTCAGAGTTTCTACCTGAATACCAATGGTTCCATTCTGGATTATTGCATGATTAAAAGAGCTGTTCACATTGCTTTCATTTATCCAAATCCTATCCCATTGTGCGGGTAAATCGCCATAATCATCATCCAAACGTGTTCCTTGAAAAATAACAGGATCTTCCATGGTTCCATTCACCTGAATATTCGCTCCTTTGTAAATCCATAAACCAGATTTATTGTAAAAATGGATACGAGTTCCCGGGTCAATAATCAAGGCTGCGCTTGAGTCGACTACTGCATAACCTACAATAACATAGGGCTTTTCATTTGTCCAATGAATTACCTCTCCCTCATTAGCTATAATATTCAAGGGTGGCAAACCTTCAATTGCTAAATTAGGCAAAATGAAATTGGCATCTTGTCCCCAGGCATATAAATCAACGTCCTGTCTATTTCCATTGATTTCAAAAAGCACTGAATCACGAACAATCATTGGTGTATTTTGTAAATTTGGGTCTATTGTTATACGAACAAAAATATATAAGCTATCACCTCCTGCTAGTTCTAAATCACTAAAAGAACTCCCACTATGTCCATCCACATTTATTTGATAAAAACTATTGGTTCCATTTGCCAAAGCAATTTTCGATATCAAAACACTATTTTCATTGTGATTATAAACGCGTAATTGCTTGGTAATCGATCCCATGGTTGTAAAAACAGTATCGAAGATAATGGTATCGCTTGAAAAATTTAGGTAAAGAGATGAATCCAAATCTAAGATATTATCTTTTTTGCAAGCCATTGTGGCAAACAAAATAAGAATTAGAAACAGGCTGATTTTCGAAATTGTTTTCAAAATAATAATTTAGTTCAAAGATAATAATCCATTGCAAAACGATTGAAAATTAATTCCATTGTTTTTTAGGGCAAAAAAAAATATCCACTTTCGGTTTAAAAGTTAAATAAATCATATAATTATCTTTTCATAACGCCAATAATCGAAAAAGATGTATTTTAGTTAGATATTTGTAATACATGGAATTTTATCGCGCTAAGCAATACATAATTAATCGACTACATAACGAACTGGACCCCAAACTTGTTTATCACGATTTGAAGCATACGTTTAGTGTATATTATGCGGCAAAAGAGCTCTCTAAGCACGAAAATATTGATAAACATTCCACTCTTTTGGTACTTACAGCAGCTTTATTTCACGATAGTGGTATTTTAGTCGATTACAATAATCATGAAGAAGAATCTGTTCATATTTGCGAACAAGAATTGCCGAAATTTGGATATACAGTAGAAGAAATTAGTACGATTTCACGTTTAATACGAAAAACAAAGCTGTTTGAAAAAGCGGATTGTATCCTTGAAAATATACTTTGCGACTCTGATTTGGATTATTTGGGACGTGATTATTTTTTTATTGTAAGCACAAAATTGCATTATGAATGGAAATTGTTGGGTAAACATAATTACACTTTGGTTGAATGGTTGAGAATTCAACTTGATTTTCTTGAAAATCATAGTTGGCATACTAAATCGGCTCAAAAATTACGCGAAGAAACAAAGCAAAAAACAATTAAATCGATTCAGGATTTGTATAAAATTTGTCCAGAATTTCCAATTTAATACTTTTTATTAATTATCACCTGATTAGCAGAAATTTAGTACTTTTGCACCCTCAAAATTTAATCTATGAAAAACATCTTAGCAATCGTTGGGCGACCTAACGTTGGAAAATCAACCTTATTTAACAGGCTTACTGAATCGCGTGATGCTATTGTAGAGGAAACCAGCGGGGTAACCCGCGATAGAAATTACGGACTTTCACATTGGAATGGCGTTGAATTTGCTGTTGTGGATACAGGTGGATATGTGTTAGGTTCGGAAGATGTTTTTGAAGAAGAAATTCGAAAACAAGTAAAACTTGCCCTGGAGGAAACAGATGTAATTATCTTTTTAGTTGATGTGATTGATGGCATAACACCTATGGATGAAGATGTTGCCAAAATGCTTCGAAAAACAAGCAAACCCGTCCTTTTAGTCTCCAATAAAGTTGATAATACGAAACGTTACAACGATTCGAACGAATTTTATGCTTTGGGTTTAGGCGATGTTTATAGCATTTCTTCAATCAATGGCAGTGGAACCGGCGACTTGCTTGATGAAGTTGTTAAAAGTTTCCCTGAAAAACCGGAAGAAGAAGAAGTATCTGAATTGCCAAGATTTGCTGTTGTTGGGCGTCCCAATGTAGGTAAATCATCTTTTGTAAATGCACTGCTGGGAGATGAAAGAAATATTGTAACTCCGGTTGCAGGCACCACACGCGATACAATTAATACTGCTTATAATCGTTTTGGCTACGAATTTGAATTGGTTGATACTGCAGGTATCCGCAAAAAGAGAAAAGTACACGAAAATATTGAGTTTTACTCCGTATTAAGAGCCATTAAAGCGATTGAAAACAGCGATATCTGTTTTTTGATGATTGATGCTCAGGAAGGTATGGAAGCTCAGGATATCAGTATTTTACGACTTATACAGAAGAATAATAAAGGCCTTGTAATAGTGGTTAACAAGTGGGATTTGATTGAAAAATCGTCCAATACGCATTTGGAATATACTCGGAAGATTAAAGAGAAAATTGCTCCATTTACAGATGTTCCCATATTATTCACTTCCGTGTTGGAAAAACAACGTTTGTTTAAAGCTTTGGATGCGGCGAATCAGGTTTTAGAAAATAGAAAACGCAAAATTACAACCTCAAAATTAAACGAGCATTTATTGCCTCTTATTCAAGCCTACCCTCCACCATCAGCTTCACGCGACAGATATATTAAAATAAAATATATTACTCAACTTCCTCTGGCCTACCCTGCTTTTGCATTTTTTTGCAACCTGCCACAAGAAGTTAAAGACGCTTATTCTCGCTTTTTGGAAAATAAAATTCGCGAAGAATACAATTATACAGGAACCCCTATTCGCTTGTATTTCAGAGACAAATAAACATGGAAGCAGTTCGTCTGGATAAGTGGCTCTGGGCCATACGAGCCTTTAAAACAAGAAGTCTGGCTACAGAAGCATGTAAAGGCGGCCGCATCAAAATTGAAGGCGTTCCTGCCAAAGCAAGTCGCGAAATAAAGATTGGCGACATCATCGAATTTAGGTCGGGACAACTGAGTAAAAAGATTAAAGTTACTCAAATACTCAAAAACAGAGTGAATGCAAGTCTGGCAGTT
>CAYPOW010000143.1:0-8368 GCA_964412145.1 uncultured Draconibacterium sp.
AGGGCTTAAACCAAAAAACGCCCCAAACCTTTCGGCAGCGGCGCTTCTGCAAATAAACAAAATACGGGCACATCAAACATCAGATACTTCGTCTTCCGAAGCACTTGAAGCCGAACGCCCTTTGCGTTGAGCCAGTAACAGCACATAGGACTCAATACGCTCGTTCAATTCATTGACAAAGGCTGCATAGGCTTCTTCTCCATTTACGATAACTAGTGCATCCATTCTTTCTGCTATCTTCTTATAAGCTTTATCCACCTCTAGTCTAACTTCTTTCATACGAAGCTGCGTTTTCCCCGCTTCTTGCGTGTAACGGTCTTTTTTCAGCGTATCAAACGCTACATTATTGGCCTGCAATTCATTTAGCCAGTCTGTAAGACCAAGTAGCGTGGCATCATCAGTCATTCCCTCCAGATCGCCGAGAAGACTATTGATGGCTGCCGTTTCCTCATCGTAGGGTTTTCTGCTGATATTTCCATAATGGTCTAACACGATCTGAATACGTCCTGCAGCGGCTCGTTTTTCGGCAAGGAAATGATGTTCTGCTGAAGTCACCACATCGCATAAGCCTCTGAAGGTATTGTCGCGCAAATCATCGGCCATGGAAATATCATCCGTCAGGAAACTTTTGCGAATAATATCAAGCGCTTCGCGCTCATCATTGTAAAATGGAAGGAAAGCATTAAAAGCGAATTCAATACCCAGGCTTATCGGGTCGTGGGTTTCGACTAAGTTTTTAAAATCAGTGTAAAACTGAAAATGTTCTTCGTTACGAAGACTTAATAATTTAATTTTTTTAATTTTCATGGTGTTAATTTTAAATTATTATTAAACAAAAACCGGACTTTCCGGATTTTAAAGGTCTCGGATAAGTAAAACAGGCTTTCGCAACTGTGCGAAAATATCCTGCAGCTTGCAGCAAACATTCTCTCTTTGGAGAAAATCCCCTGCAGCTTGCCGCAAACGTTCTCTCTTTGGAGAACCACCCCTCTAGCTTGCAACAAACTTTCTCTCTTTGGAGAAAACCCCCTGTAGCTTCCAGCAAACATTCTCTCTTTGGAGAAACCCCCGTGCAGCTTGCCGCAAATGTTCTCTCTTTGGAGAACCACCCCTCTAGCTTGCAACAAACTTTCTCTCTTTGGAGAAAACCCCCTGTAGCTTCCAGCAAACGTTCTCTCTTTGGAGGAAACTCCCTGCAGCTTGCAACAAACTTTCTCCACTTGATGAACATTCCTCCAGCACCAAAACAGACTTTCACCCTTTGGCGAACATCTGCCCGAGTATTAAAACCAATTATTGAACATATTGAATACATGCCAATGCGTAAACATGTGGTTTTCAACCCTAAAGATAATTATATATTTTCCAGAATGCAAGTGCCTCACAAAGCATGTAAGCCGATTTTCGCTTATTTTTCCTTAAATTTTGCATGTATTGGACATTTAAAAAATACGTTTATCTGCCAAATGTGGACGTTCGTTCGATGAAACCCTACGCTTGATCAATGGATTGATACTTAACAGAAAAAGGATTAAATTTGAGAATAAATTAAAAAAAGTTTGAGAAAATGCATTTTTTGAGGCAAAAAAGGAAGGATTTTAATTTTATTTAAAGAAGAAAAGGGCTTTGGGTGGATTTTTAAAATGCATTAAGATTGGAGTGGAGATAAAAGTAATTTAGTTTATACAAATGTTATAAATCTGAAAAAACAGGAAAATGGAAAAGCCAAAGAATAAAGCAAAGTCATTAAAACTGGGTAAAAATGATATAATATGTCCAAGTTGTAATTCTGTATTAAATATTTCAGAAGAATTAAAAAATGATGAATTAATTCAATGTACTAAGTGTGATGCAGCAATTAATAACCCTTTATTTTTTAGTGGAAAATTTGTGATATGTCAAAATTGTGGGAATAATGCAGAATTGCCACGACATATCGAAAATGAATTAATAATAAATTGTGGTGGATGCGGCAACGATTTTTATAATCCTCATTCTGGAAGTTACAATCCAATTGTATGTCCCTATTGTTATTTTGAATCACACGTGCCTTCTGAAATGCTTAACGAACGATATTTTGAGTGCCTAAATTGTAAGAATAATTTTAAAAACACTTTACGACCAAAAAAGAAAATAAATATAGAAAATCAAAAAAAATCATACACACAGCAAGATCTAACCTCTAACATTGAAAAGACCATTATTGATGAGGGGATAACATCTGCCAGGCATCTAGAAAATGAAATAACAAATGATAATAATCCCAATGAAGATGACTCTGCAAAATTAAAAGAGAAACAGGGGTTTTGGCTAGCAATAATATTAATTTCAATTTTCGTCATTATAGTTATCCTTGGAAGTAATAAGGATGGCAGAGATTTTAAAGAGCAAAAAACTACTATCGAAAAAAATGAGGAAATACGAGGCCCTGAAATTATTTATACTGAAATAAGGAAAGCCTTAATACGTGAAGACACAAAGACTTGCGAGACTTTATACAATGAAATGCTAACCAAATATCCTAATTCTGCCTTATTTGAAAGTGTTGCAAAAACTTATGAAAGCGCACTGCATATTAATCAAATTAGAGAGACGAAAGCAAGTGAAAAAAGCGAGAGTAACAATACAAACAAAATAAAAGAAAAAACAAACAATGTAAATATTAAGACGTTAAAGGCCTTTGCTCAAGCATATAATGATGGTGTTTTGTCTTGTAATGTATATTTAGTTGATAAAAGTGGAAATATTTCTTATTTAGACGCTACTTCAATTTCTTATAATATTTACAGTTTTCAAAATAGCAGAATTAATCCAACCGGAAATGCTAGTACATCTAACACAAATTCTGGGCTTTTTATTGATATACCTTTAGGAACTCGCATTTTTGAAGCAAAAACAATCTCATTTGTTATAAAAACCTCAAAAGGGGTTAGCTATAAATCTAATAGTGTCTCAATCGAATATGAATAAATCAACTTAGAACGAAAAAATTATGAAGCAGACTATTGAATCTAAAAATAAACGTGAAACTGCAGCTTTTGGAGGTTGTACATTAATGGTGATAGGGATTCTACTTTGTTTTACAGGAATAGGAGCAATAATAGGTGTTCCTCTCATCCTTGCAAGTATTGTATTGCCTTTTGTGAACCTTGGGAATGCATCTATTGTAGGAAATTGCCCTTATTGCAGACACCAAACAACGGAAGTTAAATATGACGTTGGTCATACATACAAGGCATGTTGGCAAATGATAATTATTAGAAATGGAAATTGTTTTTGAGATATTGGGTGAAGGTGGAGGAATTAGGATTGAACGTTTAAACAATGATCAAGGAGAAAACTTTTATTATCACCATAACGAATTTGACCCTACTGATGAAGGACTTGGAATAAATAAAATAGATGAATATGATTGCTCTGAAGAGGTTTTTAATTTAATCAATAATCGTTATCCTTGGTATATGTTGCATATAGAAACTATCCATGATGTTTATAAAAATTATATAGCAAACAAGCTCGTTGAAAAATTGAATGGGAATACTGTTAAACCGGATTCTATCAAGTTTAGAATAGACAGATTAGAAAAAGCGCTGGGGATCAAACTTAAATTTGAAAATACAGCAACTGATTTAAATCAGACCTGGGGATATAAAAATCTTGTATAAAATAATAGGATGATGAAATTTTTTTTTGTGCGCTATGAACGTGCACAATTGTTAAAAAGCAGGAAAATAAAGAACATTATTTACTAAATTTTTAGTTATGTTAAAATCTTTGACAAATCAAGAAGTAAAAGAGAGAGTTGGTAATAATTCATTCTTTGTGGATGATTTTGGGATATCAGCAAAGTTAGAATACAAAAGTGGGATTCCTAACCTGGATTTATATCTGAATGGAAAAACAATAAAACAGATAGACGCCGAATTACAAATAATTAAATATCCAAGGGGAATAGTAATTAAAATAGCTAAACTATTTTCCAGTATAAAATATGCTATTGATTATAGAGATATTATTAATGTAAAAATTTCTCAAGAAAAAGAAATACTGCTATTCACAATTTATACCACACAGGAACCTATAGTTTTCTCGATTTATGATGAGGAATATATCATTGATGCAAAAATATTTCTTAACCGAACGCCTATAAAATATGAAATTGAAATACCTGATGATGTATCAGAAATAAATGCGCCTCCCCAATCGTCAAACGACCTAACATATAGTTACAATAGCAATTACAGTATTAGACACCTTAATAAAACGAGTAAGGATCTAATTAAAGAATATAATTCTATTAAACTTAGAGAGATTGTTGAGAAACAAAAATCTTCGTATAGCAGGAGCTTTATTAATGGTGCAACGGACGAATTAATAAAACGAGGGGAAACTTACAAGGTTGATGCTAAACTTGATCATGAATTTAGATTAATGAGTGATACTGATTTAAAGAGACTGGTTGAAAAAGAAGCGTTTAATTTCCACTTGGAATACATTGAAGCGGCGAGAAAGGAGTATTCAAAAAGAAACTTTATTTTTCCGGAGGATGATGAAGAGAAACATAATAATGTCCAAATAATCCCAAATAGACATTCATCAAACAATTTGGATAATTCCATCACAGCAGAGCCTCCAAAAACATATATGGTGCAAGCCATATTGGTGACTTTGTTTTGTTTTTTTCCTTTTGGAATTGTTACAATTGTGTACGCTTCAAAAGTTGAACGTTTTATTGATATTGGCGATATTGATAGAGCAAATATTTACTCAAGAAAAGCAGAAGATTGGATGTTTGCGAGTTTTTTTACAGGTATAGCAATTTTCGTAATTTATCTATTGATAATTATAAGCGTTTGAGAAAAACGAACTTTAATATAAGAAGTGCTTACGATAAAAATATTGTATTTAATGAATAAAACCCAAGAAATACCAAAAATAGAACTCTATTCCGATGGTGGTGCGAAGCTGAATCCAGGGAAAGGGTAGCATATGAGTATGCTTCAAAAAATTGAAGTGAATATCTTGAATTTGTGACAAATCATATAACTTAACTCTATTAAAAATATAGAATAATATGAAAAAGATAATCTCAATAAGTCTTCTCATTCTATTGATTTCAAGCTGCGAAGCAAAAAAGAAAGGCAATTATAGTTATATAGCTAGCGCGAGACTCGAACCCAAAAACTGCGTTTACTTGGATAACGGATATCCCGATATGAATAGAATCTCACTTGATAACACATATAATGACAATAGTTTGTTCTTTATGAACTTGGATAAAGAGACCTTTAATATTTATAATTTGGCTTATGGTCAAAAAGAAGAATTTGAAATAGATGATTCTAAAATAGAAAATAATCCATACAGTTTTTCCATTTCTGCAACAAATCAGCAAAGAGAACTTAGTTTCATAATTATACAAGAATATGGTAAATTAATAACTATAAATATTTTAGAGAAAAATAAACCACTCAGATGTTATTTAGTTAGTGCTTTTGATTCAGAAGAAGCAATGGAATTAATAAAAAAAAGAGTGAATACCTTACCTAGATATTAATGCATTGATGATTAATTTAACAAAACCCGCTACCGCGCGAAACGCAAGATCGACAAAGTCAATCCTTTCGCGTGATTTAATTAAAAATAAAGATTTAATGCATTAGCAATAGGAGTCGTAATTACAAGCTCCATAATCCTGAGGGTTTTATACCGATTATCAATCAAAATGATGCTTTTGTTCGCTGCACTCCAAAAGCTTCTTTGATTGTATATCGGTATTAATAGACAGACTGCCGTTGTGCTTAATTGTAACCATCTAGCGGCGTTAATCGTCTTAGATATTGAAATCAACAATTAATAAAAACATGAAGAAAAAATACAGCCAAATTATCCAATGGATAAAGAACAAAATCAAAGCTATTACGCCTGGAAAGAATGCAGTAAAAGGAGCATCATTAGGTCTGTTGACTATAACAGCGATTCTTTGGCTAGTATACTCTATTAATGATTATATAGAACTCAATGATAAATGGGTACTCTTATTTTTCCTGGTCTTCGCTCTGGCCGCTATCTTGTTTGGCTTTGTGATAAGATGGATACTCAAACTTTTAAATAATGCACCGAGTTTTTACAAATTGGTTATTTTAATAGTATTGCCATTGCTGTTTATTATAAGCTTTGATTGGATGATAACTGCAGTAATTCTTATTCTGGCCTCACTATGTGGAGCTGCTGTATTGGTTTTTAAAAAAACCGGATTTAAAAATTTATCAATACCCAAAAAAGCAGTTACAATTTTGGGCGTAATCATTGGATTTGGTGGGTTCATTACCATTGGAGTTTTTTATGCTCAAATTGGTTTTGAAGTGGATCCGATTGCAAATGCTGCAATATCCACTGAATCAAACATCGAACAAATAAGAGCTATTTCTCCAGCCGAAAAAGGCCCCTACTCTGTAAAGACATTAACGTATGGTAGTGGAAAGGATTTACGCCGGGCAGAATACGGGGCAGAAGTCGATATTAAAACTGATTCAGTTAACGGCCTTGCGTTTATCGATAATTGGGATGGCTTTGGAGGTTGGTGGCGTGAAAAATACTGGGGATTTGATTCTAAATCGCTTCCCATCAATGCTCGTGTTTGGTATCCTGAAGGGGAAGGCCCTTTTCCTTTGGCACTGATTGTCCATGGAAATCACAGCATGCAGGATTATTCTGATCCCGGGTATGATTATCTTGGTGAACTACTTGCTTCCAGAGGAATCATCCTAGCATCTGTAGATGAGAATTTTATTAACGGGTCATGGTCAAGTATTTTTGGAGGATTAGATGATGAAAATGATGCACGAGGATGGTTGTTACTTGAACATTTAAAGGTATGGCATGAGTGGAACAAGACAGAAGGCCCTTTTCCTTTGGCACTGATTGTCCATGGAAATCACAGCATGCAGGATTATTCTGATCCCGGGTATGATTATCTTGGTGAACTACTTGCTTCCAGAGGAATCATCCTAGCATCTGTAGATGAGAATTTTATTAACGGGTCATGGTCAAGTATTTTTGGAGGATTAGATGATGAAAATGATGCACGAGGATGGTTGTTACTTGAACATTTAAAGGTATGGCATGAGTGGAACAAGACAGAGGATAACCTTTTTTACAAAAAGATTGACACTTCCAATTTTGCACTTATCGGGCACTCAAGAGGAGGCGAAGCAGTTGCTCATGCTGCAATGTTCAATAAATTGCCGTTTTATCCAGATGATGCTTCAGTAAAATTTGATTACAACTACAATATCAAGTCGATTGTGGCTATAGCTCCATGTGATGGACAATATAAACCGGGAGGAAGTAGAACAGAAATTGAAGATGTCAATTATTTTGTAATTCAAGGAGCACAAGATGGAGATGTTAGCTCTTTTATGGGTTCTCAACAATATGAAAGGGTGAATTTTAAAGACAGCCTTTATCATTTCAAATCGGGTGTTTATGTTTATGGGGCCAACCACGGCCAATTTAACACAAGCTGGGGCAACAAAGATACAGGCATTTTGGGTCTGCTAAATCTTAAACAGCTGATTTCTGCTGAAGATCAAATGAAAATTGCAGAAGTCTACATAAGTTCATTCCTAGACATTACATTGAAAAATAAAAGTGAATACCTGCCTCTATTTATGGATGCAAGAAAAGGTAAAGACTGGCTTCCTAAAACTATCTACTTGAACCAGTTTGAGGATTCAAATTTTAATCCAATCGCTAATTTTGATGAAGACTTTGATGTGTCTACAACAACACAATATGATGGAATAGTTAACACCAAAAACTTATCTGTTTGGCGTGAGCAAGAGATAAAACTCAAATGGCAGAAAAAGGGAAGTAGAGCCCTTTTTGTGGGTTGGAATTATGATCTTAAGAACGATAAGAAATCGATTGAATCTGTTCCTGACTCACTGATAGCTAGCTACACTATCAGACTTACTCCTACCGCTATTGATTCTTCATCAGCTTTGGTTTTCTCAATGGCAGAATCTAAAGAATCGGCTAACCCTAAATCAAAAGGAAAATGGGTAAAAAACAATAGCAGCAAGAATAATAAAAATGAGGACGTTGACAAAGATAATGATGAAAAAAAGGAAGATAAAGAAGACAAGGATGAACCCGAAAAGCCTATAGATTTTACAATCCAATTGAGTGACTCTTCTGGACAAACCGTCTCATTTCCCTTGAGCGAGTTTTCTCCATTACAGAGAGTTATTGAAGTGATGATTAAGAAAACAGATTTCGTCATGGATGACAAACAATCAGAAAAGGTATTTCAGACATTCTATTTTCCAACAGAACAGTTTCAAAAAATTAATCCAAACTTTAC
>CAYPOW010000144.1:0-8360 GCA_964412145.1 uncultured Draconibacterium sp.
AAACATGTCAGATCAAATTCGATTGCGTTTTGCTCCCAGTCCTACCGGCCCATTGCATATGGGCGGAGTTCGTACAGCATTGTATAATTATTTGTTAGCCAAAAAATTAGGTGGTAAATTTATCCTTCGTATTGAAGACACCGATCAGGCACGTTTTGTACCCGGAGCAGAAGAATATATCAAAGAATCATTGGCATGGTGTGGTATTAATTTTGATGAGGGCGTTGATGGCAAAGGTGAATTTGGACCTTATCGTCAATCGGAACGCAAAGAACTGTATGTTGAATATGCTCAAAAATTGATTGAAAGCGGCTGGGCCTATTATGCTTTTGATAGTTCGGAAGAGCTCAATGCCTTGCGTGAAAAAGAGGAAAGTACAGGCGACGTTTTTACATACAATATTGAAAGTCGCGGAAAGCTCAACAATTCCTTAAATCTAACAAAAATAGAGATAGAAGAAAAGATAAATGCAGGTGAAGCTTATGTTATTCGTTTTAAAATGCCTGAAAATGAAGCTGTTGTATTTGACGATTTAATTCGGGGAGAAGTTCAAGTAAAAACGGAGATGCTCGACGACAAAGTACTTTTTAAATCGGACGGAATGCCAACCTACCATCTGGCAAATATTGTAGATGATCATTTGATGCTAATCACCCATGTGATTCGTGGTGAGGAATGGTTGCCTTCAGCCCCATTGCACATCCTGTTGTACAAAGCATTTGGATGGCAGGCACCAGAATTTGCGCATCTTCCCATTATTTTAAAACCTATTGGTAAAGGCAAGCTAAGCAAACGCGATGGTGACAAAATGGGTTTTCCTGTTTTTCCTATTCAGTGGAACGACCCCAATTCGAAGGAAGTGTTTTCAGGCTATCGCGAAGACGGCTATTTCCCTGAAGCGTTTGTAAATATGCTGGCACTTTTAGGCTGGAATCCTGGAACAGAACAGGAAATTTTTTCGATGGACGAATTGATTGAAGCATTTTCTTTAGAACGTGTTGGGAAATCGGGTTCTAAATTCGATCCTGAAAAAGCCAAATGGTTTAATCAGCAGTATTTGCGTGCAAAATCAAACAAAGAATTGGCTCAATTATTTCAGGCCGAACTTGTTATAAAAAATATCAATATTGATATTCAGCATCTTGAAGACTTAGTAGATCTCGTTAAAGAGCGTGCCGTATTTATTTCCGATTTTTGGGAACAATCCTATTTCTTTTTTCAGGCTCCAAAAGAATTCAATCCTAAAATTGTGAAAAAACGCTGGAAAGAGAATACGCCTCAAATTATACGGGATTTGCATACCTTGTTTTCCGATTCTGAAATCTGGGAAGCCATGCCTTTGCACGATATTGCTGCCTCATATATCGAGAAAAACGAATTAGGATTTGGTGCTGTTATGAATGCCTTGCGTCTGGCTATTGTAGGCGACAGCAAAGGGCCTGATCTTTTTAAAATCATTCAATTTATTGGAAAAGAAGATACACTAACGCGATTGGATTTTGCTTTAAAAATGCTCTAACTAAAAGCACTAATTACAAGGGTTTTAATTTACGTAGTCTTTTCTAAATGTCACTTTTCCCATAGATGATGCCTTTGGCGGAGCTGCTTTGAGAAGCTTAGTGCAATAGCTATTTCATAGAGACACATAAAGAAAACGCTGAGCTTCACAAAGATAGAAATTTTAATCTGCTTTTTCTGACACAGATTAGTTACCCCAATTATAATTTTTCACTTTCCCTATTTGTTAAATTTCCGTTAAACGATGGAAACTTTTTATCTTTTTATAGTTTCCGTTGTGAGTTTAGTATTATATTTGCACCCAAAATATAATAAACTCAATTTATGCGTACACTTTTTATTAGCCTGCTCGTCTTAGTCACTTTTCAGCTAGGAGCCCAGGAAAAAACAAACAAGCCTCTTGTTCTGAGTGTTGAGCAAGCCATTACTTATGGCCTGGAAAATAATTACGACTTAAAAAATGCTCAAACCGATGTTGAAATTGCCAAAAATGTGGTAAAAGAAACTACGGCTATAGGTTTGCCTCAGGTAAATGTTGGGCTGTCGAATACCAATTATATCGATATTCCTACGACTTTAATGCCTGATTTTATTTCGCCGGCAGTTTATGGTGTAAATCAGGATGCTTTTGGTTTAATTCCGTTGACTCCACTTTCTAACGAAATGGGAACTTTCCCTGTAAAATTTGGCACTAAATACAATGCCAATGCTGAATTAAGTGTTTCTCAACTTGTTTTTAGCGGCGAATACCTCATTGGATTAAAGGCTGCAAAAACTTACAAGGACCAAACGGCTCAGTTGCTAGTAAAAACAGCGCAAGCTCTCCGCGAAATAATCAGCAAAAATTACTTTCTTGTTTTATCGCTTCGCGAACAAAAGCAAATTTTGGAAAAAACACTGGCGGCAAATGAGAAATTACTGGAAGAAACCAGACAAATGTTTAAAAACGGATTTGTGGAAGACACGGATGTTTCTCAACTCGAAATATCGGTTAATAACCTAACTATTAACATACAACATCTTAATAATGAATCTGAAACAGCTTTAAATTATTTAAAAATGAATTTGGGGATGCCTTTGGAAGAAGATCTTGTTTTAAGCGATGTGTTGAATGATTTATTGGAAAAATCAATTTTGACCGAGCATAAAACATTTGTATTGGGACAAAATATCGATTATCAGATGATGCAAACTCAACTCACGCTGGCTGATTTGCAAATTAAGCGCGAACAATCTACTTATTTGCCGCAACTCAGTGCTTTTTTTAATGCACAAACGAATGCTATGCGCGATAAATTTAACTTTTTCTCTTCAGACGAAACCTGGTTTCCCACAACTGTTTGGGGCTTAAATTTAAGTATTCCAATCTGGAGTTCAGGCAGTCGTTCATCCAGAGTACAGCAAGCTAAATTAGGGCGTTCAAAAATGGAGGAATCGGCCAAACAATTGAATACAGCGCTAAATCTGGAAATTCAAACGGCTGAAAATAATTTTCAATTGCACTCCAAAGAATATCAAAACAGTATGAAAAATTTGGAGCTTAGCACACGTATTTATCAAAAAACGCAAACAAAATTCAAAGAAGGACTGGCCTCCAGCTTCGATTTAATTCAAGCCCACAACAGTTTTTTAAGCGTTAGTGGAACATATACAACAGCTATTTTCAATGTCCTGAACGATAAGTCCGTCCTCAATCGCCTGTACACCAAATCATTAAATAAATACTAAAAAAACGGGTGATGGGTTTTAATCTTGAAGAACTTTTAAAAACTGTTTTAGAACTTTATTCCAAGTATGGAATTAAAAGTGTTACTATGGATGACATCTCGCGAGAGCTTGGAATATCAAAAAAGACACTTTACACTTTTGTTAGCGATAAAAACGAATTGGTCGAAAAAGTAATCGACTATCAATGCGAGAAGCGATTGATTTGGATTAAAAGCCTTAATTTAGACAAACTTCCAGCTTTAGAAGAAATTGTTGAAGTAAGCAAAATGATCAATAAAATGTTTGGTGAGTTTAATCCATCCTTTCATTATGACCTGTCAAAATATTACACCAACATTTATAAAAAAATGATGGCGATTAATAGGGAATCCATGGCTCAGTCGATGCTTCACAATATTAAAAAAGGAAAAAAAGAAGGCTATTATCGTCCAGAAATAAATGAAGAGTTAATCGTAAAAATGCACATTGCAAACGTAGAAAATCTGGCAGAAATTGACTTTTATAATTCGGAGAAATGGACACGTCAGGAAATTCAAAGCGAAATATATACATACCATATGTTTGCCATTTTAAATGAAAAAGGAGTTAAAGAATATATGCGTTTATTAAATTCAGAAAACCAAACAAATTGAAAATCAACATGAAACCTTATATAATGAAAACTATCCAATTGTCAGGCTTATTGTTAGGTCTAAGTATTTTATTCTCAGCCTGTTCCAATAATGGAATCGAAGAAAAAGAAGCGTCCCTTCAGGAAAAAAAAGGAGAGCTAGCTTCTTTAAAAACAGAAATTAAAACACTTGAAACAGAATTAGCAGAATTATCTCCAGAGTCTGCAGAAAAAGGGACAATAGTAAACATCCTGGCTTTAACGCCACAGGAGTTTAGTCACAGTTTTGAAGTAAATGCCAGCTTAGAGGCAGTAGAGTCGGCCATGATTAGTCCGGAAATGAGTGGTCAGGTTATTGAACTTTTAGTAAAAGAGGGCGACATCGTAAAAAAGGGTCAATTGTTGGCACGATTAAACACTAAAGTGATTGAAAGCAGTATTGCCGAATTAAATGTTGCATTGAATTTAGCCAATCAGATGTACAAGCGTCAGAAAAAATTATGGAAGCAGGAAATTGGTTCCGAGATAGATTTTCTTACTGCTAAAAACGCGAAAGAATCACTCGATGCCAAATTAAATACCCTACAAACACAGAAGCAAATGGCCATGATCACTTCTCCTATTCAGGGAATAGTGGATCAAATTGCTCTGAAAGAAGGGGAAATGGCCATGCCTGGAATGGCTGTAATGCATATTGTAAATATCAATGAATTTTATCTTCAGGCTGAAGTAGCTGAAGCTCATTTGGCCTCTTTAGAAGTTGGCGATCCGGTTGAGATTTATTTTCCAAGTTTCCCTGATTTGAATAAGAATAGCAAAATCTATCGCTTGGGACAAGTGATTAATCCTGAAAACAGATCCTTTATTGCTGAAGTAAAACTCAAAAATAAAGATGGCTTTTTGAAACCAAATATGCTGGCTTTAACACGCTTTATCGATTTTTATCAAAAAGAAGCAATCGTTGTTCCAACCGCCCTGATTAAACACGATTTCAGTGGTGCCTACCTTTATATTGTTCAGCAAAAAGAAAAGGCATTTTACGCACAAAAAGTCCATATCAAAACGGGTTATACAATGGATGATATGACGCACATTATCAGCGGATTAGACCTTGGTCAACAAATTATCACAGAAGGTTACAATAAAGTAGTGAACGGCAGCAAACTGGTGATTCTATAATTCCTAAATCTATCAAAATGAAAGAAGAAAAAGAGACTATAAAAAGGGAATTTAAACTCAGTAGCCTAGCGTTAAGTAACAAAAACACCATTTATCTGCTCACCGCTTTGTTGTTGTTTTTTGGTATTTATTCGTATACTTCCCTACCCAAAGAACTTTTCCCCGAGGTCTATTACCCTACCATTATGGTACATACTCCTTATCCCGGAAATCCTCCATTGGATATGGAAAACCTCATCACGCGACCTTTGGAAAAAGAAATTGACCGCGTGAAAGGTTTAAAGAAAATCACCTCAACTTCCTCACAAGATATTTCAGCCATTTTTGTTGAATTTACACCGGGAATCGAAATTAAGGCCGCTCTAAACGAAGTGAAAGATGCCGTAGATAAGGCCAAAGGCGAGCTGCCAGATGATATGCCTTCAGATCCACTAGTTAGTGATATCGATTTCTCGGAATTTCCGGTTATCAATGTGAATATTTTTGGTGATTATTCGGTAAATGAGCTCAAACATTTTGCTGAATTTATTGAAGAAGAACTGGAAGATGTTGACGAAATCTCCAAAGTGGAGATTAAAGGAATTACCGAAAGGGAAATCCAAATTAATGTCGACTTGTTTCAGATGGAAGCTAAGAAAATTAGCTTCAACGATGTTGAAATGGCCATTGCCAATGAAAACCTCAGTATGTCGGGAGGCGAATTAAAAGTAGGTGGATCCATGCGTTCGGTCAGGGTTATTGGTGAATTTACCGATATGCATCAGATTGAAAATGTAATTGTTAAAAGCGAAAACAATAATATTGTTTATCTAAAAGACATTGCAGAAATTGTATATGGATACAAAGATCTGGACAGCCATGCCCGTTTGAATAAACAATCGGTAGTTTCCTTGCAGGTTGTGAAAAAGAGTGGGGAAAATTTACTTTCTGCTATCGATCATCTGTTTGCAAAAATTACTTCTGCCCAAAAAAGCGGCGTCTTACCAAACGATTTGAGCATCACTTATACCAACGATCAATCAGAAATCGTGCGCTCCCAGCTATCCAATTTGGAAAACAGTCTGGTTATAGGAATTATACTTGTAATTTTAGTGCTTTTCTTTTTTCTTGGTACGCGAAACTCCTTATTTGTTGGATTTGCCATACCCATGTCGATGTTTTTATCTTTTGTGGTATTCAATTTCCTCGATTACCGTATCAATATGATTATCTTATTTGGATTGATACTCGCATTGGGAATGCTGGTGGATAATGCCATTGTGGTAGTTGAAAACATATATCGATTTGTTTCAGAAGGGTATTCTAAAAAAGATGCAGCTCGATTGGCGGTTGGCGAGATTGCCGTGCCTATCATTTCATCTACAGCAACTACATTAGTCGCCTTTTTACCTCTATTATTCTGGGATAGTTTAATGGGTGAATTTATGAAATTCCTTCCCATAACTCTGATTATTGTTTTAATATCCTCTTTATTTGTAGCACTTATCATAATTCCTGTTTTTGCAGCAACCTATATGAAAATGGGTGCTGAAAAAGAGCGTGTAAACATCCGACAAGCAGGAATAGTGGTTGTTATTTTAACCGCAGCCTCACTTTTCGCCTATTTAATTGGATGGAGAATTGTTGGTGGAATAGCAGCATTTTTTGCCTTAATGGGACTGATGAATATTTTATTTCTAAATAGAATTGGAATTTGGTTTAAAGACGTTTTGCTGGTATGGCTCGAAAATTACTATGAAAAAATGATTCACTTTGCGATTAAAAAGAACAATTCAGGGTGGTTTATTTTAGGGACTGTTGTGCTTTTATTTATGACTATTGGCCTTTTGCAATTACGCTCACCTAAAATTATCTTTTTTCCATCGTCTTATCCTAAGTTTATCAATGTCACGGCCGAATTACCCATTGGAACAGAGTTAAGCACAACCAATGAGTTTATGGAAAAACTGGAAGCAAAAGTGTATGAAGTTATAGCGCCAAACAAACAGATTGTAAAATCTGTTTTGACTACTGTTGGTAAAGGAGCTGTTGGCCAGAACGAAGGTTTTAATATCACCGATACACCAAACAAAGGCTTAATCACTGTTAATTTTATCGATTTTGAAGATCGCAAAGGCATAAGTACTTTCGATATACTTAAAGAATTGAGCGATGAATTGATTGGTAAATATCCTTCAGCATCTATTTCGATAGAGAAACCCAATCAGGGTCCTCCTACCGGAAAAGCAATAAGTATAGAAATTAGCGGAAAAGAATTTGAACATTTGTTATCACTTACCGATTCTATTCAGTATTTAATTGAATCAGAAAATATTGCAGGTGTTGAAGGTTTGCATATCGATTTGAATGTAGGAAATCCCGAATTATTGGTACATATCGACAGAGATAAAGCACGCCGTTTTGGATTATCGACCGGACAAATTGCAATGACAATTCGAACTGCTCTTTTTGGTAAGGATGTGTCTGATTATAAGGAAGGAGAAGATGAATATTCAATTCAACTTCGCCTGATGGAAAAATATCGCAACGATATTTCCGCTCTGATGAACCAGAAGATCACTTTCCGGAATCAATCCAACGGGCGTATTGTTCAGGTTCCCATTTCAGCTGTTGCCGATATAGAATACAGCACAACTTACGGTGCAGTAAAACGCAAAAATCTTGACCGTGTTATCACATTGTATTCCAATGTATTGGAAGGTTATAATCCAACTGAAATCAATGATCAGATGAAACCAATATTGGCTTCTTTTGATATGCCAGATGGTTATAAATACGAATTTACTGGTGAGCAGGAAGAACAGGCAGAATCGATGCAATTCTTGATGATGGCTCTGTTGGTTGCTGTGGCATTAATTATGCTAATTCTGGTCAGTCAGTTTAACTCTGTTGTGAAACCCGCAATCATTATTGCCTCTGTTCTATTTAGTACCATTGGTGTAATGGGTGGTATTGCTACTTTTAAAATGGATTTTGTGGTGATTATGATGGGAGTAGGAATAGTTTCTCTAGCAGGTGTAGTTGTAAATAATGCGATTGTATTACTCGATTATTTGGATTTATTAAAGAAAAGAAAACGCAAGGAGCTCGGTCTGGAGGAAGATGCATTACTATCGATAGAAGATACAGAACACTGTGTTGAGCAAGCAGGAAAAACCAGATTAAAGCCCGTGCTATTGACAGCCATTACTACCATTTTAGGATTAATACCAATGGCTATTGGATTAAATATAAACTTCTACACTGCTTTAAGCGAATTTGATGCTCATATTTTCTTTGGTGGTGACAATGCTGCTTTTTGGGGCCCTATATCCTGGACCATCAT
>CAYPOW010000145.1:0-8289 GCA_964412145.1 uncultured Draconibacterium sp.
AAATTATAAGCAAGAAAATCCTTGTTATTGAAAATATTAATATTTATTTTTGCAGCCCGAATTTTTAAACCTTAAAGCAATGAGTAATATAAAAGATTATGTTATTTCCTTTCGCGGTTTAAAGATCGGTAATCATGAATTTGATTTTCAAATTACTGATTCGTTCTTTGAAGCTTTTGAATATTCCAGAACCAAAAAAGGCAATCTGGCCTTAAAAGTGATCGTTCATAAGACTGAAAACTTATTGCAACTCGATTTCATTTTTAAAGGTAGTGTAAACGCAATCTGTGACAGTTGTGGCGAGGACTTTGACTTTCCGCTCGATTTCACGCAAAGTTTGATTGTAAAATTCACGGATGAAGAACAAGAAGATACGGACGAAATTGCCTTTCTTCCTGTTGCGTCTTATCAGATTAGGCTGGCTCAATTCATCTATGAATTTGTGAATCTCTCGCTACCTATGCGACTTACTCACGAAGAAGATGAAGAAGGAAATCCAATTTGTCAGTTGGATGTTTTGGATGAATTTAAAGACTCAACAGAACAAGAAGAAGTGGATCCTCGTTGGAATGCACTAAAAAAGTTAAAATAAAATCTAATAAATAGAAATAATGGCACATCCAAAGCGAAAAATCTCGAAAACAAGAAGAGACAAAAGAAGGACTCATTACAAAGCTACTCCTGAACAAATTTCAATTTGCCCTACAACCGGTGAAGCTCATATTTATCATAGAGCATATTATGTTGAAGGCGATTTGTATTACAAAGGCAAAATTATCGTTCCTAAGCCTGAATAGGTTTTTCAGCTTTTAAAAGTACAACCTCGATTGGACGCATAAATTCGTCTATCGGGGTTTTTGTGTTTTATTTTTTTACTTTGATTTTTTTGATGTTTAAGAGTAATTAAAAGGAGTTTGCCAATCTATTTTCTATATTTGGATTATGTTAGCAAAAACTCAGGGTATAGTTTTGAAAACGATTAACTACAGCGAAACCAGCGTTGTAGCTAAAATTTATACGGAGCAGTTTGGACTAAAATCCTATCTTATTCAAGGCGTTAGAAAACACAGAGCAAAAACCAAAGCCAACACACTTTCTTTACTTTCTTTGCTCGATATGGAAGTTTATAATCGGGAGAATAAAGATTTGCAGTATATCAAAGAACTTAAAAATGCGCATATTTTTCAAAGCCTTCCTTACGATATTCGTAAAAGCGCCATCGCTACATTTTTAAATGAGCTGATTTACAATTCGATACGTGAAGAAGAAGCAAACCCCGCCTTATTCCATTATCTGTTTAATTCCATTCAATTGCTCGATCTACTTGAAAATAATTTTGCTGCTTTCCATCTGCATTTTGCTGTTCAGTTGACTAAATATCTTGGATTTGGGCCGGCAGAAGCAAGTTATTCAAGAAATACTTTGTTCGATTTAGCGGATGGCAAATTTCATAACAGTCAACAGCAGGGTCTTTATAAACTAAACGAAGAAGAAAGCTTATTTTTTTACCGCGCTTCTGCATTAAGTTATGAATATTTCAAGCAAATATCCATTTCAAAGTCGGCAAGGAAAATAATGTTAGAACATATTTTAAACTATTACCTCTTGCATTCTACGGAGTTTAAGCCGCTCCGCTCACATGAAATTTTGGAAACAGTATTGGGTTGATTCGCTCTGCTTATGCTCTTGCCTGAACTATTTTACGGTGTATTTTCTTTTTCGAATATACCCTAGAATCAGACTTAACAGAAGGACTAAAATCAGTGGCAATAAAACATTTAAAATCTGAATAAAAACAAGGCTTTGATCTACTTTATTTTTATCGAGCATTCTTAATTTTATTTCTCTCGACCGGATATCCACCAATCCGTTTCCTGCTATTAAGTAATTTAATACGTTCACTATAAAATCCTTATTTCCATAGGTTTGCTGTGTAAATTGATCGAGCCCCAAAGGTAAAGGATAGTGCTGAGTATAGTGAAGCTGATTTTTTATCAAATCGCCATCGGAACTCACAATCATATTTGTTTTTACGCTTTTACTTTTCATTGGAGGGATAATAAAATCGTCGCGTAATACGGGAGGAATTCTATTTGTAAAAAGACTGGTGAACTGACCCTCCAAGAGTACAACGACTGCCTGAGGCGGCAAATTATACTGGGCAGCATCAGGTTGTTCTTCTAACAAGGCTAAATCGATAATGGCTGGAGTGTGAGCAATTCTGGAATAAATGGATGATTGCAACAACACCGTTTTATCGATTTGTTCAGCAGTAACCATATCCAAAGTGGATGGGAATTCCGACATAATGCTATTTAAATTGCGAACAATTGGGTGTTGTGATTGTGGAGTTAAAATGGGGAAATACAACCAGGGAAGCAATTCCTGTTGTGGTTGATTGCCAATCATTCCGGTTACAATAGGAATTGAACGCGCATTTAAATCGAGCAATAAATCTGAATTTAATCGTACTCCGTATTTAAATAATTGATCTTCCAGATTGAGCTCATTTTTCAGCGCTATCGTTTGACTGCTCATTCGCAGACTGTCCATATTTGCAGTAACAGGATCAATTAACCAAAAAACTTTTCCGCCCTGCATTATAAACTGGTCGATAATGTACTTATCAGCTTCTGAAAATGCTTTAGTAGGTTGTGCAACAATTATTGCGTCAATTAGTGGTTTTTCGAGTACTTTTCCTGAGGCAGAATCCACGGCAAACAAGCTGCTCATTCGGCCATCGATTCGTAAATTCCCCAATAAATAAAATTCACTGAGCGTTTGAATGATATCTGCCAAATAGATTTGTTCTAATTCGCCGTGCCCATCTAAAAAAGCAAGCGTTGGTTTTTTCTTTTCAACAAGTTTAAGCAGAGCAGAGGCCAAATTATATTCGAGTTCTTCAATAGAATTGTTCAGCACGCGCTCAGGCGAAACCCCCATCTGGGTTTTTAATAATTCAACAGGGACTTCTCGGCCTTTATAATTGAGAAGAAGGCCGGGGAAAATTAAAATTCGGCTGCTGCCTTCTTTTTTGTTAACATGCAAATTAGTCGGCTGTAAGCCCTTATCAACAAGCTCTCGAATTAATGCTTCTCTTTTTTCATTATCGATTATGCCGGATGGATTGATAAACGTGTATTCAACAAATGGACTGTAAGCTTTGAATTCCTCGAGCATATCTCGGGTTTCGTTGCGCAGCTTTTTAAATCCAGCCGGAAAATCGCCTTCCAGATATACTTTAAAATAAGCATAATCATCTAACTGACGAAGCATTTGGATGGTTTTATCAGAAAGCGTATATCGTTTTTCATCTGTTAAATCAAAACGAACATAAATCTTAGACGCCAAAATATTGATAAAAAAAACAGCCAATACACCAATCAGCAAAAGTTTTAGACTTTTTTGGCGCTTATTTCTTGTATTTTGTTTTTGCCCGTCTACCATTTTCTTCGACTTAAAAGCGTGTGCGTAAATAATAGAAACAGACCTGAAAGACTCATAAAATAAATGATATCGCGCAAATCAATAACACCACGACGAATGGAAGAATAATGTGCCTGAATACCAAGCGATTGAACAAAAAGATCAAATTGCCCAAAAAGATTGAGGGAATGAATAATTTCGAATCCGAGATAGGCAAAAGCCGAAATAGCTATTCCTATGACGAAAGCTACAATTTGATTCGTGCTTAGAGCAGAAGAAAAAAGTCCGATAGACATAAAGGCTGCGGCCAAAAAAAGCAGTCCTATATAAGAGCCCCAAACGATTCCTAAATCAATATTCCCCTGCGGAAAACTATAAAAATAAACAGTAAAAACATAGATTAAAGTAGGGATTAATGCAATAATAACCAGGCTTAATCCAGCCAAATATTTAGCTCCAATTATTTGCCAATCGTTTAAAGGTCTGGTAAATAGTAACTCAATAGTTCCCGTTTTATTTTCTTCGGAAAACAAACGCATGCTAATGGCAGGAATCAGAAATAAAAACACAAAAGGAGCCAGGTTGAAAAAAGAATTTAAATTGGAATAACCAAAATTAAGGATATTGTATTCAGTTGGGAAAACCCAAAGAAATAATCCGTTTACGATTAAAAACACAAAAATTACGACCAATCCAATCGGTGTATTTAAAAAGGCAGCTATTTCTTTTCTGTAGAGTGCAAACATGAAACAGATTAATATATTTTGTGCTTAGGGGAGCACTTCTATTCGTATCACATCATCAATTCCCAAACCCAATAAACTGCTTGCTTTTCCTTTATTGATAGCTATTTCGAGATAGTTTTCAGAATCAAAAAGAGCTAATAATTCACCTTCGCTCACATCTAAGTACGATTTGCTAATGTTTGTTATCTGGTAATTTCCAGCACGTAGTAGGATTTTAAACTTTTTCCTTTTCACCACTTTTTTAAACAAATCTTCTGTAATATTTGTAATCACATTTTGATAACCATCAATATAAATTACTTTTCCTTTTATCAGATTCGATTCTATAACGGGTTTGAACGACATTTTATTGGTTAGGGAATCTCTTTTTTCGCCAAGATGTTCAAGATCATTTCCTTCAACAACATGCATAGCAGCTTGAACAAATACGTCCTTGGAAGGAAATGAAAAGCGATTGGAAGTTTGAATAATATCGAGTTCAATAATTAGTTCGGGTGTTTCGTCAAACATCAAGGCGAAAACACCATTATCAGTCCCGATAAAATAATGACCTTTATGCTTAATCAGCACATGAGGCATTTCAATAGACGCTTCCGTGTTAATTCCAACAATGTGAATACTGCCTTCCGGAAAATTTTTATAAGCGCTTTTGAGGATAAAAGAAGCCTGATTTAAGTCGAAAGGCGGAATTTGATGTGTGATATCAACCAGTATCGCACCTGGAATGCTTCGTAAAAAAGCACCCTTAACCGAAGCTAAATAATGATCTTTGAGGCCCCAGTCGGATGTGAGTGTTATAATTGGCATTTGTCTATATTTAGAATGCGAAATTTTGTTTTCAAAGGTATCAAAAAAACCATTCTCCAATTTCAAGATTTCGCATTGAAAATTAATTAATATAAAATTTTAAAAAATCACGAGCAAGCCATATTTTTTTAGAAATTTGCTCACATAAAATTAGATACTTTAGATGGGAGAAAAAGTACTTTCTGTTGAAGGTTATGATCCATTAGTCATTTTTGGAGCTAACGAGAATAAATTAGAAATTATTCGGCGCTTATTTCCTCAATTGAAAATAATTGTCAGGGGAGAAATGATCAAACTTGTTGGCACTGAAAGCGCTTTTAAAAAGTTTGAAGCTTATTTTGATCAAGTATTATTGCATATTGAGCAGTTCCAAAATGTGTCTGAGTCTGATTTGGAAATGCTGGCTTCAGCAGATATAGTAGCAAACAAAAACTTCCTTCCAAACGATATTTTGGTGCATGGTCGTAACGGCATCCAAATTAAAGCACGCACTGATAATCAGCGTAAAATGGTGACTTCAGTCGCTAAAAACGATTTAACCTTTGCTATCGGGCCAGCCGGAACAGGTAAAACATATACGGCGGTTGCGCTAGCTGTACGTGCTTTAAAAAACAAAGAAGTTAAACGAGTTATATTAGTTCGCCCAGCTGTTGAAGCAGGGGAGAGCCTTGGTTTTTTGCCTGGCGATATGAAAGAAAAACTCGATCCGTATATGATGCCCCTCTACGATGCTTTACGCGATATGCTTCCAGCCGTTAAACTTGAAAAATATTTGGAAGACGGGACTATTGAGATTGCACCGCTTGCCTATATGCGGGGAAGAACATTGGATCATGCCTTTGCTATTCTTGATGAAGCACAGAATGCCACCCAAAACCAGTTAAAAATGTTTTTAACACGCATGGGTAAAACGGCTAAGTTTATTGTTACAGGAGATATTACGCAAATCGATCTTCCTAAAAAGGAGAAATCTGGATTGGTTCAAGCAACTAAAATATTGAATAATATTCCAAGTATCGAAATAATTTTTCTGAACGAAAAAGATATTGTACGCCATCCTTTGGTTGGGAAAATAATTGAAGCTTACAATACGGATGAGAAGCAGATAGGATTTCTTACAAAATTAGATCAGCAAAAAAAGAATAATTAATATTGTATATCTTTACATTTTAAATAAAAGAACATAAATCGTAAAAAATGAATACGATCATTAAATCAGATTTTAATTTTCCAGGATTAACACATGTTTATAAAGGCAAAGTTAGAGATGTTTACACCATTCACGACGAAATATTGATTATGTTGGTCAGTGATCGCATTTCAGCTTTTGATGTTGTTTTACCGAAAGGGATTCCTTACAAGGGTCAGGTTTTAAATCAGATAGCAGCTAAGTTTTTGGATGCAACAGCTGATATTGTTCCAAACTGGAAGCAAGCGACACCCGATCCAATGGTAACAGCTGGAATTCAATGCATACCTTTTCCAGTAGAAATGATCATTCGTGGTTATTTAACAGGTTCTTCGTGGCGTACCTATAAAAGTGGTGCTCGCGAAATCTGTGGTGTTCCCATACCGAATGGAATGCGCGAGCATGAACGCTTTCATGAACCAATAATCACACCAACAACCAAAGCAGAACAAGGTGCTCATGATGAGGATATTTCAAAGATTCGGATTGTACGTGGTGGCCTGGTTTCTCCAGAGGATTATGAATTGCTGGAGAAATATACAATGGAGCTTTTTGAGCGTGGAAGCAAAATTGCTGATGAACGTGGACTTATTTTAGTAGATACTAAATATGAATTTGGCAAGAAAGACGGGAAAATTTACCTGATTGATGAAATTCATACACCCGATTCGTCGCGTTATTTTTATAAAGAAGGTTACGAAGAGCACTTTGCCAAAGGGGAGCCACAAAAGCAATTGTCTAAAGAATTTGTTCGTGAATGGCTGATGGAAAATGGTTTCCAGGGTCGTACAGAGGATGTTCTTCCTGAAATGACAGACGAATGGGTAAAGTCTGTTTCAGATCGGTATATTGAACTGTATGAACAAATTACAGGTGATAAATTTATTAAAGAAGAGGCCTCTGATATTCTCCAGCGCGTAGAAAAAAATATTCTTGCTTTTCTGGATAAATCATAAAGTTTATACGAAATCAATTTATTGCTACGTTATAAAGGCTCCAATTAAGTATTGTTTTATTGGAGCTTTTTTCTTTTGCATAGATTTTAGTTTAAGCAGATCGCAGAAAAAAATGAGTATAATGTCTTAAAATTTAACATCGAATGAAACGCTCTTTCCTATTTATTATCTTCCTTTTTCAAGCTGTTTTTCTAAACGCTCAAGACATCCCGATAGGACAATGGCGCGATGAATTGCCTTACAATCAGCTTATTGCAATAACGGAATCGAATGAATTTGTATATGCAGCTACGCCCTATAGTCTTTTAAGCTATAATAAAAAGGAAGGCAATCTCGATCGCATTTCAAAAGTGAATGGCTTAAGCGATTTTGGCATTAGTACTTTAAGCTATAATTCAGCTAACAAAACTCTGTTGGTGGCCTATTCAAATACCAATATCGATTTAATTAAGGACGGCCAGCTTATAAATTTATCTGATATCAAACGAAAAAATATCCTTGGAAAAAAGACAATTAACGCCGTCTTTTTTATGGACCAGTTTGCCTATTTGTCTTGTGGATTTGGTATAGTGGTCGTTGATATTGACAGAGAGGAAATAAAAGACACCTATTATCTTGGTGAAAATGGAGCGATTGTGGAGGTTTTTGATTTGGATATTTTGGATAATAAGTTTTATGCAGCTACAGAAAACGGAATTTATCAGGCCGATATTCACAATGCAAATTTGGCAAATTACGATAGCTGGTCAAAGTTAAACCATATTCCTTTTCCAAACGATCATTATAATCATATAATATCTTATGATAATCAGCTGATAGTTAATAGATTAACAAGTGTTTTAGGAGACCAGATTTTTGCTGTGACCGAAAATACATGGAAAGAAATAGTTAGCCCTATTGAGGCGAAAACTGTAAACCTAGATATAAGTAGTGGTAGATTATTAAGTTCACATAAGAATTTTATTGGGGTTTTTAATGCTGATTTATCCTACAATCGAAGCATTAAAACCTACGGTGATAATTTCGAAAAGGATGTGTGTCCAAGTCAGTTGCTAAATTCTTCTGACGGAAATTATTATATCGCGGATGAAAATTATGGACTTGTCATTTCAGCTGATTTAGAATCTTTTGAAAGCCATATTATAAATGGACCTTTAACAAATAA
>CAYPOW010000146.1:0-8138 GCA_964412145.1 uncultured Draconibacterium sp.
AACAATCCTTGTTTTCTAAATATTTATGTGATTTTTTATATCGAACTCAGGTTATTAAACATTATAACCATAAAAAAAAGTCCGAATTCTAAAGAATCCGGACTTTTCAATCTACCAGGAAATGAAATTAATCAGCTTTTTTTTTCTTTTCTTCAGCATTATATGCCTTCATCAAATCGCTAATTTGCTTGATTTCGCTTTTATCAAATTGTGTTGCTAGGTCAGCTATTAAGGTCATTCGAATTTTTTTATACGCTGCTTTTTTGGCCTCTTTACTCAAATCCTTAGAAAGGACTCTATTAGAAGTAATTTTAGTGACTAATGCATCGAAAAGCACTTTACGCTCAATGTCATTGAATTCCATTTCTTGAGCTACATAAGCAATAATTAGTTTAGCTCTTTTTTCTTGAGGCGAAGTTTTCTTCTTTCCAGCAAAGGCATTGGAAGCCATTAAGCCAATCAAAACGAATAAAAAAATTGTTTTTTTCATTGGGTTTTAGTTTTTAATAAAACGTTTAGTTGTTGTTGATCCCAAATCATCATAGACCTTGAGAAAATAAACACCTTTTTCTAAATTACTAGTATTAAGTGCTGTAGAGAATTTCTGATTCCAGATCATTTTTCCTGTTAAATCAAAAACCTCTAATTTCTCGATATTCTTCTCGGTGTTGATGTAAAGTGTATTTTTTACTGGATTAGGATACAAAATAAGAGATGTATTGCTATCTAAATCGTCATTAAATCCTAAAATAATATTGGGAGAGAATTCGAATGACTCTACAATTAAATTTCCAGTTCCAGAAGATTTACCAACTCCATTTACATTTTCAGTATCTCTGAATCCGATAGTTACACCATCCTGTATACCTACCCAATCTGTAGAATCCGCAACTCTAACAGAGTAGGTTTTAAATTCCGCATCTTCCATAGTGATTGGGATATCGTAATTACCACCCGTAAAAATGATACGTATCATATCATCATCAGTAGATTCATTTTTAATAACCATAGTAAAATATTCATTTACATCTGCATCAACAGTGTGAAATAATTGCTCCATTTTTGCATATTTGTCAACCGTAGGAACAAAAGTTAATAAACCACCGCTTACGGTAACAGACCCGTTAACCGGGGTCCAGCCTTCTGAATCATCGGCAGTATCGAAATAATACGTATCCTGTTCTGTTTTAGGTATGGAAGCCATAATTCTAATCTCATCAAAATCAAGACTTCCTATTCCATCACAATCTGTACTAGAATCAAATTTTAGATGAACACTGACATCATCCATCGTGCCTGTCCAATTGCTATTTGTTAAATCAAAAATATAGGTTTTAAATTCAGTGTCATTAGCAGAAATATCCACGTTTTTATACACCCTACCTCCGGTTGGTTTAAGATAAGAAAAGCGCAGAAACTTATTAGCCGTATTGTTCTTCAACTTAACCAGGGCATAAATATACTCAGCCGTATTAATACCTGCAGTTGTATTAATCAATTTTACATTAGCACTTCCGTTTAAAGCAAGATTAAGAACTCCGCTAGAAACTGTAGCATCTCCTCCAGCACCAGTCCAGTTTTCTAAATCTCCATCAGTATTGAACCCGTAAACAATATCCTCTTGAGCGTTAACCAAGGTTCCAATAAAGAATAGGGTGATTAATAAAAAGTAAAGTTTTTTCATAATTCTTGATTTTTAATTTATAACTTTTTTTTAATTCTCATTTTTAATTTTAGCTTCAAAGCATTAATTTGTTTGAAATTGTATAAAATATAGATCCAAATCTTTTTCTGCCTAAAATATAAAGACCAAATTACAAAGGAATTGAGTACTAATGGTTCGGCAATCGCTCAACAAGGTTTAATTAGCGTTCAAAACGAGAGCCTTTTATTAAACTTTTGGCTCATAAAAGTTACTAAAATAGACTCTTATCATCCTTTTAAGATGTTCTCCTATTTGAATCTAATCGCAAACTCCTGATCTTCATATAGGTCATAAACTTCAGTTTGCTTTCTGCCATTCAAAAGAATCGATACTTCAAATCGTCCTTTAAAACCTCTTAGCTTGCATTTTCCGTCAGTATTTGTTGTTAGAGTGACATCAGTATTAAAATCATTTTCCATCATTTTAATCCACTGTTTACCAAAAACACTTGGTGTTCCATCGTAATTAAACAATGCCCAAGGATGTTGCCCTTTTTTGTTATTTGCAAAAGTCCAATGCCAGATACCTTCTACATTGGGGTGACTGAAATAAACCGTTAACAATTCATCTACCATTTGTCTTTTTTGTTCATCGGTATAGGTATATGCTTTGGTGTCGCGCACTTCAAATTCAGTGGCGTGATAAATCAAATTGTATTTATCAAATTCGCAAAGACGGGCATATAAAGTATCTGGAGGTAAATAGCCGTTTTTTATTCTCGATTGAAAACCAATGCCATCGATTGGAGCTCCATCGGCTAACATTTTGTCTACTATCTCCATAAATACTTCAGGTTTATTCGGATCCATAATAAACGGATTCGAAATTATCTTATTCTCGTTCAGAAAAAGTTTAAGCTCTGGTCGATTATAAACGACTCTCAGGCTATCCGCCAATTTAAACCAATAAGAAAAAGTATTGATTTCCAATAGATCATTAATTACATGATTACGAAAAGGTTCGTTAACCACATCCCAAGCAAATACATCCCATTTTTCTATCGCATGAGGGAAATGTATTTTAGATATTGTCAATAGTTTCTCGCCTTTTTCCTGATTAGATAAGCGTTTGTTGTGCAGTATTTTTCTTTGTTCCGGTCGGAGGAATTTTTCGCCTTCCCAAACAAGGGTATGCCCTCGCATAGCGATGTCGTGTTGCTGAAACCAAGGCATCGCATTTTCAGCAGATTCTTCTGTAGGCTTACCTCTTTGTTTTGGTTTCAAGCATAAATCGAAACCTCCACTATTGAAGTATTTCAAGAAATTTTCGCGGTATATCTTGGTAAAGGGCGACGTCAAAAAGTACGATTTTACAGCTGCTCCAAAGTAAAATTGATGTCGGATTAATTTTACTCTGACCTCAGCTCCTTCTATTGTTTTGTTATTCGCATCCAATACCTGAATAGAAAGATTGCTTTTGCGGTATTTATCAATACGTAGATTGGCTTCTTCTCGCCAGTTACTTTTGAATTCTTGTTTTGCTTGTTTTTTTGATTGAGGAGAATAATCTTTGTATTCATCCAAATATCGATCTTTAAACCAAAGCCCAATGGTTTTCATCCCTTCATACGTATAATGACCGATTGGCGGACCATAGTTTGGAAGATAACGTGACGAATTCTTGTCTTTATTTTGAGTAATTAAAGAAACATTCTTCATTGTTTTTGCGGTATTCTTCATTGCATCAACTACTTTACCACCGCCCACTTGAAGCATCAGAAAAGGCAAATCAGCCACTCCTGTTTCAGTTCTTATTCCGCTAATTAGTTTCTTTAGATTTTGCTCATAGCTATCAGCAGGTTTTGAACCCCACTTCTTCACGCCGCTATCAGTTTCACCCTGCACCCAAAGCATCCCGCTAATTTCATAATCATCCTCGTCATAAGCAACAAGAACCTCTTTAATGTATGCAAGGAGATCGCTGTATAATTTGGGACGCTTTAACTCATTCATCAAAGCAGCTTTTTCTTCCGACCAATCTGGATTCCAACATCCATAAAGCGAAGTTCCTCCTAAAGATCTTTTTATGAGTAAAATTTTTTGGCTTGGATATGCTTCGGCCAATCCCATTCCAAAAAACAATTCAGGACCAAATGTCTTTTCTAAATTGAATTTTTTCTGAACGTGATTGAGGGGAATAGTAATATCCAAAGGTACAATGTCTTTTCTATTGTAAGCAAAAAGTACATTTTTTTGGACTTTTTCCAAAAGGACTAAATCGGCTTTACTAAGTTTGCTGCCATCGCCTCTACCATCCATATTGGACTGTCCAGCAAGCAGAAAAACTTTTATTTTTTGTTTTGATTCAGCATCAGTTTGAGCGAAACAATAATTAGACGAGATCATTACAAACAATACAATAAAAAACTTTAATAATTTCATATTCAATAGATTAATACTGGTTCTTATGTTTATAATCGCCCCAACGATATTTAACCGTTCGTTTTAAAGGGATATTCATTCCATTGGTTTCTTCTAGCCAATCGTATAATTCGTTTGCCATTTTTTTAACCAATTCCTGATATTCAGGTTGATCAATCAAATTATACATTTCTTCTGGATCATTCTCCAAATCGTATAACTCGTTTCTATCCCAAATACCTTGATAACGAATGTATTTATACTTATCGGTCCGCACACCAAAAACTGTTGGCGTCATAGGGAAGTCGTATTCCCAATAGTATTCATAAAAGATTTTATTTCGCCAATTCTTAGTATCTCCTTTTAATATTTGAACAATTGACTTGCCTGGCATATAGTCAGGCTTCTGAATGCCTGCATATTCCAAAACGGTTGGAGCGATATCTATATTTTGAACCATTGAATTTATGGTTGTTCCTTTGGAGACAATATCTGGACTTTTCACTAAAAGCGGAACTTTTACAGATTCTTCGTAAAAATGTCGTTTATCAATCAACCCGTGTTCGCCCCAGCTAAATCCATTATCGCCCATATAAATGACAATTGTATTTTCGTCTAAACCATTATTTTCCAACCAGTTTAAAACACTTCCAATACTTTCATCCACTCCCATTAAGGTTTCGCAATAATCTACAACCATCTCGTTCAAATCGCTTTCCTCATCATGATACATATAATCCACACCATGCCAGCTATAGCGCTGTTCTTTCACCCATTGCGGCCATTTTAAATCTTTGTATTCATCTGATTTGGTTTGTTGATATGATGCTGGCAGATCAATAGTATTTCCTTTATACATGCCTTTGTGCCTCTTGGCTGGTTTAAACTCAGCATGCACAGATTTATGGGATAGATACATAAAAAAAGGCTTTTCTTTATCTCTATTATCGAGCCACTCCAGCGCATGATTTGTCAATAAATCAGTGGTGTATGTGGAATCAGAATAAGTCTTTCTTTCTCCATTGATATTTAATGTTGGATTATAGTACTCTCCTTGCCCTTTAAAACTTTCCCAGTGGTTGAAACCAGGTCTAGGATCATCCGATTCGTCACCCATATGCCACTTGCCAAAGAAAGCTGTTTGATAGCCTTCATCTTGTAAATATTCAGGGAAATAAGTCAAATTTCCTGGATCTGGAGCATAATTATCCACCAATGTATGTACGTGTGAGTATTGTCCTGTTAGTATGGATGCTCTACTGGGCGAACTCAGAGAAGTAGTTACAAAAGCATTTTGAAAATAAGCCCCTTCTTTGGCCATACGATCCATATTGGGCGTTCTTAACCAAGGAACTTTTCCGGTAAACCCAATATAATCGTAGCGATGATCATCTGAAAGAATAAAAACTACATTTCGCTGATTTCTATTTTGACTATCGTTAAAAATAGAGTCATCCGATGCTGCTTTGGATTGTAAATCATTTACACAAGAGCTCATCGGAATTCCAGCTAAAGTAATTAAGTATAGAAGCTTATTTTTCATTTTGTTTTTTTCTGAACAAGTACTAAGACCCGAATTATTCAATAATCGCCTGTATATCGTCGATATGGTAATCACCGGCATCCAAAAAGTGAATCTTAAAAAAGTATTTTCCAGTCGTTTTGATCTTATATTCCAGACGATGTACTGCATCAGAGCTGCCAAGTTCAAGAGGCTCAACTAAATTCTTATTATCCTCGGTTTGTAAAATGACTTTTACATTTTTACCCGTACCCAAAAAGCTAATCTCTACGGTTTGTCCCTTGTCTAAGACTATTGATTTCTTTGTTTTTAATCCAATATCATGTTCGTTTTCACCTAAATTTTTCACATTTATGCGAAGCGTGTTTTCTCCAAAGCGGCCTGCTGAAATCACATCAAAACTTGCTGAAGAGGCTTTTCTTGCAAAAGTCATCCAGTTCTTATCTAAGGCGGAATTAAAACTTCCATCAGTGACCAAAGCAGCACTATTTTTTTTTACTTTCTTTTTTTTATTATTCTTTGATTTTAAAGCCACATTTTGCTTGGCAACATAATCTTTGAAATAGTCCATCAGCTGGTCCTTTACCTTCTTATATGACTTTTTACGGTATAAATTTCTTGTTTCGTTTGGGTCTGTTTTATAATCATACAATTCACAATCGTGAATTAGATTTTCGTCGAAAGGCTTATCGGTGGAATAATTGTCTTTCATCCAAACGGTTAATCTATATCGATCGCCGCGTAGTGAATAACCCCGAATCTTACCTCTATCAAACTGACTAACGGCATAATCTTTCACTCTGTGATTTAAATCTTTCATTGCAGGTACCAAGCTTGTTCCTTGCAAATGTTCAGGAATACTTAAACCCGCAGCATCACAAAGCGTAGGGAAAACATCTAAAAATTCCACAGGATAGGAATACCGACCTTTTTCACCCTCAGGAGTTGAGATAATCATTGGAACGTGGGTGGCTTGCTCAAAATTAGAATGTTTGCACCACAAGGCATGATCGCCCAAATGCCAACCATGATCGCCCCATACAATAACAATTGTATTCTCTGCTAAACCAAGTTCATCCAGCTTAGCCATTACTCTTCCTACTTGAGCATCGATAAATGATACACTTGCATAATAGCCATGAATCAATTCTCTTTGCTTATCTTCATCGATTAGATTGCTGAAAATATCAGAAAAAGATTTTAGTTCTGGAATATCGGTATAGGATTGCAATTCTCCGTGATTGTGATAGGCTATTGCAACTCCATCTTTTACAGGTTTTTGGTAATCAGCCAATTGCACCTCTTCTCTTTGGTATAAATCCCAATATTTCTTAGGTGCTGCAAAAGGCAAATGCGGACGTTTAAAACCAACGGCTAAAAAGAAGGGTTCATCAGATTGAGATAATTCTTCCATATAACGAATGGCATTATTTGCTATCTGCCCATCCATATAGGCATTATCAGGAGCATCAACACATTCGGTAGCAGGTTTAAATTTACCCGAAACGTAAGCATGCAAATTCTTAATTCCTTTTTCTCGAGCTTCTGCCTCATATTTTGCAACAATGGCTTTACTCTCCATATCAACATAATACGACAAAGCAGGCTCACCCCATTCTTCGGGGTAAACGTATTTTGAACTTTCTTTATACGGGATCGACCAAGAAGGCAAGTCATAACTCTTATCCACACAGCGCGGGTCATAAATTTTCCCTGTTGCCACGGTTTGATAATTGTTTTGTCTAAAATATTCTGGTAAAGCTAATATATCTGGATTCACATTACGCATCCGAGTGCGTAAATCTCTAACGCCGGTATAATCGGGAGTCATTCCCGTAAGTAAACTGGCCCTTGAAGGGCCACTGACCGCTTGTTGCGTATGCGCATTTTCAAATAAGACTCCATTGCTTGCAATTCGATCGATATTAGGCGTTACCATTTGATCGTAACCATAACTTCCTAATAGTGGTTTTAAATCATCAATAGCAATAAAAAGTACATTCTTAGGTTTAGCCTCTTGCGCTACCAATAAATTAGGAAGCAAAGATGCCGTAGCCAATGTGATTAAGGATATTTTTTTCATTTTAATAGTATTAGTCGTCTATTTTTAAAAATGATAATGTCTCTATTTGGTCTGTAGTTTCCACTTGAATAATGTAAAAACCCGTGTTTAAGTTTGACACATCAATAATACTTTCATTTCCATTTTGAACTTTCTTTCCGGTAGCATCGAAAATTCGATAAGCCGTAAGTTGGTTATTGCTGTTAATTCGAATCCGATCAGTGGCCGGATTTGGGATAATTGTAATTGTTTTTGTTTCCGCATCGGGCGAGTTGATGTAAGTAGTGTCATCGCCTAAAAGCACAATAAAAATCATGGAAAAAGGTGGGAGAACAAGTGCATCGCCTTTTTCAAAATCTTTTTTATAAGGGGGAATTACATCAAAATTATCGGGACCACCTCCAACAGTAGTACCTGTTTCACCATTGATATAGAACTTTTTATTCCCTTCGTTAAAATTGCTTGAATACACTTCGTACCAATGTGCTT
>CAYPOW010000147.1:0-1096 GCA_964412145.1 uncultured Draconibacterium sp.
CTATTTGAGAATAAAGAATTGGATAAAGCACGAAAATTGCAAGCTGCTATGATTCCTGTAAATACCGCCGTGACTGCTCGATGGGGTGTGCCGGCTTTAAAAACAGCGATGGATCATTTGGGTCTTTATGGTGGAATGGCTCGCAAACCTGTTCAACCACTCGATGCAAAATCAAAAGGACAACTTTTAGATCTATTAAAACAAAACGAAATCACAAAAATTTAAAAATATCAATAATGAAGTCAAGAAAATTATTAATGATTCCTGGACCCATTGAGTTTGAGCCGGAAGTTTTAAGTGCTTTAGGTCAACCAACAACCAGTCATGTAGCTCCTAATTTTATCCAAAGCTTTGGAAATGCTTTACGAATGATGAAAGAAGTTTGGCTTGCTCCAAAAGGACAAGCTTTTATTATGGCAGGAACAGGAACCTTGGCTATGGATATGGCTGCCAGCAATCTGATTGAAAAAGGAGATAAGGTTTTAGTGATTTCAACAGGATATTTCGGCTCGAGATATGCTGAATTACTTGTTCGTTATGGAGCTGATGTTACTTTTTTGCAATCGGAAATAGGAGATATTGTCCCTTTGGATATAATTGAGGATGAATTAAAGAAAGATGATTATAAATTATTGACATTCACGCATGTAGATACTTCAACGGCGGTCATGGTTGATCCAAAACCGATTGGTAAACTTGCTCAAAAATACAATGTGCTAAGCATTTTGGATGGCGTTTGTTCTGTTGCCGGTGAAGAAATCCGACAAGAAGAGTGGGGGATAGATGTGGTTCTGACAGCCTCCCAAAAAGCGGTTGGAGTTCCTCCCGGATTAGCGCTGATGGTAGTTTCGGAGAAAGCAATGGAAGTATGGAAAAACAGGAAAACTCCGGTAGCCAATTATTATTCCGATTGGAACAATTGGTTGCCCATTATGCAAGCATATGAAGCAGGAAATCCATCTTATTTTGGAACTCCAGCTGTGAATTTAGTTGTGGCTCTGGAAAAGAGTCTCGAAATTATTTTAAAAGAAGGAATGGAAGCACGCTTTGCACGTCATCAATTGATGGCCGAAGCTTTTCGCGAAGCTTTGAAAGC
>CAYPOW010000147.1:1196-8097 GCA_964412145.1 uncultured Draconibacterium sp.
TTTTTGAAGATGGAGCTGGTATTAAAGCAGCGCAGAAAGCCTTGAGTTAAATTTTCATATCCAAAGGAGTTATATTATTTGAATATATTTGGTAGTAACTAAAATTTAGCAGAATGATTCAAGATGAAAAGCAAATTCTGGTGTTTGGCGGAACAGGACACTATGGAAAAAAAATAGTCGAAAAGCTTCTTTTAAAAGGTGAATCCGTTAAAATTGTTAGTCGTAATTTTGTAAAAGCACAAGAAATACTTGGCGAAAGTGTAGAAATAGTTGAGGGAGATGTTACAAATCAAGAAATTATTGCGAAGTCTCTTGAAAATGTAAAAGCTATAATTATTTGCCTTTCGGCGATGAGCAATAAGCTTTTCAGAAAGATGAAACAAATTGAACGTGATGCCGTTCTTGAAATTATGGCTCAAGCCAAAAAGGCAAATATTACGCGATTGATTTATTTGTCAGGATATGAAATTAGAGAGCAAGTGCTTCAGGATCTTAATATTGTCGGTTTTGGCGAAATCAAACTAGAAATTGAATATAAAATATCGCAATCAGATTTTAACTGGACTATCTTAGGTTGTGCTCCTTCAATGGAAATGTTTTTTGCATTCATTAGAAATGGGAAAATGAGTGTGCCTGGAGGTGGTTTAAAAGCTATTCCAAGTATTGCTGGGGAAGATGTTGGGGAGATAGTGTCTCAGGTTGTAGTGAGAAATGATTTAAGCAGCAGAAGATTAAGATTGACAGGGCCAGAGGCTTTTAACTTTCCCGAAGCTGCAAAGAGAATAGCCTTGATAAGCGGAATGAAAATCAAGCATCGGTCGATTCCGCTTTTTGTTGTTAACATGGTTTCCTTATTATCGCTACCGTTTGTTCCTTTTGTGAGGTTTTTGTATCAAAGCTTAAAATTGTTGAATAATTTTCCTGAAGATTTGGCTAAAAATGTTCCTGCTGATCATAAAATATTAAGAGAATTATTTGATTATAAGCCAGTTACTTTAGATAGTGAAATTAAAAGTAGATTTAATTAGAAGCGGATGAATAAAAACTCAGCTATTAATTACTGCCCTTTATGCAATAACAATAGCGATATTTTCTTTCAACATAAAAAACGTCTTTATCATCAATGCAAGCAGTGTTATGGTGTTTTTGTTGACAAGGATTTGATTCCCAATGGCCAGACAGAAAAATCACGTTACATACAACATATAAATGATATTGAAGATAAACGTTATCAGAAATTTGTTTTGCCGATTACGACAGCTATCTTAAGGGATTTTACACAAAACGACAAAGGCCTTGATTTTGGTGCGGGAACTGGGCCAGTAATTTCTAAAGTCCTGGAAGATAATCATTACTCTATTGAAAAATATGACCCGTATTTTTATAATTTCCCCGACTTATTAAAATCGAAATACGATTTTATCGCTTGTTGTGAAGTGATTGAACATTTTAATCATCCGAAAAAAGAATTCCTTCTATTGAAAGATTTATTAAAGAAAAATGGGAGGCTTTATATTATGACCTCCATTTATGATGAAAGCATTAATTTTAAAACCTGGAACTATAAAGATGATGATACGCATGTGTTTATTTATCACAAAAAAACATTACAATGGATAAAAGAGGAATTGGGGTTTGCCTATATGAAAATCGAAGGGCGTCTAATTACCATTTCTTAAAAAATATATTGATATGAAGAAGTTTAGAAAAGAACACGAACTGCCGGAAGCAACAGCAGAATGGGGCTGGAAATATCATCATTTGGGAATTCCGACCAAAAAAATAATGCCAGACGAGCGGTATTTGCCTCAGTTTAAATTTTTTGTATCTGGATTTAGCAGTAGCCCTTTTGGAATCGAATGGATGCGCTTTGAATCTGACAGTCAGATAGATAAATTAATACAGGATGTTCCTCATCTTGCTTTTGTTGTGAATGATTTGGATTTTGAATTGGCCAATCGTAACTTGAATGTAATTACTTATCCCAATGCTCCAATGGAAGGATTGCGGGTGGCCATGATTGAGCATAATGGTGCTCCAATAGAATTAATGGAATTTGAAAAATAATTGTTTTCACGGAAATATTAAAAAGTATCTTTGTAAAGAAAAATTTTAATGATCACAAAATGGAAGTAAAAACGGCAATAATTAGGGTACTGGAAAGTGCCGGTACTCCATTGAAAAGTGTTCAAATTGCCGAGCAAAGTGGACTCGATAAAAAAGAAATTGATAAGGCCATAAAGGCCTTTTTAAAAGAAGATTAATTGCATTCTCCCAAATTTTGTTTTTATGATATCAAAAAATAACTATCATCTTCTAAAACAGCATATTATGCGTACTATTTTTGTTTTGCTTTTGATGCTTTTTTCAGGGATAGGATATGCTCAACCAACATCAAGAACGGCTTTACTTTTAATCGATATTCAGGACTTCTATTTTCCGGGAGGAAATTCCGCTTTGGTTGAACCGGCAGCTGCAGCTGAAAAAGCTGCGCTTTTATTAACTGATTTTCGTGAAAAAAAACAACTGGTAGTTCATATCCGTCACGATTATGAACCAGGTGGAAGTATTAATTCATTGGTACTGCCATTCAGAAGCGAAAAAGTAATCACTAAAAAGGAGGTAAATAGTTTTAAAGATACCGACTTGCTTACCTACTTGAATGAATACAACATAGATACTTTGGTTCTGGCTGGTATGCAAACCCATATGTGTCTGGAAGCAGCCACCAGAGCAGCCAGCGATTTTGGTTTTACTTGCATCGTCATACAAGATGCTTGTGCTACTAAAGACCTCAACTACAACGGAATCAGTATTCCGGCAAAAGAAGTGCATTTTTCCACTTTAGCTACGTTACGTTCCTATGCCAAAATAATAGATGCTTCTGATTATTTAAACTCAGGTAATAAATAACTCAAAGACAATAAAATATTTCTTACAACTAAACTTGATCATTTTAATTGTAGTCTCATAAGTCATTGAAAATGAATAATATATGTTAAAATTTAGATTGATTTTTTTGCTCGTAATTTTCACTTTAAACCTAACAGTATTTGCCCAGGAAAAAAGTCGTCCCGACTGGGAAAACGAACTTGTTTTTGGAATAAATAAAGAAAAAGCACACGCCACCTTTTTTTCGTACTCAAATAGAAAAGATGCACTAATTATTGAACCTGAACAATCGTCTAATTATTTGTCGTTGAACGGGAACTGGAAATTTAATTGGTCGAAATATCCCGAAGCAAGGCCAAAGTATTTTTATCAAAGCAATTTTAACGATTCACTTTGGACTGAAATTCCAGTTCCTTCAAACTGGGAAATTGAAGGTTATGGAGTCCCTATTTATGTGAATCATCCTTATGAATGGACAAAGAATCCAAATCCACCTTTTGTTCGTCAGGATTGGAACCCTGTAGGTTCGTATCGGAAAATTGTTGATTTGTCTGCGAATTGGATGGATAAAGAAGTGTTTATCATATTTGGCGCTGTAAAATCGGCGTTTTACCTTTGGGTGAATGGACAGAAAGTTGGCTATAGTCAGGATAGTAAATTGCCCGCCGAATTTAATATTACTTCCTATTTAAAAAAAGGTAAAAATCTGATTGCCATTGAAGTATATCGCTGGAGTGATGGTTCTTATCTTGAATGTCAGGATTTTTGGCGCATAAGTGGAATTGAACGCGATGTGTATATGCAAGCTCGACCAAAAACATTTATTCGCGATTTTAAAGCGGAACCTTTTTTGAATTCAAATTATACAAAAGGGAATTTAAAACTTGATGTTGATTTGCAAAGCGATAAATCATTTTCATCGAAGAATTTTCAAGTTGAAGCTCGATTATTTAAGGACGATTTGCAAGTGGCAAAAATTTTACTCAAAGCATCCGAAAGTACTTCAAAATATTACGAAGAATTGAACTTGAATTACCCAGATTTATGGTCGGCCGAACATCCAAATTTGTATCAATTGGTTTTGACTTTATTGGATAATAAAGGAGAAGAATTAGAAAGTACAAGTATTTTTGTAGGCTTTCGTGATGTGAAAATGACAGGTGGTCAATTACTTATTAATGGTAAACCTATTTTACTGAAAGGAGTGAATCGTCACGAGCATGATCCCGAAACGGGTCATGTAATTTCAAAAAAATCGATGCTTGAAGATATTCGTTTGATGAAGCAATTCAATATCAATGCAGTACGCACATCGCATTATCCAAACGATCCTTATTGGTATCAGCTTTGCGATAAATATGGAATATATCTGGTAGACGAAGCCAATATCGAAAGTCATGGAATGGGTTATAAACCCGAAAGAACTCTGGGAAATAATCCTAGTTGGGAATCGGCTCATTTAGATCGAATTAGAAGAATGATGGAACGCGATAAAAACCATCCATCAGTCATTATTTGGAGTATGGGAAATGAGGCTGGTTTTGGTGTGAATTTTATTGCTGCTTCCAAAATAATGCATCAAATCGATCCAAATCGACCAACGCATTATGAAAGGGCAGGAGAGGACAAGGCAACAGATATAGTTTGCCCGATGTATCCTTCTATTGAGTATCTAAAAGACTATGCTGCTCGTGCAACAGATAGACCATTAATTATGTGTGAATATGCTCATGCGATGGGTAATTCAACTGGAAATTTAAAGGAATATTGGGATGTGATTAAAGCAGAACCACATTTACAAGGTGGATTTATTTGGGATTGGGTAGATCAAGGTTTGGAAAAAACGACTGATGATGGCCGAAAGTATTTTGCTTTTGGTGGAGATTATGGAGGCGATACTATTCCAAGTGATAATAATTTCTGCATCAATGGATTAGTATTCCCTGATAGAGAAATTCATCCAGGAATTTGGGAAGTGAAGAAAGTATATCAATATATTGATTTTGAGCTAAATAATACATTTTTAAAAATTCACAATCGCTATAATTTTACCAATCTTTCTTCTTTTGCTTTTGATTGGCAAATGCTAAAAGATGGAGTAGAAATTGGAAGCGGAAAATTCCCTGAAATTGACCTTGAACCAGGTCAGGCGATTGATATTGCTTTACCAATGCAAGGCGATTTATTTGATCAGGATGTGGATTATTTATTTTTGATTTCAGCCAAAACAAAAGAAGAGTCTGAACTTATACCTCAAGGGCACGAAGTCGCATGGGAACAATTTGGTGTAAAATCGATGAATGGGTTTCAATATATCAACCTCTATCGTTTTGAAAAATTGAAAGTATTTGAAAGCGCAAAAGAATTGAATATTGCAGGGAATGATTTTCAATTTAAGTTTTCAAAAGAGAGTGGAATTCTGAAGAGCTGGACAAGTCATGGAAAAAACATTTTGTCTAGTGAAAAAGGCTTTCAGTTTAACTTTTGGCGTGGTATGACCGATAACGATTTTGGGAATCGTTTTCCTAAAAGAGCAGCTATTTGGAAAAGTGCAGGAGAAAATACTGATTTAGTGTATTTTAAACTAGTAGAAATAAGCTCAAAAGAAATACAGATTAAAACTAAGCATACACTTGGGAATGGAGTAGCCTATTGGGAAATGGTATATACTATTGCAGCAAATGGAGAGCTTTATGTCGATAATTCTTTTATTCCCTTGCAAAAAGACCTCCCAGAATTGCCAAAGCTTGGGCTCACTTTAGATATTGATTCAATTTATCAAGATTTGGAATGGTATGGTCGTGGTCCTTTTGAAACCTATTGGGATCGAAAAAGTGGCGCAAAAATTGGAATATATTCGTCTTCTGTTGATAATCAGCTTGTTAATTATGTTCGTCCACAGGAAAACAGCAATCATACCGATGTGAGATGGTTTGCTTTGCGCGATCAGAACGGATATGGAATTCTGGTGGCAGGAAATCCTTTGCTTGAATTTAGCGCTCAAAATTATTCACTTGAGGATTTTGATCAGCCCGATAAAAGCAGAAATAAGCACAGTACAGACATTAATAAACGTCCTTTTGTAACTCTCGATATTGATTTTGGACAAACAGGCATGGCCGGTGATGATAGTTGGGGTTCAAGAGCTCATAAGGAATACACGCTATTTGCTAAGCCTTATCGTTATCAATTTAGAATAGCGCCTATTAGTCCTAGTCAAAAAGATTTACGAAAAGTTTGGAAAGAAAAGCCTTTGCTTAAATCAAACCTTTAGTGATAGAAAGATATTTATTTGCAAATATTAAGGAGCCAATTGTTTAATCTCCCAATTTTCGCCACTCTTTTTATAAAGATATCGATCGTGTAATCTATTTTCTCGCCCCTGCCAGAATTCAAACATAATAGGTGTCAGGCGATAGCCTCCCCAAAACTCAGGACGAGGAATGATTTTATTTTCAGTTTTTAACAAAAATGCTTTATGTTTCTTTTCGAGGCTGGCCCTGCCTATTATTTCTTTGCTTTGTTCGGAAACCCATGCTCCTGCCTGACTTCCTTTTGGTCGGTTTTTAAAATAAGCATCTGATATTTCATCTTCAACTTTTTCAATAATTCCCCAAATGCGCACTTGTCTTTCCAGTTCAGGCCAGTAAAAAAGCAAGGAAGCTTTATTATTTGATCTAATTTCTTGTCCTTTGTTGCTATCAAAATTTGTAAAAAAAATAAATCCTTTTATATCCCAATCGCGCAAATAAACAATTCTACTGGATGGAAAATGCTCTCTATTAATAGTGGCTAAAGTCATTGCAACATTATTATTATCAGCTAATTGAAAATATTCTTTTAACCAAATATCAAATTGAATATGCGGATTGGACTCTAAATCTACAGCTTTTAAATTTTTCCTGGAAAACTCCTTGTGGGACATAATCATAAAGATGATAATATTTGTTTTAATTTTACGCAAAATACAATTTTCTATGCAGCTACCAAAACTTGTAAATAAAAAGGA
>CAYPOW010000148.1:0-8054 GCA_964412145.1 uncultured Draconibacterium sp.
TACCTTTGAGGAACATAATTTTATTACTGGAGAAATAACCTGCTAAATAATTACGTTTTTTTTTATATAAACCTTTCTTTAAAGTTTGTAGCTTTCTCTCCAGTAACCCATTACCAAAAAGCTAAAGCCATCTTTGGTTATTTCAAACATCGGCATAATCTTCCCTTGTAAGTTTCTGTAAGAGGACGGCTCAAAGTTGAGCTGTCTAAACTCTTCACTACAAGCTAATTCCTTAATTATTAGTAATACGTCTATATTGTTTTTTCAAAAACGTCTGTAACAATAAGGGAAGTTGTAATATAGTGTTCTTGAAAATTAGTTAATAGTGGATAACTTATATCATAATTGCTTTTTAATTGCTGATATTAGTTAAGTGAATTAGTTCGGAAACATATTTTTACTGTTTTTTGCACATCCTTTGCCATTTCTTGCACATTGTTATTTATTGATTACAAAATACCCATGAAAGCAATGAAACTGACTCTTTTACAATACTATAATTTCATTATCCTTCTGTATGGTTTCTTTCTATGGCTTCTATTCTTTCCTTCAATATATCACTGGCATGACTTAATAAATAGTCATTGTTTTTCAACTTCGCTTCAAGTTTATTAAACTCATAAATAAACCTTTCTTTAAAGCATGAAGCTTTCTCTCCAGAATAGCCCATGACTAAAAAACAGAATCCGTCCTTGGTTATTTCATTATATTTTTGGCGAGATTCACCAATGTCTAATTGTATGATTCTTAGGCAGTCAGCAAAATTGACGCTTCTAAATTCAGGACTGCAATGCAAATTTCTAATATCCCTTAGTACATCTGCATGATTTCTCCCAAATATTTTTGCAACAATAAGAGAAGTAGTAACATTGCGTTCTTGAAGATTATTAAATACCAAGATTAATTCTTTCTTATTACTCTCTCGGCTTTTCTCGTTTTCTTTCATATGGTTTTTAGTTTAAATACATTCTTTGCAGTTAGATTATACTTTAATAATAATTCTACCATTTTAATCGTGTCGATTTTCTCAAGATAAGAACCATATAGTGGTGTTGTAATATCCCATAATTTTTGTTTTAAATTGTTTACCTTACTTTTTAAGTTTCATATATGGTAATGGCATCTTGGTTGTTGGATGATTGAAATCAGCTAAATCATCTCCTGTATGTTCTTTGGAATCAATTTTAAGAGCTTTGTCCCAAAATACAATTTTCACATTGTTAATTCCCAACATTTTCTTGGCCCATAACTTTTCCATTCCGATATCAGCATAGAGGAAAACAGGATGTCCCATAATAGACTTGATTCTTTCTTCACTTAACATATTTGCACTTCCAGTTGCCATCCAAGTAAACTCAGGATAATAACCACTCATCATGATAGCTGTTTTTTCACTTTCTACAACACAAATTGGAGTATTGATATCCAGTTCTTTTATTAAATGCAAACCAAATAGGCATTGATCATAATTGAAGTTTTTTAGAGCAAAGTATGTGTGAATCCAATTTGGGTATCCTATCCGCTTTAATTTACCGGGATCATATTTCATAATTTTCCCTGTTCTGATTCTCATATACTCATCTACTTGCCAAAAAACCACTTTATTATTGATAGTACCAATGTGGTACTTCTCTATCAACGAGGTAACTGTTTCTGAATTAAATAATTTCAAAAGTCCAGTAATGAAGCTATTCTGGTGATATGGGATCAAGGTTTTCCTAAAAATAACAAAGGGAATAAATGATATTTTCTTCTTTTTGGGTTTTCTCTTTTGAAATACCGGTGGTGGTATTATTTTTTTTCCTGCCATTCTTGGTGGTTTATGATATTCACATTCGTTAATTCGGTCACACTTTCCAACGTCATTACCAATATATTGACCAGTCTGGTTGTCAATATATCTTCTGAATCTTCTTTTTGCTCCGCAGGAAGGACAAGTAAACTTTTTACTTCCTTTCTCAAGTGAATATCTATAATTCATATCAAAAGTATTATATAAGGAAATATAGAAACGTTTTACTTAACTTGTTAATATATAATATATTATAATGATATTTGTGTTTCTTATTGGAAACCATTGGAAACGTTTCATAAGGAAACATAGAAACGTTTTGTTTCTTTTTGTTTCCTATTGAAAACATTTTGTTTTTATTTATCTTGTTGTTAGTCTGCATAATAACATCTATTTGTTTTCTGTTTCCATCGGAAACACTTGATTTATGAACCTGTTTCATTGTTTTTTGCTTTTTTATAGATTTTGTAAACGGTGCTTTTTACTATTCCCATCTCTTTTGCAATATTTTCATAAGACATCTTTTTCACATCTCTCAATTCTATAATTTTTCTAGCCCTTTTATCCAATTCATCATTGTTAAAAGTCATCAGGTAAAATCTCTCCTTACTTTCCCCATCGAACTTGAACTTCAACATATTATCCTGAGACTTTTCTATATGACAAGTGATAATATTATTGGAGCCATATTTTATTTCAACAAATCTTGCTTTTAGTTGCTTGATGTATCTGATTTTTTCATCACTGATACTTCTGCCAATAGCAAACATACTATCACACTGATTTGATAATTGTTTTGATCCTGAAAGATGATCTATTGTTATCTCTTTTGATTTATCTCTTTTTGGAGTATGTGCTAAAACAAGGAATGATAGCCCCAAGTCATTTTTCAGACTACGTAATCTTTTCATGAGTTCGATAGCATTTTTTGATTTCTCAAAATCAGTAACAAGTGCAGTTATATTGTCGATAACAAATATTTTAATTTGCTTCTCCTTTGATATCTTAATAATTTCATTTAGTACTTGATCTTCAAGGTTGATATTCGTGCTAATGTTAGATGGGTTAGTTACAAGCCTCAACAAATTGTTACTGAATTTATAATGATTTTTATAGTCTTGAGAGTACCTCGCTTCTATTTGCTTATCTGAAAGTTCAATATCAAGGTATGCTACACGTTTGGCTTTAGTTTCTTCTGATGTAAGAATAGGAGTTCCTTTTGCAATGTTTTCGGATATTTGAACTGCCAAAACAGATTTACCATTATTTGTATCAGAGAACATCATACATACCTCTCCTTCAAACCATAGCTCTCCAAATAATTGATTAGGAATGGGTTTCTTTTTAGCATCTTGAATATAATCATTCATAGGTTTAATGGTAAGAACAGGAGTGGCTTCTTTTTCAGTAATTTCTTCAGGATTCTTTACAAAATCATTAAGTTTGTGATCCGGTTTTTTTTTGAGAAGTCCTTTATTATTATTATATTTGTTCATACTTTATATAGAATCAGTTAACGATTTTATTAATATTATAACCTCTTAATTAATGGTTAAGAGGTTATTTTTTTAATGGTCTCCTTATCTTATCATTAGTTCAGGGTGTTATAATTCAGTTTAGTGTATAAATTAAGTTTAATGATATCTTTTTCAGGCATTTACAAGGATTTTGCACCTTATTGAAAAAATACCTTTTCTTTTTTGTCTCAATTAATTCTCTGCAATAAGCATTTCAATTATTCAAATATTAGATCTGTAATTGTTACTTTTTTGATAATATCATACATGCTTAAATAATTTTCATTGTACCTACTTTCTTATTATTAATAATTACGAATTAATAACACTCCTAATATCATCTCTAAAAGTTTTATAAAGTTTTAGGAAGTCTCGTAGATTAACTATCTCTGCCCTGACAGACAAATCTGCTAAAATTATCCTTTCAATACAATTTTCAAGTTTGCTGAAACATCCCAAATTAACCCGTACATTTTTGTTTGAGTTTTTATTTTTATGAACCTGTTTCCGTGGTCTTTCTTGGTACAAATCCCAAGAATATTCACCAACCTTAATTTCATAATTTTTATATTTTATTACCATCTGCATTAATCATATTTGAAATATTTTCTTTTAATGAAATCTTCTTCGATTACTATAGTAAGTTTAAGAATATTGAAATAAGCTATGCGATTAATAATCAAGCTATCAGAGATAGTTTTCAATATCTTTATATTCACCCTTTTTTTGATCTACTTTTTGTCTTTCGCCTGCCATTCGCAACAAATATCCGGACTTTCTACGTAGCTTCTTATCTTTGCTTCCTTTTGGTCGACCAAGCTTTGTCCCCTGTGATTTTGTTCTTCTAAGACCTTCGATAGTCCTTTCCCTGATTAATTCACGCTCAAACTCTGCAAATGCACTTAGAATTTGAAAATGTAGCTTACCCGTGGAGGTTGAGAAATCCAGATTTTCAGAATATGATATAAAAGCAATCCCTTTGTTTAATAGTTCTGATATTTCTAAAATTAACTCGGTACTGCTACGAGCCCAACGGTCCAATTTGTAAACTAAAACACTATCAAATCTCTTATTTCGGAGCATGGTTAGTAATTGGGATTTTACAGGTCGAGTTTTTCGGGTACTTTGAATCTCAATAAAGATTTTATACTCCCAACCTTTTTGTTGGGCATGTTCAGTCAGCCGTATTCTTTGATTTTCAGGAGTTTGATCATAACTGCTCGTACGACAATAAATCGCAACTTTTTCTATTTTCCCTGTTTTAATATTAGTCATATAGATATATTATTTCTTGATTTTTAGTTTCGCATATTTTATTTTCAAATCATTGGAATCATAAATAGAAAGACCTTCGATATCATATAGTTTGTTTTTCCTTAAACATTTTACTAGAATATTGTGCTCAATTGCAGTTTTTATTTCATAATAAACCCCACAACCTACATAACCACAATATTCTGAAACTATGATAAGATCAGCCCATTCAACAATTTTCAAATAGACTCTCATCCCTCGATCTGTTTTACCAATATCGTTGTTTGGGCAAATTGTCTTATCAAACATTGTATTAATAATCTGCAACTCATTTTTTTCTCTTTCGGTGTTGTATATCTGCATACTATGTGCGTAATAAACTCGCATTATCTTTTTTTTATTGATTAGCTAATTCTAAATCTATCATTCTTGCTAACATTTTCATTCTCAGCTTCTTTACACTTCTAAAATGTTTATATTTCCAATGTTAAAAAATCTGTCAAGCGGTTCTATTCTCGGATTCAACATCTTTGAAGTTCCATACTTTGGCAAAAAATAAGTTGTGTCCATTTTTACAGATTATTTATAACAAATTATTTTTCCCCAGTGATAATCCATTCTTGTAGTGCTTTTTTTGAAAAGAAAATTTTCCTACCTCCCGGTCTTTTCAAAAAGGGAATTTCATGGCGGCTCGTCATCTGGTAAAGCGTATGTTTGCTGTAACCTGTAAGTTTACAGGCCTCCTTGAAATCGATCAAATCAAAATCAGTTTTCTTATTGTATATGGAGTCATAATTTCTCAGTGCTTTGGCAACCGCTTCTGATATAATTTCTTTTAATTCCATTGTTTTATAGTTTTTATGAATGCTCTATTTTTAGCATAATATTGTAGTGCAAAGATAAACAAAAATTTTGTATTTAGCTGTATTACAGCACATTAAGTGGAGTAATAATAAAGAAATATTGAGGAAGAATAATGGATTTATTCTTCTGGAAATCAGGAATTACATTAAAATGTGGTATTAAATAAGATTTAAAGTGGTAAAAATATCATTGAGACGTTGAAAAAAAACATAGTAAACATTTTGTTTTTTATTCTCAATTTTTGCTTTTGCACGAGAAACATGGGCACTAAGATTCTTCTTTAAATACCGCTTTTTTTGCTTTGGTTTAAAATTATTAATAATATAAGCAAAAATATCATCACCAGGTATAAACTCAATTAATCCGGACTCTTTTAAGAAATATACAAGCCAATACAATTTCCAATCTTTATAATCCCATATAATTGGATTTTCAACTCTGCCTTTAAAATTAAGCATTAATTTAAATGAGTCCTTTGTATTATACGGTATTAGATTGAAAATGATGAGTTCTTTCAATACATGGTTAATTATTCTTTCTGATTCTTCATTCTGAATAGACCCTATTATCTTAACCATTGGAGCAATATCTTTCGTAATACGTGAACTTCCTAAAGGCTTAGATAGTCTTCTAAATAGATCTTTAACAGAATCCAAATCTAAATCTTGTGAATGTGTATATAAGGTATTTATAATTTCGTTTTGAAAAGCTTTAAACAACTTCTGTTTTTTAATTGGTGATATATTGAGCAACTCAGTTTCATTAAAAAAGGTATAACCAAATACTTTAATGGCTTTAATAATAATTTTCAATTTCTCATTAAATGCGTTTAACGATTCTATTTCCTTAATAGTCTTTGCATAATCTTCTAAAACTTTAAAAAACCAGGAGTTTGTAATATTATTATTTGCAATTACATTAGATGTGTCTGATATAAAGTCATTTATATCTAAATTCTTATCTTTCGGAGGCAAATAAAATAACATTAAAGAAAACCCATCTAAGTGGCTGATTCCCATCTCTTTTAGCAATTGTGTTAAATCATTAATTTCATCCCTCGTGAGTTGTCTTTTAAGATTGTCAGTAACTTTCTTCACAAATTGTTCAACTTTTAATCTAATTAAATCATCCATTATTATTTATTTTGGCATTAATTATATGTCTATAATTCGAATAATTATTAAATATAATCATTCATTATATTTACCTTTTATTAAATACTTGATCTTCAAACTCCGCAATAGCATCCAAGCCTAAAGATTTTATGTAAAGTTCTGTTGTTTTTAGGTTTTTATGCCGCAATGATTCTTTAATCATCATCGGTGACATGCCTTTTCTGAACATATAAGAAGCGTATGAGTGTCTTGCCCAATAGGTAGTCAGTCCATTTACCCCGACCTGATTACCCAAAATTTTCAAATCCTTATTCACCTTCCGCCTCACTTTCTTTATTCGATCCTGCTTCTGTTGTTCTGAAATATGTGTTTTTTTATTCAGGATCGGCAATAGGTAGCCCCTCTCATGATCTTGGTACCTATCCAAAATATTTTGGATTTCTGATCTAATAGGAAAAGTAACTCGAACGGGCTTTTTTGCTAATTTCTTGCGTTCGTAGTTAATTTGATTATCCTGAATAGTCTTTTCAGTCAATAATGCAATATCTATGAAACTTATTCCTCTGCCATAAAACGAGAACACAAAAACATCTCTGGCAAGTTGCAAATCAGGATAAACATCCATTGTAAGCAGTTTCATCAATTTATCCGAGTCCAAAGCCCTGGGACTCGTTTCAGTGCTGAACTCTGAAACTTTAAATTCACGGAAGGGATAATACTCCTCCCTTACCCATTTCTTACTTATTGAATATCTATACAATGCTCTTACGGTTCGCATGTAGAAGCTGATAGTTGTGTCTTTAATATCTTTTGTTCTCAGATGATCTGCCCACTTTTCCAATATTTCAGGTGTAAGATCTCTGATCTGTAAATCTGTTTTTCTCCATGACTTAAAGGCCAAATATGATGTCTGGTATACTTCTGCATTACCAATCCTACCAGAACGTTTTAGCTCACCAATCCGTTCTAAAAATGCTCTAAAAACCGTCATTTTTGTTTTTTGACCTTTTTTATAAATTTTAATAAACTGTTCTGGTGTATAATCAGGTATGCCATCTTTAACAAATTGGTCATGTATATCCTGTACCTTTGCTCTATACTTTAGCAAATAATAATTAATCTGCGTTCTTGTCGGTGTTTTTACAGAGTAATTGGTCATTACTGTTTCAGTTTCATCGTCCCATTCATCTTTACGTGAGTTGAATCCGGTAGATATATATTTCCGATAATTACCTGAAGTGATCCGTAGAACAATCGGGTGTCTTCCAGTTTTGTTTTTTCGGTCGGTTAGGATAGTAAATTTTACAGTACTCATGATATATCGGTTATAATTTACATGTACAGTTTAATGTACAGTAAAGATACAATTTAATCCAATATGATACAAATAAATAATTCTAAATATATGATTAACAAACTATTTAATAAATAGATACAACAAGATGTAAGCTAAATATACCTGCTTTGGGAGCAGGGGGTCGCAGGTTCGAATCCTGCTACCCCGACAAATGA
>CAYPOW010000149.1:0-8013 GCA_964412145.1 uncultured Draconibacterium sp.
TCTGGAGGTATATTATCTAAATAATGATCTGTTAAGGATATTGAGTGGTGATTAGCAATAAAAAAGCCTGGACTTGCCGGGCTTTTACTTACTTAAAAGATATCATTGAGGAGCATTGTAAACTGGTAATTGATAAAATAAATATCCAAAAATCAATGTTGCGAATAAAATGCTTAAAACAATAATTAGGAAGCCCGTTGAGCTTTTTAATTAATAAGCTTAAAATTTTACGTGAATTTTTTAGCTACTAAGAGGTTTTAAAAAAGATAAGGTTCCTGTTAAATTGTTTAACCTTATTTTATGTATATAAAATCCTTGTCTAATTTATGTGATATAACTTCAAATTTATGTTGATTATTATTTAATCATTATTGCAATTAATACGACTTTTTATTTAATTTAAAGCCATAAAAAATGATTAGATATTGATCAATGATATTACAGGCACATTCTTATTACAGCCTATGCTACGGAACACTTTCCGTTGAGCGTCTTTTAGCTTTAGCCGTTCAAAAAGGCTATAAAAAGTTGGTACTGACCGATATCAACAATACGACAGGCGCTATCGACTTTGTAAAGCAGAGCAGGGAAGTGGGTATTGAGCCTGTGGTAGGAGTCGATATTCGCAATGAAGATGCTTTGATGTATTTGCTGATTGCAAAAAATGCGACCGGACTCTATTCCATCAATCATTTTTTATCGGAATATCATTTAGCAAAACAATCCTATCCAAAAATCCCTCCCTTCCTGGATGAGGTTGTAATCATTTATCCTTTTGAAAATATTCCTGATAAGGAACTCGCAGAAAATGAATTTATTGGCATCCGTCATCGGCAATTAAATCGATTAATTTTCTCGCCATTGCTAAAGCAAAAAGATAAATTACTGATGCTGCAAAATGTGGTTTTTGAAATGGATGATGATTTTGAACTTCATCAATATCTGCGAGCCATCGATCACAATTGTCTGCTTTCAAAACTCAAGGAAAGAGAACAGGCTGATTTGCACGATAATTTTCCAAATAGCGAGACTTTATTGCAGAATTTTTCCACTTATCCTGAACTGATCGAGAATACAAAAGCTTTTCTCGAGAACTGCCGTATGGATTTCGATTTTAAAAGTGTGAAAAACAGAGCGACTTTTACCGGCAATCGTATCGATGACAAAGCACTCTTAAAAAAGCTGGCTTATGATGGCTTTCAGTATCGGTATCATCCAACTAATCAGGAAGCAGAGAGTCGTTTGCGACATGAATTGGAGATTATTGATAATTTGGGTTTTTCTGCCTATTTTCTGATTACCTGGGATGTGATTCGCTATTCAATGTCGCGTGGATTTTACCATGTCGGCCGCGGAAGCGGAGCGAATAGCGTGGTAGCTTATTGCTTGAAAATTACGGATGTCGATCCTATTGAACTTGATTTGTATTTTGAGCGTTTTTTAAATCCCAAGCGCACTTCACCGCCCGATTTTGATATCGATTATTCGTGGAAAGAGCGTGACGATGTGATCGATTATATTTTTAAACGCTATGGCAGAGAGCACACAGCTTTGCTTGGAACCATCACCACTTTTAAAGGCAAATCGATTTACCGTGAATTGGGCAAAGTGTTTGGCTTGCCCAAAGAAGAAATCGACCGATTGATTAAATATCCTGAGGATACTCAGAACCGAAATGAGATTACGGCAAAAATGGAGCAACTGGCTGGATTGATGAAAGACTTTCCGAATATGCGAAGCATTCACGCTGGCGGAATCCTTATCTCCGAAAAACCCATCAATTATTATGGTGCTTTGGATTTGCCACCCAAAGGTTTTCCAACCATTCAATGGGATATGTATGTGGCCGAGGATATTGGTTTTGAGAAACTGGATATTTTGAGTCAGCGAGGCATCGGACATATTAAAGAGGCAGCGGAAATTGTTCTTGAAAACAGAAAAATTAAAGTGGATGTGCACGCTATTCAGGAGTTTAAGCGCGATGAAAAAGTGCGAAAACAGCTTCAAAAGGGCGATACGATTGGTTGTTTTTATGTGGAAAGTCCTGCAATGCGTGGCTTGCTAAAAAAGCTGCGTTGCGATAATTATCTGAGCTTGGTGGCGGCATCTTCTATCATTCGTCCTGGCGTGGCGCGTTCAGGAATGATGCGTGCTTATATCGAACGCTTTCATCATCCTGAAAAAATCAAATACCTTCATCCTGTTATGGAAGCACAGCTGAAAGAAACTTATGGTGTAATGGTTTATCAGGAAGATGTGCTCAAAGTATGTCATCATTTTGCAGGTCTCGATTTGGCTGATGCTGATGTTTTGCGTCGAGCTATGAGTGGTAAATACCGAAGCAAAAGTGAGTTTCAACGTATTGTCGATCGCTTTTTTTTCAATTGCAAAGAGCGTGGCTATTCCGATGAATTAACGAAAGAGGTTTGGCGACAAATAGAATCTTTTGCAGCTTATTCCTTTTCTAAAGCGCATTCTGCTTCTTATGCGGTGGAAAGTTATCAGAGTTTGTTTTTGAAGGCTCACTATCCACTTGAATTTATCACGGCAGTAATCAATAATTTTGGCGGTTTTTATCATTCCTGGGTCTATTTTAACGAAGCAAAAACAGCGGGTGCCGATGTGCAACTTCCTTCTGTTAACCACAGTAATTACAAAACACGCTTGATCGATAAAACCATTTATGTGGGCTTTATCCACATTCAAAGTCTGGAAGCCAATTTGGGGAAAGTCATTCAAAAGGAACGCGAAATGCGAGGTGATTTTTTGGATTTACATGATTTTGTTCAGCGTACACAAATCGGAAAGGAGCAAATGGTATTATTGATTCGGGTAGGTGCTTTTCAGTTTACAAATAAACCCAAGGCTGCCTTACTGTGGGAAATGCAACTATTTTTCAATAAAACGCAAAAACAAAACGGAGGACAAGTTCTTTTCCAAGCTTCCGTAAAAAACTATCGTCTCCCTAATTTTAATTTTTCATTGCTTGAAGATGCATACGATGAGGTGGAACTCATAGGTTTCCCGATCAGCTTGAGTGCTTTTGATTTATTACAGACTCCTTTTAGAGGAGATGTTTTAGCCATCGATTTGATGAATAATCTGGGAAAAAGAGTTCGGATGCTTGGTAATCTAGTGACTTACAAATACGTGCGAACTGTACGCAAAGAGCTGATGCATTTTGGTACTTTTACGGACAAAGACGGCCAGTTTTTTGATACTACGCATTTCCCCGACAGTCTGAGAAAATATCCTTTTCGTGGCTATGGTATGTATCTGATTATGGGAAAAATAGTCGAAGAGTTTGGCTTTCCAAGTCTGGAAGTTGAAAAAATGGCACGATTGCCCATCAAAGAAGATCCGCGAGGATAAAGCCTTTTACTTTTTGATTAGAATAGAATTTGTAAATGATTCTATTTCAGGTTCAATTCCATTGATTGTCAGTTCTTCAATTTGATGAAAAGTGCAACAATTTTCGAAGACTGACACAATTTTCAAATAAATAGTTTCAGTTGTATCAGGATTCAGTTCTAAATAAAAAGTTTCACCTAAATCAGAAATTGCAAGCCAACTCATTTCAGTAGAACTGATGACAACCTGGTCATCATACTGATGTAATTCTACATTAATGTATGTAATATCATCATTGTCAATATAATACAGTTTAAGTTCGTTTTGTATATACGTAAAATCAGCATATAAGTTTTCACCACTTTCTGCACTAATTACTTTAAATGAGAGTTGTGGAGGAGGAGTAAAACACTCACCGCATTCATCTGTTTTCAAACAAGAATTGCTTAAAAAGAGAACTCCCAAAAAGAATAATAAAATTTTAATTTTATTCATCAGCTAAAAAAATAAAGATTTGTAACAATATAGTAACCAGCCCAAACAGAATATACTAATTTTAGAACTGTTCCGGTTAAAAAGCCTAAAAAACTTCCAAATCCAGCTTTAAGGGCTAAATTAAATTCTTTTCCACCAATTAATTCTCCAACAACTGCACCAACAAAAGGACCAATTAAAATACCAAATGGACCAAGGAAAAGCAGACCAAAAATTAATCCAATAATACTACCCCAAACGCCTTTTTTGGAGCCTCCCATTTTTTTTGTGCCAAGAATGGGAACAATATTATCCAGAGCAACAATTCCTACAGCTAAAGCGACCCAAATTAACATAAAGCGGTCGTTAAAGGGTTGGTGACTACTAAAATAAAGACTTACCAATCCGGCGTAAGAAATAATTGGTCCCGGTAATGCTGGAATTATTGCGCCTGCCAGGCCAATAATCAGAAGTAAAATAGCTAAAATTGAAAGAAAAATATCCATAGGTCGAATTTACATAAAAATTCGATTATGATTAAAATAAAGTATAGAATCATGATTAAAAAAACGGATTTATTAGCAATCTAATGAGAACTAAATATTTGTTAAGCTTTTATTTAGATGAATAGAAAGAGAAAATGCGTTCAGAAGAAAGTTTGAACTATAATTTTATTCTATTCTGATAAATATGAATACTTTTACACTAAATTATTAAAAAAATAAAATTTGGATATGAAGCGATTAAACCTTAAAACAAAACTAAATCTTTATATTCTTACTGTAGCCACTATAGTTTATGGTATAGCCATAGGATATATAAGTCTGCAACTAAAAAACTCTACTTATAAGGATTCAGCAAAATTAGCAACGGCTTATACACGTGAGTATAGAAATAAAGTTCAGGACGATTTAAACCAAATTATGGAGGTGACTCGAACCTTGAGTAACTATTTTGGAGATCATAAAAAGTATAAAGCTAAAGATAGAGATGTTTTCTTTGAGGATATGATGAATAATTGTATTGTAAATAATAAAGATTACTTGTCAGTTGCAGTTTCTTGGGAGATGAAGGCTTTTAATGAGAATTATAAGAAGAAAAATGGAAGGATTAGAAGTGTATTTTATCGGAAAAATAATACAATCCAATTTTCGAAAGATACTGCCGATGAAAATGACTATGATCTTACTGGTGAATACTATAAGCTACGAAGGAGCAATGAAGAGAGTATAGTAGATCCTTATTACGATGCAATAACTCCTGAATTGGCCGGTATATTGATGACTACAATAGCTTGCCCCATTAAAAATGAGCAAGGTCGATTTGACGGATTATTAGGTGTGGATATATCTTTGGAAACAATGAAGAGTATTATTACTGATATTCATCCTTTCGAAGGGACAAAATCATATATCATTGCTAACAATGGAGTTGTAGTAGCGCATTCTGAAGATACACTCATTGGAAAGGACTTTTTCTTGAAACTAAATGGAGATAGTACCTCTTTTAAACTGGGATTTGAGAAATCTTTGCTAAACGAAAGCCACGAATTTGAATATGTTAACAATAAAGATAAGAATAAGTATTTTGTTTCTTTTGCTCCTATTTCTGTTGGTTATGTAACAAAAAAATGGATGATAGGTATAGAGTCACCTGTTGATGTTATAATGCAGGATGCAAACAGGGTTTTTCGCAATGCAATAATTGTTGGAATTTTAGGCCTATTTGTTCTTTATTTCCTTATCTATTTTATTTCTAACAAGATTAGTAAACCGATTATTGAAAGTGTAGATTTCGCCAAAACGATTTCTTCAGGGAATCTCCAGGCTCGTTTAGAGATTCATCAAAACGATGAAACGGGCGATCTTGCAAAATCATTAACGGCCATGGCCAAAAAGTTACAGATTATTATCGCCGAAGTCATCGAAAGTTCAAATAAAATAGCAGCGTCTAGCATGGATTTGGCTCAATTTGCGGAACAATTATCCGATGGATCTAATTCTCAGGCTGCATCCGCCGAAGAAATTTCAGCTTCCGTTGAAGAAATGGTATCCAATATTCATCAAAACACCGAGAATGCACAAGAAACAAGAAAGATTGCGGAGAAAGCCGTACAAGGTATTCGAGAAGGAAATGAACAAACGCAAAATCTAGCTTTATCCATTAATGATATTGCCGAAAGAGTTTCCATAATAGGAGACATTTCAAGACAAACCAATCTTCTGGCATTAAATGCCGCTGTGGAGGCTGCAAGAGCCGGAGAGCATGGAAAAGGATTTGCAGTTGTTGCAGCTGAAGTGCGTAAACTTGCTGAACGATCACAACTAGCAACAAGTCAGATAGATGAGCTGTCAAAAAATGGCGTGAAAATGGCGAATTCAACCAAAAAGAAATTGACAGACATTATCCCCGATATTGAAAAAACAGCCATTTTAGTTCAGCAAATTGCAAATGCTGGTCTTGAACAACAAACAGGAGCCGATCAGGTAAGCGAGGCTATACAGCAATTAAATATCATTACACAGCAGAATGCTGAATTTTCTTCCAGTTTTTCACTGAATTCTGAAAATCTTGCTTTGCAAGCAGAAAATTTGAAAATGCTAATCTCCTACTTTAGTGTGGAGAACGAAGAGTAATAATCAAGTTGATAGAAAGTTTATTTTGATTGATAATCGGTATTATTTTACCTGTATCCTTTTGAAAACTTGCTTTATCTTAGCATCTTTGCAATTGACAAATTGAAAAATGATAAGGACTAAAGGAATTTGTAAATCTTTCGGCTCAATAAAAGTACTTCAAGACATAAATTTAAGTATCCAATCGGGTGAAATAATTGGCATTACCGGAGCTTCAGGTGCTGGAAAAACTACTTTGCTTCAGATTTTAGGCACTCTTGATCGACCCGATAAAGGAGAATTGGAAATTGCTGGAGAGAATGTATTTGCTTTAAGCGATAATGCCATGGCCGATTTTCGGAATCAGCATATTGGTTTTGTTTTTCAGTTTCATCACCTTTTACCAGAGTTTACAAGTCTTGAAAATGTTTGTCTGCCTGGTTTTATCGGGAAAAAACCACGTAAGCAAGTCGAGAAAAGAGCTGCAGAATTATTGGATTTTTTACAAATGAGTCATCGGTTGGATCACAAACCCAACGAACTCTCAGGTGGCGAACAGCAAAGGGTTGCGATAGCCAGAGCTTTGATTAATACACCTCAAATTATTCTGGCCGATGAACCTTCAGGAAATTTAGACAGCGAAAATACGAAAGAGCTACACAAATTGTTTTTCGCTTTGCGAGAGGAGTTTAATCAGACTTTTATAATAGTAACGCATAATGTTGAGTTGGCTAATATGTGCGATCGGAAATTGGTTTTGAAAGATGGGCGATTTGCTTCTTAATTAGAATATTTAACTAAATAATTATATGATCCTTTGTGAATACCTTTGAGCCCTTTGTGGTTAATTATTTTTGTTTTACCACGAAGGAACACTAAGTACACACTAAGGCACACGAAGAAATATTTTTTAAATGAGTAAAGGAAAAGACCTTAAACCCCATATTGGTATTTTTGGCCGGCGCAACTACGGCAAAAGCAGTCTGATTAATACACTGGCTAATCAGGATATTGCGATTGTATCAGATATTGCTGGAACAACTACCGATCCTGTAAAAAAATCGATGGAAATTGCTGATTTGGGACCCGTAATTTTAGTGGATACGGCCGGAATTGACGATGATAGCGATTTAGGAAAAGAGCGTATTCGGAAAAGTTTACTTCAAATCAGTCAAATCGATTTGGCTATTTTGGTTATTGTTAATTCAGTTTTCGAATCGTTTGAGGAAGATTTAATTCAAACATTTTCAAAGAATGATGTTCCTTATTTAATTGTTCAAAATAAAATGGATTTATTTCCAATCGATAGCGCAAAAAGTAATGCTTTAGCCATTTGTTTGCAAGTGCCAGTCATTCATTTTAGTTGCATAAATAGAAATAATGTAGATACATTGCATCAGGAAATTAATAAAATGATGCCTCGCAATGCTTTGCATTTCAATAGCCTTGTTGGCGATATTATTAAGAAAGACGATGTGGTTTTGTTGGTTACTCCAATCGATACAGAAGCACCTGTCGGTCGAATGATTTTGCCTCAGGTTCAAGTTATTCGTGATGTGCTTGATAATCATGC
>CAYPOW010000150.1:0-8010 GCA_964412145.1 uncultured Draconibacterium sp.
TTGGAAGCAAGCATTTTTCGAACACAAATCAGATTCTTAGCCAAAATGGATTGAAACCTATTGATTGGCGAGTAGAAGAGTAATGCTTATTAAATTGTTGTCTACCAATTATTTAGATCACCATAAAAAAAATTCCAATTCCTTTTGGAGAAGCTGTGAGCACACCTTTACAAACAATACTAGCTACCACACCACTCACCAAAATGAAGCATAAATATGAAAATAATTCTTCCTGATGGACAAACTATTTATGCAAAAAAAGCATCAATAAGTAAACTGGCTTATTTATATTAAGGCAGAAAAATAGTGGGAGCCATTGTTTAAACTTCTTGTTTCTAATCAATATTTACATTTTCAATTTAAGAAATAATCCATTTAATGGACATTGTGCATTTTTGTTAATGATATGTTAATTATTTGTAATATGCTGGTATGCAGTATTGTAAATCAATATATCTATTTTTGGTATATTTATTGCTTAGTCTATGATCACTTGAATATCAGAATCTTACTGTTCGTTCTTCTGGTATTACTATACATACGAATGATTATACTATTTAGCCTAATAAGCATACAAACAGATCTTATTGACTTCATAGAATAAAGTTCTTTAATGAAAGTAACTTTTACTCTTTTGTAAAAAAGAGTTGAATTGATTTAAAAACGCTATCTATATCCATATTTGATTTCGGGTATCCATTAGCTTTTAAAAGTAAACAATTAGCTGTCCTTTAAGCTTATGCTTAGGATAAATTGTACATAAAGTTATAAATTAAATAAGGAGGTTTATTATGCCACGTAAAAAGTTAAAATTAACGCTCGCACTCTTATTTGTGCTGTGCATTACCGGTTTGCAAGCTCAACAAGCAATCACACCATCAGGTTCCTGGATAACAGCAGGAGGAAGCTCTATAAGTTACTCCATTGGCCAGATCTTTTACACACCTGTATTTGGAAGTGGAGGGTCCATGGTTCCATGGGTTCAGGGGTTCGGCAAGCTTATAGTATTTTAACAGCGATTGAACCTGAAACAGGAATTGAGCTTTTATGCTCAGCCTATCCAAATCCTGCTTCCGATTTTTTTTACGCTTAAAATTGAAAACTTCTAAAGCGAAACATTTTCTTATCAACTATTCGATTTTACAGGTAAATTACTTCAAACAAAAAGGATAAAAAATAGCGAAGCATTAATCTCTGTCAATCCATTAATTCCATCTTCTAATATTCTGAGGGTAATGGACAATCAGAAGGTATTAAAAACATTTAAAATTATCAAAAACTAATAAATACACTTTTAATCTACGCATCAACTAGTAAAAACTCAAAAACCATGAAAAGATTATTCGCATTGCCTGAAAAAGTTTTCGCCGCTCCATTCTAAGGACGCAGAACGCGGCAGAACGGGTACCAACTGAATATAACAATACTGCGATTGTTACGGAATTCGGTAAAAACAATTTTCTAACAAAAAAATCTGCTGCTCTACTCTTCTAACTAACAAAGATTAGGACAGCAAAAAAGGAGGTAGCTATTTTAAATATAGTGATAGAAACCTTCAAGTAAATTAACTAATTAAAAAGATACTAAAATTTAAAATCATGAAAAAATTATTGAAATTATCAGTGTGGGCCATTTTGTTGGCCTTAGTTATTGTCTCTTGTAACAAACCAGCGGATATAATTCAACCTCAAATAGAGTATGCTATTCAACCTCAAATAGAGCATGCCAAGTTCGTTTCTGGTAATATTTTTATCCAGGATGGTGACGTTACCCTTAAGACCTTACCAGTTGGTGTGACTCGTTATTTGTACATGTACAAACAACTTACCTCAGGAGTTCCTGCAGTTCCAGCACCATCAGGTACTTTTGCCTTGGTTGACGGTTCAGAATTTTTAGCTGGATCGGATCCTGCTATTTTCTGGGGGAATCCTGCTAATAACCCTGGACATTTTCCAGCAACTCTAATGGTATATTCAAATTACACGCCTGCAATGCAAATTAGGATGGTCGCTAAAACTGAGGATGCAAGTAATGTACCTGCGTATCTGGGAATCTTTGATGTTTTGCCTAATGCTGCAAGTTTTCCAGTTTATATTTATGGAAAACGGTTGGGCGATGTGTTAACTTTGGATACAGATGAATTAACTGCTTTGCCTGGGTACACCAATATGAGTTTTGCTGTAACATTCGACAAATCAACTATTGATGTTCCTACAACTATGATTACCTCTGGTCCAACTTCTTTGACAGATTGGCCAGATTATATCTATTCAGGCACTGCTTCAACTACTGTTTCTGTTCCTTTTGCCGGTTCAGGTGCTAAAACTGTTTATGATGGTTTGGATGCTAAAATTACTGGCACTATTAACATTGCAATTACTGTAGATGGCACAACAATTACAGTGAGTACTCCTGCTGTTGCTATAGGACATGGATTAGCATTAACACTAAAAACTAACAAGGTTGGTTGGTATGATAGTGCTACTATGCAGATTTATGACAATGATGTCACAGTTGATGCTGTCGATATTGATGTCAACTAATTAATTTCATTTAATGGCATTCTTGCCAAATAATTATTAGGGCCGGCAATTCTAATTGCCGGCTCTTTTTTTAAACCAGAATATAATGTTATTTAAAAGAAAGATTTTTCTGATTTATTGTGTTCTGGGGCTAACCATTGTCTTTTCGTGCAATAAGACAGATATTAATACCAATACTGACACTCAAATGTTTACAGGTAGATGCTCTAGCCATGAAAATTCAGCAAATATCCAGCAAATTGGTAATGACAATACTGGAAGCCAAACTGGTAATGGTCGTAATATTTATGCTGATTTTGGTTCAATAACTTCATTTGGAGACAGCCATTCAGGTACAATTTCTCAAACTGCTCCTCTAATAGAATAAGAATTTTATTTGCATTTATTTCTATGAAGACTGAAATGCATCATAATATTAATTACTTATAATTATAATGTTTTTATTGGAGATTATGCACGATATTTCCCTAATTATCGATGAAAAGGAGCAAGATAAAACAGTATTAAACGATTATTACGAATCTGATTTTGATACTTATAAAAGCGGTTCTATTATTTTTCCTTTTTCAAATTTAGAGGAAGGAATGCATAAAATTGAAATTCAGGTCTGGGATATCAATAATAATTCTACCTCAGCAAGGCTGAAGTTTATAGTAGCTAACTCTGCACACCTAAGAATAGAAGATCTATTCAATTACCCGAATCCTTTTTCGGAACGAACTACTTTTTCTTTTCAACACAATAAAGCGGAAGAAGAGCTTGAATATATTCTTTCAATTTATAGTCTTGAAGGTCGATTGTTGAGGCAATTCTCAGACAAGATCGTAAGTACTGGATATAGTTCAGAAACTATTCAATGGAATGGAAGAGATAGCCAAGGCATCAAGATTACTGAAGGTCTGTATATTTACAGACTCATTCTAAGAACTAAAAATGGAGATGAGGCTCAATTATCCTCCCGATTACTCTATTTGAGAAATTAAATTTTAAAACCTTAATTTTTCTGTCATAAATCCAAATCGAAGTACATCTATCCGATGATCGAAATACATATTGTAATAATCCGAGCCATGATAATACTGAACAAAAAGGCCAATATCTTCCAGAAATTTTGGATGATAATAAAACGTCAGGCGAAAGTTTAATCTATCTAAAGATGTAGCATTCAGATTATTATAATCTCCAAACATCCATGTTGTTTCTCCTTTAATTGAAATGGCCGGCTTTTTTGACTGACTTTGAATTCCCTGTGTCGGAAGTTTAAAAATAGAAAACGCATTATGCCATCTGTACCGACTGTATATTCCGCGAAGCTCCTCCTGAATTAGGTCTTCAGGATAAATTTCGATGGATGTTTTAAAAAATTGATAGGCATTAAAACGCGTATTGACATTCGTTGCTATAATTCCAAGCTCAAAATAATTAGTAGCAAAATTCCCTGTTTTCAGATTTATTTCGCCATTTTCCAAAAAGAAATCGCCTTCCTGTCCATTGGAATGATGCGCCAGACGACCAAAAACGCTTAAATTCCTTGAGTTTTCGCCTTCTTTTAACGAATAATACACAGTCACTTGCGGCATATAACTCGGAGTACGAACAGGGAAAGATTCCTCCTGAAACATCCTGATGATAATCTGAGGCGTCAGAACACCCATCAAACGGGAGTTCTGACTTTGCCTTAGATAAAAATTCGGAATAATATTCCCTTCAAACCAAAGCGGTTCAAGGTTTCCAATATCCGTAGGAAAAGTGATATAGCTATTTCCCTGATTCACCTGTGATATGAGGGCAATTCCAATATTAGATTCTGTTTCTGATTCTTGCCCTAAACTGGAATGTGTAGCAAAAACGAAAATCAATAAGAAATAGGAAAATTTTTTCATTTGTTGTTTTTTACTGATAGACATGAAACCGAATATTAAATTTATATTTTACCCTTTTATCATTTCCAAATAATACGGCTAAAGCTTTTTTGGCTATTTGCATATTACCGTTTGCTAAATCAAACGGTAATAGATTGCAGTTCTGTCCAATACAATAATGCGGCTAAAGCCTTTTGGCTATTTGCGTATTACCATTAGCTAAAGCAAACGGTAATAGATTGAGGTTCTATCCAATACAAATATTTAATTTAAATTACCGTCAGATAAATCTGACGGTAAATATTTAATTCTAATTTTGGCTTTAGCCGCATTATTTGCAAAATATGCAAGCTATTTTATCTGCTACAAATAAATAATCTGAACCTTTATTTTTAGATTATGATCCAGTTGAAAGGAAGCTTTCCTAAATGAAGGTCTGTTTAATAATCCTATCGATTTAAAATTGGAAAACCCTATCCCCTCTTTTGGTAAAACAAAGCCCTTTTTTATTTTACCATTTCTATCTTCATCATGCAAAATATTAACAGCGTATTTTCCTGCAGCTAGATTGTCAAAAGTCAAACTAGAGATACCATTTATAATCTCCTCATTTGCAATTTTATAGAATCTTTTATAATGTTCATCGGGAATAGTTCCATCCACATTATACAAGGCATATTGAACCTGACCCAGTGAATTTCGTAAATCATCTACCTCAATGGTTAATGAATAAGTATCTTCCATATTATTTTCAAATGATGAAAATAAAAAGCCTAGTGGAATTAATAAAATGATTAGAAATGATTTCTTCATACTATTTCTTTTTTCTTAAATCAATCTTTTCTTTTATCGAATCCACTGTGTAATAAACAATGGGAACCAAATAAACCGTTAGAATCAAAGAGGAAAGCAAACCTCCAATAATTACCCAGGCCAATCCGTTTTTCCATTCACTGGCCGTTCCGCTGGCTAAAGCAATTGGCATCATACCAATAGCCATAGCAAGAGTTGTCATCAAAATGGGTCGTAAACGCTCTTTCCCTGCCATAATCAAGGCTTCTTTAAAATGCTTGCCTTGAGCTTTTAACTGATTCGTAAAATCCACAATTAAGATGGCATTCTTAGTCACCAAACCCATCAGCATAATCAAGCCTAAAAGAGCAAATAAAGTAATATTATTCGATGTTAAATTCAGTGCCAGAAAGGCGCCAATACCAGCAACAGGTATTCCGAATAGGGCGACAAAAGGATAAATATAACTATCGTAAAGCGCCACCATAATCAAGTAAATAAGTATAAATGAAATGATTAAAACCGATCCCAAAGCACCGAAACTATCATTTTGAGTCTTGATATCTGCTCCCCAGGTTAATTTTACACCTTCAGGCATTGGATTTGCATCGAGGTAGCTAAGTACATCAGCAGCAAGTGTTCCTGAAGGCCGTCCAAACGATTCGGCAGTTAAAGTTACTGAAGCCTGTCTGTCGAGACGCTCAAGAAGAGAAGGAGAATTATCCTGCTTGACTTCTGCAAATTGCGATATTTCAATTGGCTGATTCATTGGATTTACAATGGAAAGACGTTGTACATCTTCAAAGTTTCTCCGATTAAAATCATCTAAGAAAATCCGTACGGGATATTCTGTGCCATTTTCAGTTAAGGTGGCATCTTCATTTCCAGTAAAAGCTGTTCTCAAATTTAAACCAACATAAGCAGTTGTAAGTCCCAACCGTTGCATTTTATCTTTATCAGGAATTACTTTATATTCTGGATTACCCTCAACTACTGATAGTTGAACATTATCTGCACCCGGAATTTTCTCAATAAATGATTTTAACTCCTCCGAAGTTTTCATCACCTGATCTATATAGCCGCCACTCAGTGTAATTTTTATAGGTGCCGATTTTGGAAGCAATCCAATAACAGCCATCGAAAAATTGATTGCAGAAAACTCATTTTCCAGATCGTTCCGCAGCAATTTCATAAAGGCTTCCGTTTTAATGCCTCTTTCTTTCTCAGGATTTAGTTGGATCGTAAATTCTGCTTTGTTGGCAGACCCTACTCCTAAACTACCTATTCCGGCGCTCGCTCCTGCTACATTACTGAATAATGTCGCCACTTCAGGTTGTTGAAGGATATAATTTTCAACTTGCAGAGAAACAATATTATTTTGTTGTACAGTTGTGGTTTTGTCGTATTCCAGATTTAATCTGAATTTTCCCTGATCACCGGTCGACATCATTTCTTTTCCAATGATGCTTTGTTTCATAATTCCTGCGGTAAAAATCAGCAAGACAATCACAAATCCAATAAAAATAAGTTTATGACTCAGCACCCATTTCAATTGTTTTCCATACCACTGAATAAAGGCTTCGAGTTGGCTTTCGAACCAAAGCAGAAAACGATTAAGGATATTCGTAGGTTTTAAATCGTCCTTTTTACCAATGCGTGATGCCAACCAGGGCGTTAACGTAAAACCTACAAGTAAACTCGTTAAGGTTGAGGTAATTACGACCACGGCAAATTGTTTCAGCATATCGGCAATAAAAACCTGCAAGAATAAAATTGGAAGAAAAACTACTACATCGACCAGTGTAATTGAGATTGCAGAAAATCCAATTTCCATTCGTCCATCCATCGAGGCCGTTCGCTTTTCCTTGCCCATATCTAAATGCCGCTGAATATTTTCCAACACCACAATAGCATCATCTACCAGAATTCCAATGATTAGGGACATGGCGAGTAATGTCATCAGATTTAACGTATAACCAAGCAACCACATCACTGCAAAAGCAGTTACAAGCGAAGTAGGAATGGATACTAAAACGATTAAAGAATTTCGATAACTTCTCAAAAACAGAAGCATCACGATCGACACGAGAATAATAGCTAAGATTAAATCTTTTACAACTGAATTCACAGCTGCAATTGTATTATCTGTAGAATCATCTGCAACAATAAATTTTACACCTGCCTCTGTGTTTTTCTCCTCAATATTTTTCAACTTTTCGCGTACCAGGCCTGAAACATCCACTGCATTAGCATCGCCTTGCTTTTTAAGCATGAGTCCTATTCCACTTACTCCATTGTATCGACTTACAGATGTAATTTCCTTCACGCCATCAATTACGCTCGCAATATCTTTCACATAGACAGGGCTTCCGGGAGCTGGCATCGCTACCTGAACATTCATAATATCCTCTACTTTTGCAAATTTACCGGTTAGTCGAACTGAATTATTTTCCTTTTCCGATTGTACTTTTCCAGCCGGAAGATCCAAACCTGAACGATTAATGGCTTCTACGACTTGTGCTAATGAAATGTTGTAGAGTTTTAGTTTATTCTGATCTACTTTTACCTGGATTTCACGCTCTTCCCCACCGAGTATAGTTACTTCAGCAACACCTTTTAATTGTTGAATTTGTGGCAGGAATTCGTCCTTCATTTTTTGATAGAAACTAGTAGAGGCCAAATTACTGGTTGCGCTAATCGAAATTATTGGCAAATCGTTGGGTGATATCTTACTCATTACCGGACTTTGAATATCGGTCGGTAAGTCTTTCCGAATATTGTCGATATAACGTTGTGCATCCTGCATCGCATTA
>CAYPOW010000151.1:0-7990 GCA_964412145.1 uncultured Draconibacterium sp.
GTATAATTTTATCGTATTATTAACCGGGCAAAAATCTGTTTTTAGAGGTGCCCTTTAAATGTTTCGATTATTTAATATTTTGATTTGAAACTGTTTTCATAGCTTTGTCCAAACGATCAAACCTAAAACGATCAATCTTTGAAAATTACTGAAAAAAAATACTGGCAATCGGTTTGGGATAAGTTCCGTGATGGCGATCGCGAAGCATTTAAAACCATTTACAACGAATTCATTGATGTGTTGTTTGCTTACGGTTCAAGAATCACCTCCAATACAAGTTTATTAGAAGATGCAATTCAGGATGTTTTTGTTGACGTTTACACGTATGGGAAGAAATTGCACCACCCGGAATTCCTGCAATATTATTTGTTCAAATCCTTAAAAAACAGCATCGTCCGCAAGTTGAAAGAAAACCGGCGTTTCGATTATTCTAACAATGATGGGCTTTTATTCGAGTTGAAATTTCCAATTGAAGAACAGGATAATGAACAACAACTTGATGAACAACTCTTATTACTAAAAGAAGAAATAAAAAACTTGGACAGCAGGAAACGGGAACTCCTTTTCCTGAAATTTAATAGCGAGCTCACCTACACCGAAATCGGACAACTTCTCAACCTCAAACCCAATACCGTAAAAAAACAGGTACAACGAACCTTGAAATATTTTAAAGAACGGTTTCAAAGCAAATAGTTTCTTTTTTCGCATTTTTTTTATAGCTGTAAAAAATAATTGCATTTTTTTGTCCCCTTTTCGCGCTTTCCATCTCTTATAAGTAATTAAACTCATAAAACGGCATGTACATTCACAAACGATTAATAAAAAATCCGCTTTTTTTCAAATGGATTTTTCATCCTACGGAAGAGTTAAACGCATATTGGGCAACTTATCTCGAACAAAATCCGGAGGAAACCAACGCCGTTTTGGAATTTAAATCACGGTTTGAAAAACACCTGAAATTCACCAACAAAAATTTAAACGATGATTATAAGACAAAACTGGCACAGCGAATAATCAAGCAGCTCGAAACGGTTGACCGGAGAAAAAAGCATAAAATATTTTTCAAAAACATGATGAAATACGCCGCTGTGGCACTTTTGTTTTTTACGATTGGTAGTAGTTTAGTTTACCTGTACATGGACAGTAGGCGAGCAGCGTTTGTGGTAGAAAATTCCGCCTTGCCTGCCCATGCTCAGGAACCGATACTCATCATAAACGACAAGCAGCAAATTCAGTTGAATTCAGGGGCCTCGGAACTGGATTATTCCAATTCGGGTAAAATAATTGTCAACCGGGATGAAGCCGTAAAAAGACAAACTGCCGGAAAAACACCGGAGATCAACACGCTAATCATTCCATACGGCAGCCGTTCATTAATAACCCTCGCCGATGGTTCCCGGGTTTGGCTCAATGCAGGTAGCAAGCTGATTTATCCATCGGAGTTTATGGACAAAAGACGCGAAGTTTTTCTCGTGGGCGAAGCATTTTTTGAAGTAGCGAAAAATGAAGATCAACCCTTCTTTGTTAAAACCACCGATGTTGAAATAAAAGTACTGGGAACAAAGTTCAACGTTTCGGCTTACCCCGAAGATTATTCCGTACAAACTGCTTTGACCGAAGGCCGTATAGAATTATCGCGCACCTACGCAGGCTTGCTGGAAAAGAAAATTCAGTTATCCCCCGGCAAACTGGCTTATTTCAATAAGAAAAGCAAGGAGACCAAAATTTATGATGTTGATGTTGAGTATTATTCGCTTTGGACAGAAGGCCTATTCAGCTTCTCCAATACCGATTTAAACCGCATTACCCTCAAGCTGGAACGGTATTATAATATCCGCTTTCATTTTGATGACCCATTTAAAGGAAGCATCCAGATTACCGGAAAATTAGACGTTACCAAAGGAAAAGATGAAGTATTCGAATACTTGTCTAAACTTACCGGGTTTGATTTCGTGAAGTTAAATGAGAATAATTATGGAATAAAATAAAAACAACCGGAAAATGCTGTTACATTTCCCGATTCGTTCAAATACCTGTTAAAAGTAATTTAAACATTTAAAACTATTCAAACTTATGAAAAAAAATGGATTAATGGATTGTCACGGTCCGGGGATCGTAAAGAAATGGGGACGAATTATGCGTATCACAATTGTACTCATCTTTGGTTTGATGTTTACGGCGAATGCCAATAGCTATTCGGAGGGCACGAAATTCGACATCCGGATGACTGACCAGACAATCCGCGATGTGATTGCTTATGTGGAAGACAACAGCGAATTTGTCTTTCTGTACAAAAACGAGGATTTTAATGTGGACAAAAGGGTTAGCCTTAACTTTAAAGATGCCACGATCAATCAAATCCTCGACAAGGTGCTGGACGGTGAAGGCGTGGTTTACGATGTTTACGAGCGGCAAATCATCATCCGGAAAGCAGACAAAGTACTAACCTATTCGCAACAGCAACAGCAAAAAACGATTAGCGGCGTAGTCAACGACCAGAAGGGCCTTCCGCTGCCGGGAGTTTCAGTGGTTGTAAAAGGCACAACCGTTGGCACAATAACTAATCCGGATGGCAGCTTCAACCTTTCCGTTCCTTCAAGTGCCGAAACGCTTCAGTTTTCGTTTATAGGGATGAAAATGCAGGAAGTTCCATTAGACGGCAGCGTTTTTTTTATGGTGGTGATGGAGGTAGAAACAATAGGGCTTGAAGAGGTTGTTGCGATAGGATACGGAGTGCAAAAGAAAAGTGATATCACTGGTACTGTTGCTTCTTTAGGGCAAGAAAGATTGGAAATGGTTCCCAACATAAACATTTCTCAAGCTCTACAAGGTGCAATTCCAGGAGTTATGATACAAACGACCTCAGCTGGAGCTTCACCTAGTGAGATAATATTATTAAGAGGACGAAACTCAATAACGGCAAGTAATACACCTTTAATTGTAATTGATGGTATACCTTATGGAGGGAATATTAGTGATGTAAATCCCAACGATATTAAGTCAATTGAAGTTTTAAAAGATGCGTCAGCAGCAGCAATTTATGGTTCAAGAGGCTCAAATGGGGTTATTCTTATTACAACTAAAACAGGAGAAAAAGGAGAAACAAAATTAACATATGATGGCTATTATTCGATTCAACAATATTCAAACCTTGTGAAACCAATGACTGGTAATGAATTTTACCATTTTAAAGAGGAAAGGTTTCCAGGTCAGATAACCTTAACCGAACAAGCAGTATATGATTCTGGAGAGGGAGTAGACTGGCTTGACCTCGGATTGAGAAAAGGAAATAGTCAACAACATAATATAACAGCTTCTGGAGGTTCTGATAATACAACATTTTTTATAGGTACAGGCTTAACTAACGTTCAGGGTCTTCTTAAGAATGATGATTATTTGCGTGTTTCAACAAGATTAAATATTGATACGAAAATTACAAATTGGTTAACCCTTGGTACTAGAACACAGTTAGCTTATACCGATGAAAGCGGAGCACCAGTAAGTATGTCAGCAATGTTCACTCGAAATCCTTTAACCACTCCCTTTGATGCTGATGGAAATATTACTATGTATCCATGGCCTGAAGATGAAGGCTCTAATCCCCTTGAGCCTTTATTATATGATAACACAAGTAATTCTTATCAAGTTATTTCAAATAATTATTTAGTTGTTGACTTTCCCTTTATTAAGGGATTGAGCAACAGAATTAATACTGGTGTAAGATATAGATTCAGAGATGATGCGGAATATCGTGATAGATCAACATTAAGCGGTTTTAATGTAAATGGTCGATCGGATACCCGCAACAGAAAATACTATAACTACGTTATTGAGAACATCCTTTCATATAATCGTCAAATTGGTAAACATAATATTTTTGCAACTGGTGTAATTAGTTTTGAAGAAGATGGCTATTCAGATAGAAGGGTTGAAGCGTCAGAATTTCCGCATGATTTTCTTTCATATTATTCCATTGCACAAGCAGAAGTCGTAAATAATTCATATGGTTTCAGCCAAACAAACCTTTTATCTCAGATGTTACGACTTAACTATGTGTATAACGATAAATATCTTTTAACCTTAACAGGACGAAGAGATGGTTTTTCTGGATTTGGTTCTAGTTCAAAATGGGGTATTTTCCCTTCTTTTGCAGTAGGTTGGAATATTATAAATGAGGAATTCTTTAAATGGGATTTAATAAGTAACTTAAAAGTTAGAGCTTCTTATGGACTAAATGGTAATCAGGCAGTAGGTGCTTATGAATCAATTTCAAGATTAACCTCAAATGACTATATTGATATGGGTATTACTCAGGCAGGGTATAAACCGAGTGTATTAGGACAAGATAATCTTAGTTGGGAATCTTCTAAAACATTTAACTTCGGTTTAGATTTTGGTTTATTAAACAATCGAATCACAGGTGATCTTAACGTTTATAAAACAAATACTTTTGATTTATTATTGGACAGAACAATATCTGCCGTACATGGTATTTCGTCTATTATTCAGAATATTGGAGAAACTAAAAATAATGGTGTGGAATTCTCAATAAACTCAAGAAATATTATTTCCCAGAACAATGGATTAAAATGGAACACTTCAGGAAACATTGCATATATTCGAAATGAAATAGTTTCATTATATGGAATACTTGACGAAAATGGCGAAGAGGTAAATGATGTCGCAAACTCTTGGTTTATTGGGGAACCTATTAGAGTGAATTATGATTATAAATGGATTGGCACATGGCAATTAGATGAAATAGAAGAGGCTGCCAAATGGAGTTCCCAACCTGGTTTTGTAAAATTAGAGGATGTGAATGGAGATGGTATTCTTGATGGAAATGATAAACAGATACTTGGGCAACTTGACCCCAAAGTCATGTGGGGTATGACGAATACGATTTCATATAAAAATTTTCAATTGGATATTTTTATACATGGAGTACACGGAATAACAAAGAATGTATATCCTTATTTAACTGATCTCGAAACATACTCAGTTATAAGAAGAAACACTTGGGCGAAGGATTGGTGGACGCCTGATAATCCTACAAATGACTATGTGAAGAATAACATTAGTGCAGAATTCATGTCAGGGATTAGAGGATATGTTTATGAAGATGCCAGCTTCATAAGAATAAAGGATATATCGTTATCTTATGATTTTTCTCACCTTGTCAGTGATTTTAACATAAGTAAATTAAGGTTATATTTTTCCGCGCGGAATTTATTTACTATTTCTGATTGGAGAGGATTAGATCCTGAATTGGATAGTCAAACAAGCACACCTTTGCAAAAAGAATTTGTTTTCGGAATAAATTTAGGATTCTAAGGATTAATAATTTGAATTTTATAAAATTAAACAATATGAAAAATAAATTAACAAAAATTTTAACATTACTTGTTATTATTCCATTATTTATGGGGTGTTTTAAAGAAGATATATTAGATGAAAATCTCCCTCATCTTATTTCTACTGAAGCCTTATATGTAAATCTAGCAGGATTTGAAACAGGTATAAACTCTTTGTATGCTTTGGTAAGAATGGAAAGACAAGGAGGAAATAATCACTATGGCGAAATGTTTATGGGTGGAACCGATGTATTAGTTCCAAACTCTGCTAACAGGGATCATCAGAACATTTCTATGACATTTCAGCATTGGGAAGATCTTAATTCTGAGCATGAAAGGATTTATCAACGTTTTTCTTGGTTGTATGAGGTGGTTAATCAAGCAAATACTATTATTGGACAGGCGGGAAAAAAAGAAAATGTAGATTGGTCGGGTGGAAATTCTTCTGCAGCTGAAAATAAAAATAGGATTATAGCTGAAGCTAAAGCTATAAGAGCATGGGCGTATAGACATCTTACTTTTGGATGGGGAGATGTTCCTTTATCACTTGAAGAGTCGTTGGGATCAACAATTAAAACAGACTGGGAAAGATCTCCTGTTTCTGAGGTACGAAAACAGATTATATCGGATTTATTATTTGCAGAGAAATTCATACCTGTAGAGCCAAAATTAAGAGGAGGATTAACTAAGGGAGCAGTACAGCATTATTTATCGGAAATGTATTTGACAATTAATAAATCTGATAGTGCATTATATTGGGCAAACAAAGTTATCAATACTCCAGATTATAAATTGATTACGGAGAGATATGGAATTTTAGCTGACGAACCTGATCGCCCTGTATTCATGGATATGTTTCAGGATGGAAATGCAAATCGGGAAGAAGGGAACACAGAAGCTTTATGGGTTTTCCAGTGGGGATATGGCACACCAGGTGGTTCCCCAGGTAGTTCTTGGCGTAGAATTCATATGAGTAGAATTGAAGATATTGTAGTTAATGGAGTGAGACCATTTCGTGCTACCTGGGAAAGAGGAGGAAGAGGAGGCTGTACTCGTTGTCAACCCCCAAATTATTTTTTTACTCTTTTTGAAGATCAGGATGACAGGTTTTCTTATTATGCGATAAGGAAATTTTATGTTTTAAAGGATGCAGAAGATAATTCTCCTTTTGAGGCTGATCGAATCCCGCCTGGTTACCAATATGGTGATACTATATGGACAGACTGGCTAGATGATCCAGATCTATCTCCCACTAACAGAGTAAATGTACTTCGTCCTTATTTAAAGAAAGTATTAGGCGTAAACAAATATACAAGGGATCCTGTTACTGACAGATTATCTTATCACGATCAAGTTTATCTTAGGTTAGCTGAAACATATCTTTTAAAAGCTGAAGCTGAATTTAACCTTGGGCATAGTAATGATGCTGCAGAAACCATTAATGTTATAAGAAGACGTTCAAATGCAAGTGATATTAGTGGGGAAGATGTTGATATTGATTTTATACTTGACGAACGAGCAAGAGAGTTGACTATGGAAGAACATAGAAGATGGACGTTACTTAGAACTGGAAAGTGGCTTGAGAGAACAAGAATGTACAATCATAACGGGGGTCAATTTGTCAATGAAACCTTCAAACTATATCCTATTCCTCAACCAGTAATTGACGCGAATATTACGAGGGTTATGCCACAAAACCCGGGATATAATTAAAAGGCTGTTTAAACATATTTGAAAAAAATGGGGAGTGTAATTTAAAATCCCGCTTAGCGGGATTTTTTTTACACTATTTTTAAATCTGATTTATGAAGTTCTTCGTAAGCCTGCAAAACAGTTAAATGCGAGATTAAATAAGCCAGCGAACTTTCATCCCTGGTTGCGATTTACGCCATAACTTTCGAAACCATCGCAACAACTGGACTGGTAATATTGTTTGGAAAACTGCGGCTAATTCAATTTTATCATTTAAATCATCAATAAAATCATTACTAATTTTCTTTCCTTGGACTTCTGATTGTAATAATGTATGAACTGGATTTTTTATTTTATCAAGTAATACGAATGGTTGTCTATAAAATAACTCTATTAATTGTGCCAAATAGTCATCCATAAAAGATTTATCAGACATTCCATTTATACCATTTATATGAAAATCAATCCTGTCATTTAGAAGTTTTATATGCTCAGAATTACCATATATTTACACCTGCAGTAGGAAAAGACTGGACACATACATTGAGGATGGTTCATACTTCAGGCTTAAGGGCACCTCTAAAAACCTATGTTGATATATTCATCTGATTGTTAATAAAATGAACTTGCAAATTTTGCATGGTTTGATTTTTTTCAGGGAAAAATTAATCAGCTATGAAAAATATAAACCCTCTTGAACTATTTGACGATCATTTTTTATTGGAAAAACTTACCAAACTTGGTGATCCGCTACAAAAACTGAACGAATTTATTGACTGGAAAATATTTGAATCTCCTATAAATGAAGCGTTTAAAAATGAAGATAGGGATTTATCGAAAGGTGGGCGCCCCCCCATTCAACCGATTGACATTATTCAAAGCCCTTATTATTCAAAGTTTGTATAACCTTTCTGATGATCAGTTGGAATATCAAATTGTTGACA
>CAYPOW010000152.1:0-7947 GCA_964412145.1 uncultured Draconibacterium sp.
CCGAGGCAAATGGCAAATATTAGTTTTGTGAATTTCATAGTTTTTGTTTTTATAAAAATAAGGAAGCAGCATCGGATTTTGATCCTGCTTCCTTAAAAAATTGATTTTACTTTTTTTCTATTTTTTGAATATTTGTAACTCCATCCACCGTTATGTAAACTAAATACATACCAGGTTTTAATAAATTACAATTTATCAGCGTATTGGATAGACCATTAATCACAGGAGAACCTATTTTTGTAATCATTTCTCTTCCTACAAGATCAAAGATTTTAATTGTTATCTCCCTTGTACTCTTTGACAATAATGAAATGTTTACAAAATCTCTTATAGGATTTGGATAAACATTGAAACCTAATTCTTCTTTTTCAAACTCAAGTACAATTGGATTTAAAATGGACCCGCTAATCGAATTTTCACTAAAAGGAACTAACTGATTTGTAATTCCAATAATTTCTCCATTACGCTTGAGAGCATACGATATTGGCAAATTATCGGCCCCTGTTACGGTAATAAAATACATTAATTCTCCATTAACAGCCTGTACTTCAGATTCAGAACTTAATTCCGTTCCAATAAAGGCTAAAATTTGATCATTGATTTTGGCTTTTATATCGCTTTTAGCCACAATACTCATATTTCCTGAATAGAAAGTATTTACAAAAGGAGAATACGATTCATCGATAAAATTTTTCATAGCACTCATCGATCCGCTATTATTGGGATACGTAAAACTTGTACCTGTTGAAGAATTTCGCTTCATCATATATCCAATATTTGGCTCGAGATAAGATAAACTACCCACCCATCCAATATTTTGAGAGAACATAGCAAAGCTCTTTTGCGATTTTATAACATCCTCATTTACTGCATCATAACCCGCTAAAGCTTCATCAAGTGTTAGCTTTACTGTAGGCAAATAACTTATATAATTCCAGTTGTTTGCATCTATTGTAATCGGATGAGTGGACGGTAAAATATAAGCCCCTACTAAACTCAAGGTCTGAGGCACTGAAGAAGATAATTTATACATTAAAGAGTTGTTTAGAACTAAAGATCTTTCTTCAATCCATTTGGACTGAATTTCAGAGTAGTTAGCACTTATATTATCGGCTTCGCTTTTAAAGAAATCAGTAGAACGCCAGTCCATATTTGCTAATGTTCCATCAAGCGATTGTAAAGTACTTGAATTGACATTAAAAGAAATCCAGTTCCAACCGGGTTTCAATTCAAAGTTTTGAAATACCAATTCCTTACCATCAAATATTATAGGCTCAACAGGCAACCCTACTACGCTATTATTTACGAAATCGATCGTCATACCCGCATCGGCCAGATAAGTCTTTCCTGTACTTGCATCCCATATTCTAAAACTAAGACCATTATGTTGAGTCTGGTTTGAATAAACTGTTAGAAATGCATACCACATATCATTACGACTTTCATATTGCACATTTGTAAGGCCTACACATTTTCCATTTGCAAAGGCAGCGAGTATATCTTCCGCATCTTTTGAGAAAATATTATTTACCCTTAACTTGGCATATATCGACATATTATAAAGAAAATCAGCAGGATCGACAGTCCAATCGGGTGTTTCACCTTTAACAGTCAATGTTAAATTCAGAGCTTCAACAACATCGTCTGAGTTTCTGAGATAAATTACTTGATCATATCTGCCAATATTTATTGCCGGATTTACGACAAAAGAGACAGTTGTTGACGAACTGGGCTCGATAGTTCCTGATGTAACTGAAGCTGTTAACCAAGTAGGCAGATTCTCAATAGAGAACCTTTCGGCAGATCCACCAGTATTGATAATCTTTTCAATAAACATCAAATCTTCATCCACTCCTTTGGTCAAGAATAATTCGGAATCTTCCCATTTGATTTGATTGCGATCGATATAAGCAGTCCAGATGATTGGAGAAGCGATGCTATTGCCATTCATATCCTGAATATTATCGACCGTAAATGTGATGATGGTTTTTTCAATATCCGCTTTATTTTGTAAAAGATTTATAATGAGCGCATCTTTATTCACGACAAAGTCGAAATCGAGTGTTTTAACCGGACCTCTGCCTTTTATTGGGGCTATGTCGTCTGACTCATCAGCTCCACTCAAAACAGCGGCGCTTGCAACAGAACCAATAAAGACATCCTCATCAGTAAATTGCATGAAAGTTTCTCCCTGGAACATAATGTATTCATCAAATGGATAATAAGCCATGAGGCCCATTTCATCTCCTTTTAACCGAATGTTGTTGTTCTTTTTGATTAGGGTTTCATTTAAATACAGATTCCAAATTCGGAATTCATCTATAGAGCCTGTGAATAATTGATCTTTAACATTTGCTCCCGTTACGAAATCTCTATAGGATCGCAATCCTAGATAAAGATAGGACCCTGCTAGTCCACCCACATTTGAAGCTTCGAAATAATTTTTCAATTCGCCATCAACAAGAATCTGAGCATTTCCTCTTCTATTTACTGCAAATGCGAGGTGATGCCAGTTATCATCTAAGAAATCTTCATCAACTGAACTTTCATAACCATTATTTCTAAGTGTCAATTTTCCCGTATCATCGAATCCGATCCATAATAAATCGCGAGAACCAGTTCCCGACCCTTCTGCTGAATAATCCTGATTATCACCACGACCATTCGAGATTAAGGTAGTATTGCTTTGCGCTATACCCTTGAACCACATTTCGATAGTAAATTCCATGTCGGGTTTAACGATAACAGCTCCAGTTTCCAATCTTACTGAAGATAGATCGCCGCTTAAATATACGGCTTTTCCTCTTGGATCGATATACCAGAGTGCGCCATTGATTACTGCATTGGCACCTCTTGCTTTGTCAATTGCAAGTTCTCCTTTTGAAGTGTTCATTGGCCAATAACCTGACAAACCAAGTTCTCCTCCAGAAAGCATTTTCAGACTGTTTATCTGTATATTAGCTTCAGAAACTACTTTATTCCAAACACGTGCTTCGTGCATACGTCCTGATAAATAAGCATCCTGGGTTCCAATGCTACGTCCAAATTCTATATTTCCCTCTCCGGTATATGGAACATTTACGACTTTGTTTTCTGCTACTGCCTTAAAATTATGATACAAAGCAACAAGATTGGTTTCTACATTATAAACTACAGCTAAATGTTGCCAGTTTACCAAATCATTAAATACATCAGTAGTTGAAATAATTTGGCCTCCTATACTTAGTTCCAATTGATCGTTTGCATTAAATCCAAATTCAAAGCTATTATTGATATTACCATGTGAGAATAATATAGCTTTACCTGTTTCATTTCTAAGTACCCAGGCCTCAAAAGTGAGTGATTTTCCTGTCATATTTTTAACAGCCTCCGTATTTAAATAATCATTGATGCCATCGAAAAATAAAGAAGTGGAATGATCACCATCCGACCCATTAAATATACCGGTAACCTGGAAATTATCTTTGATTAATAATCCTTCGGCAATATCCTCACTAAAATTCAATCGAATCTCATCATTAATAGTTAGAATACCATTGGCTGGCAATGCCGAACCAAATAAACGAGGACGAACAGCATCTTTTATTCCGCTTGCAACTTCGGTATAACCAATAATTTCATCTTGACCAATTTTGCAAATGCTCCTTGCTCTTATATCATAGCGCTGATTATCAAGATTATAAGTTTTAAAATCAAAGTTAATGCCACCACCTACTAATATTTGCTTTTGAGCAGGCTGTAAAGGCGATGCTTTATATGCAACAGAATCGATAAAGTATGTCTGAATTGGCGTCCAGGCCGATTCTGATGCAGAAGAAGGTTTGTATTCCAAAACGATACTATTCAAATTACTATAATTTACATCGTATGCTTTTACAGAAATAGGTAATAATTGAGAATCTTCGGTCTCACCAGAATTTGTATTGATAACCCATTTATCCATTGGAAATTCAAGTTCGATATCGGAACAAGAAGGAACAAAGCCAACAGAGATATTAACAACATCTTTTATTGAGCCTTGGCATTGCGACTTTAAAACTAGCCCAAGATTATTAAAATCCATTGCATTTGCACCTTTACCAACTTCCAATGTTTTTATGAGAGGGGTTCCGTATTTAATTTTGAATGAGCGACCGTTACCAAGTGCGGATCCGTCTAAATAAAATGATGCTCCATCAGGATTCGATGCTTCATCAATTTTTAATGTAAATTTTGCATCATCTCCACTTTCCGACTCATTGGTTAATTGCAATTGAAATACTCCTGTTTTATTGGACGGAATTCCCGTAAGTTGAGTTTTTCCAATCACAGCTATTTTAGGAACTTCCATTTGCATGGAAGGCTGATCGATAATTGTTTCAGGTTTATAATATTTTGAGCTGTACGCTCCTTCATAAGGACAGGCTGTTGCTCCACCTTGTAATTTAAAAACATAGCTTCCATCCTTAGCAGTGCAAACATCCTCGCTTAAGTATCCTCTTTCATCAGCAAGTGTAAATCCTGTTTTATAGCTATTACTAACGCTTCCAACATAACCACCTGCAATAGAGGCGGTTAACGATCTGTCTGATTTTATTATAGTTCCAACACCCATAATTTTCCCGCCGAATTCGGTAGAAAGACCTAATCCGATAACAATACTTGTTTCAATTTTTGAAGTGTGTTTATTTTCCGTTGTTTTACTCATTGCAATTGAAGCACCTGAACTAAATGAATAATTATCATCCAATGTAGCATCAATTTTTGCTTTTTCATTATCGGCCAACCGTTCTTGCCAGTTGACAATAGATTGATATAAGATAAGAATTGTATCGTTTGAATTTTCTGCATTACTGGGAAAATATATTGTGTAACTGGATCCATCATTAAATTCATCATCAGCTGATGCATCATCGCCCCAGAAATCATTACCATTAGGGATTCCGTATCCTTCTTCTCCTTTGGCAATTTTTGAAACATATACTTGTTTTTCAGTAAAGTCTGCTTTTTCTTGAGCCTCTGTTTCAGATAATCCAACACTTTCTTCCATAATATTGTCGCGGATCATGGAGAGATTTGGAATAAGTTCGTTTTCAATATACTTCAGAGGATATACGAACATAGTACCAAAACTTAAGTATCCATTTAAGGATTTTTGTGAAACAAGCACAAAATCATCATCGCCTGCACTATCGTAGCCCCATATTTTTACATCATCGTCAGATACATTTCGTTTTTTTGCAAAGACAACATTATCACAAGCTCCATAGGTAAAATTTGTAGAATTCCCAACGAATAAATCACCTTCATGTCCAACATGCCCAAAATAACCACTGGCGCTGTTCGTACTAATTCTTGAAAGTAATTTAATAGCAGTGCCTTGTGTTCCTGAGTATTTCGTTGATGAAGTAATACTAGCGGATACAGTTGCATTAGCTACTGTTTGTGCTGTGTTAACTGTTCCTCCAAAAGGAGTGCCAGTATAGGTTACTACTTTTGGGCCAAATTTTGCTTTTATGGAGCCACCGGCTTTAAGTGATAAGCCAAAAGAAAATGTTCCAGTATTCGATATAGTAGTTCCTTCCTCAACATATGCTGAACTCTTAGAACCATGTGGATCACGTATAATCAATCTTACATCGTCCGGACCCTGTGTTACAAAATTAGTACCGGTAGATCTAGCACCCAATACAAATGCTCCCGGGTGTGTACTGTTGTAAATAAATGGATTGTTGGATGTCCAACTATAGGTCCCATTATTAATTTTCGCTGAAATATCAATTGTTTTCAGGCCACTAACAAGGTCAGGATTTCCTGCAATAAATTCATATGTAGCTTCTCCAAGTGAATCAATTTCAAGAGAATGAATTGCTTGCTCAGAATCGAATGTATTGTTAATTTCTACCGTACCATCCTTTGAAGGAACCTTATCCTCAAGCCCAGAGCTCGCCTTATTGTATTTATATGACTCAAATACTGATATATTAAAATCATATGTTGTGTTTTGTTGAAAAACAGGGCGGTTATTATAAAGATACGTGTTTGCGTTACTGTCGTAAACCTTTATTGAATCATTTGTTCCGGAAAATGATTGGACTACTACTAAACTATCACCAAAAAATGACAATGCTGTTTTTCCATCTAATTGTGCAACACTTACCATTGGATTTTCACGATGAATAATATCTACATTTGCATTGTAATCTATTGTGTCTGAAAGTATTCCCCACTCTTTAATCCCTGAAATAGGATCAGCTATTGAATCTCCCCAACTGATCGTGTTTTTTTTCAAATACAGCATTGAAGTAAGATCCAAGGGGATATTCTGATTTATTAAACTTCCGTACCCAGTAACCGTTGCGCCGGTAACATTAAAGTTTACCGGTATCAATTCCACTGCAAATTCTCCCGTTTCAACATTTGGATAAATATTTACATAACGATCATTATAATCAACAATATTCGTTTTTGGAATAAAATTATCTGCCTCCATCTTTGGTTTATGCTGTGTAAAAGTTTCTGTATAAGGTGTATTAGTAAGATTATATTTGGCGCCTGCAAGTGTTATCGTTACAGTAGCATTATCTCCTAAATTATTTTTCGATTGAGAAAATCCGATGGGAATCTCTGCTTGAACAGCACCTCCTGAAACGCGCCCTATCACATAAACTTTTGTGTTATCTTCTAGAATCGCAGTACCTTCTGATTGATAGTTTCGATCAGCACCGCTTGGAGTGGTTATATATCCGTCTCCAATAAAGCTATGATTTGCCAAAAAGGCCTGAACTGAATGTACGCCAATTGGTATACTTAAAGTTACTTCTCCATTATCATCGGTAGCAGCAAGTGCACCATTACCAAGAACAAGCGCTCTGTCGTCTACTTTAAAACCTACCCCTTTTACCGGATACGTACTGTTTTCGTATCGAATGGTGACTCTTAAGGGAAAGGAAGATATATCAACAAAGTCGATTACATAGGATGAATTATCAGCATTAATAATTCGATTAACGCTTATAGGATCAAATTGATGGATGCCAAATCGAGGTCGGAACGTGAAAATACTGCCATCACCCTGATAAGGAATGCTTGTAATCATATAATTTCCCTGATCATCAGTTACCCCTTTAATTGTCAATTGGGAGGTGGTTGGAATTTCAATTGCACTTCTTATTGCATTATATACCAGTCCATGATGTTCGTTGTAAGTGGAATTCTTAAAAGAAATATCATAAAATTCATTTACAACAGGCTCGTCAAAACGCCAGTAAGCAATTAATGCTTTCTCATTTCCAGCCAATAAACGTGTATAGTCTCTGCTTATTTCCTTTTTACTTAAAGCTTTATTCCACAAACGCATTTCATCGATATATCCATTGAAATAGTTTCCGCTTAAGTTTCTTCCAATAAATATATTGTCGGTATTGTTCACTATTGCATTAGCCGCTACATTTATTGATGCTAACAAAGAATCATTTGCGTATAACAAAAGTTTATCTGCATCTCGCACCCCAGAAACATGTGTAAAATCAGTAGCAGTAAAGCCTCCATAATCAAAACTAACTCGATTATTGGCATCAGCAAAGAACAATTGACCACTTGCATCAAATCCCAATTCGTATTTACCGGGTTTGAACATAATGGTTGAATTATTTAAATTCGTTATATCCGGTTTAATCCATGCCTGAACAGTAAATGCAGAATCTGCCAAAGAGTTATTTGGGTCTCTAACATCTAAAAACGCATTTACTCCATTAAAAAAGAAGGAACTACCTGATAATTCTACATCATCAGAACTAGCTAATACTTCAATATTTTCTACTATCTGCCCTCCGCTATAAGTTATTCTTCCATATACTGTTCCTGTAGGCGTTCTAAAACCTATGCCTACCAAATTATTCGATTGCGCATTATTACCAGCACAAGCCAATAATCCTCGTACCGTATATTCATATACAACTCCGGGGT
>CAYPOW010000153.1:0-7943 GCA_964412145.1 uncultured Draconibacterium sp.
GGCAAATATATTCCGGTTTTTCTTTGAGAACGATAGCTTCCTCACCATATCCATAAGTAACCCAGCAAGCTTTTACCTTATTGAAATGAGCGCCCAAAATATCGTATTCGCGGTCGCCAATCATTAAATATTCGGAATCCGATTTGTTTCCGCTTATTTCTTTTGCATAGGCTACTATCTCTTTTTTATCGGTGCGACTGCCATCGGCATTTGCTCCTGCTATAAAATCGACAAAAGGAGCAATCTTGAAATGTTCAATGACCTGCTTTGCAAAATGAGTAGGTTTAGCTGTAGCAAGCGATATGGTTTTATTTTGATTTTTGAGCTCTGTAAGTAATTCAATAATGCCAGGATAAAGCGTATTCTCAAAAATCCCTTTTTCTGCAAAATATTCTCTGAATATTCGAACCATCTCAAATGCATCATTATCGGAAAGATGATATCGATTTTTGAAAGAAAGATGAAGGGGCGGCCCAATAAAACGCAGCAATTCTTCAGGATAGTTCTCCGTTATTCCTTTCTTTTTCAATGCATAATGCACTGAATTGAGAATGCCTTCTTTGGGATCTGTTAGTGTGCCATCCAAATCGAATAAAAGAATGGAAGCTTTATTGGCCATTAAAAAACAAGATTTGATAACTTAGAAAAACGCCCATTGTCGCGAAATTGGAATATTCGAGTTGGTTGTCAACTGAATCGTAGAGGTTCTGAAATCCATACGTATAACGTGCTTCAAGTTGGAATAATCCCAGCTTTGTCTCTAAGCGAAAACCAGCTCCACCAATCATTCCAAAATCGCCTTTACGGGGAGATCTGTTTTCGTAATATGGAGAGTAGTCCGATTCAGGAGCAATAGCGTTACTACTTTCTTCATTAAGTAAGATAGAGAGATAAGGCCCGAAATTGACTAAGAATTTAAAACGATTGCCAAAATGGAGTGTGGTGAGCATAGGTATTTCAATATAATTCAATGTGGCATTAAACAGATAATCACTTACCGGATTTTCTTCCCAGCTCTTGGTCACATAATTTATTTCCAATTGAAAGCCTACCGTTTTTTTATCGATACGACTAAATATAATTCCATAAGTAGGAACAAATGTGCTGTTTATTTGTTGAAGGGGGAGAGGAATGCCAACATTCAGAAGACTATTTGTAACGCCTCCTTTCACGCCAAAACCAACTGTTTTTGGATAATCTTCAGTGCTTTGTCCAAACAAAACCATCGGAGCCAGACTACACGCGATTAGCAGCAAGCGATAATATAGAGCCTTTTTAATTTGCACGTTTAGGTGTTTTTTTTGAATAGTTTAATGGTAAATTATAATACATACTATAATTGAATCCAAGAGCAATTGTCCCTGTTGTTTTTCCGTAACCCGGAATATAAGGCGCGGGTTTTACCGTTTTATCGCCCGACTGATAAATCAAAAATTTAATTCGAAGACCCAATCCTAAATAGATGTTTTTCATTACCTCCACTTTAAAGCCTGTAAGAGCTTCTATCCAATGAGCCTGATTTTTAAAGCTTGTTTCTTCTTCACTCACAGATGGCCAATAACTTGAGGTAATTTGATAATTTTCAAGCCTTTGTGAAAAAGTAGCGAAAGCATATCGGGCACCTAAAAAAAACATATCTCTACTTATATCCTTCTCGTTTTTACGTCGGTCAGAATCAAAACCCAATTTAAAATAGCTTCCATTAGAAAAATAATCCATTACATCGCTTGATTCGGCATAGCTATTTTTACCCAGTTCAAGTGTTACAAAAAAGTCTTTTTTCAGCGTATAATCAATTGAAAAATCTATACCGGTGGTTTTTGAAGATAAAGCACCAATGAGTAAATTACTCACATCCCATCCAATTTTGAGATCACGTTCAAAAAAGACTTTTTGTTTTTCTACTTTTCTTTTTTCTATTGGGCCTTCCGATTTTTTTAGCCTATCCTCCTCAGAGCCAACATTGACTTGCTGAGCTGATAAGGAAATGGAAATTAGCAAAAGAAAGCTAAAAAACCAGTTGAATATTTTCGGTAGAAAAGGCATCTATCTCAGGATTGGTTAAAATTATATCTTTTAAAATATGGGTAGTGTAATCAAAATCAGTTAGCGTATAGGTGTAAAAAACACCGCATTTGACAGAACTAAATTGCAAATGTTTTTCGTAAAAGAAGCGCAAAGTATCTTTTTCTTCGCCAATACCCAATACAAAACTACTCTCAAGGCCCATATCATTTAAAGGAAAGCTAATTTCTTCTGTTTGAGGAGTATTACCGAGCAAATAATCATCTTTTACCGTTATTCCGTAAAGCGTATCAATATCAATTGCAGTAGCGATAGTATCGATAATTCCGGTTGATTCGGAAAAAGTATAAATGCCTGCTTTTAATTCTATTACAGCAGGAGTACATACTTCGTTCTTTAAACAAGAAGAAAATAATCCCGCCAGGACAAAAAATAATATGATCCAATTAAACTTTTTCAAATTGATATTTTTATGCTCAACAAAGGTAGCAAACTGAATTAATAGGCAATAAACAAATTTTGAATTAATATTTTTGCTGGCTGGCACATCGAACACAATTCCTGTTTTCAGGCATCACAAACAGTCTTCCAGTAGGAATATGATCGCCACATGTAGCGCAAATTTCAAATTCTTTCTTGTCAAAAATAGAAAGAGCATATTCCAGCCCATTCAATTGATCTATTTTTTTACGCAAGGCATCTTCATTGATACTTTTATTATTGATGGCATCCATTCTGCTCACGCGGCCAATAGCGCAGTCAGGCTCAATGGGTTTGGTGAGTTCCTTCAAATCGATGACCTGGAGCTTCAGCCTTTCCATTTTACTTTCTATCAGCGATTTTAAATTATCTTTCTCTTCGGATGTCATCTTAAAATTTTGACAAATGTACATTTTCTTTCAAATCTTGCCATCATTCCATTACTTAAGTTTATTTTTGCTTTGAAACAAATCACTCAAATCATAAAAATGAATATTTCACTTGAGGATATGAATAAAACCAGCAAAGGCACAATGATGGAAGTGCTTGGCATAGAATATTTAGTCGTAGAACCTGGTTATATAAAAGCCAAAATGCCTGTCGATGAGCGAACCCATCAACCTTATGGAATTCTGCATGGAGGAGCAAGTGTTGCTTTGGCCGAAACGATTGGCAGCATTGGCTCTGCAGTTATTATGGCTGGGAAAAATGTAGATGTACGTGGCGCCAGTATTACAGCCAATCATGTGAAAGCAGTGAAAAGTGGTTGGGTTTTCGGAGAAGCAAGAACCATTCATGTTGGGAAAAATACGCATATTTGGGATATTCAAATTAAGGATGAGGCAGGTGATTTGGTCTCGACTGCTCGTCTTACAAATTTTATTTTATCGAAATAAATGAATAAATCCTTGAGTCATTTACATCAATTATTGCTTGATAAAGGAATTGCTTTTGTGTGCTATAGTTTGCCAGGCATTTCAAAGGCAATTACGCTTATTTCTTATCATCCAATTTCCTTTCTTGATTTAAGCTATTTAGCAGATAATAAGGAAGATGGATTTGTATTTGCTCCTTTTGAAATCAACGAAAAATCCCCTATCTGGTTTTTAAAAACGGATATAATAATTGATGAAAAGACGGATATTTTAGCGATTGAGAAAGATTTGGAAGCTTTGTCTGATGTTAATCAGAAAAGCAATTTAGATCTGGATTCTACTTCAAAATCAATTTACAGCCAAACATTTGAGGTGTTTTTGAAAGAATTGAAATTAAAAAAACTGGATAAGGTCATCTTATCGAGAATTGTTACTGAACCCAGATCGGGAGAAGAACTTTTTGAAATATATGAGCGAATGAGTGCAAGTTATGAATCTGCATTTACTTATTGGATTCAATTGCCCACAGGCGAAATCTGGATGGGAGCAACACCTGAGCTTTTACTCAAACAAAATGAAAGTGGCTTAAAAACAATGGCACTTGCAGGAACACAGGTTTTAAATAATCGCAATGTAGGCGATGTAATTTGGGAAAATAAGGAGATAGAAGAGCAGGCTTATGTAAGGAATTATGTGCAAAAGGTTTTATCAGTATTTTCTGATTCAGTAGAAGCTTCAGAAACTTTTACGACTCAGGCTGGAAATCTGGCTCATTTACGTACGAATTTTACTGTAAATCAGTCTTTTGAACAATCTAAAATTATAGAACTGGTAAAAAGATTACACCCAACACCTGCTGTTTGTGGAATTCCCTTGGAAGCATCCAAAAAGTTGATTTTGAAGGAGGAAAATCACAACCGGTCTTATTATACAGGATTCCTTGGTCTGATAAAAAAAGAAGCAATTTCTTTATTTGTAAATTTAAGATGTATGCAGGTTTTGCCTGAAAAATTTGCGCTCTATGTGGGTGGTGGCATCACACGCGATTCTGAAATGGAAAAGGAATGGAAAGAAACGGAAGCAAAAGCGCAGACATTATTGTCGGTTATTGGCTAGCAGCGACTAAATTCGCGACAATGCGAACATTCTCTCAGCATTAAAACAAGCGTTCATCACTTGGAGAATGTCTACTGCACTATTGCAGCAATGTTTCTCCACTAGGAGAACGTTCCCTGCACGTTGCAATAAGGTTTCTCCAAATGGAGAATGTCTCTTGCACCTTGCAGCAATGTTTCTCCACTAAGAGAACGTTCCCTGCACCTTTGCGACAAGTTTCTCCAAATGGAGAATGTCTCTTGCACCTTGCAGCAATGTTTCTCCACTAAGAGAACGTTCCCTGCAGATTGCAGCGAGCTTTCATCACATGATGAATGTTCCCCCAGCAATAAAATAGGGTTTTATCGCTTGATGATTCTTCCCCCAGTATTAAAACAAGTTTTCTATACTTATAGAAAGTCCCACAGCATTAAAAAAAAGGCACTTTACAAAAATAAGCGGCAGATTTCCGCCATTTTTTCCTTAAAATTTGCATTTATTGATCATTTAAAAAATACGTTTATCTGGCAAATGTGGACGTTCATCCGAAAAACCCCTACGCTTGATAAATGGATAACCACATGATGAAAAAAAGGATTAAATTTGAAAATAAATAAAAAAAAAGTTTGAGAATATTCATTTTTTAGGACAAAAAAGTAATAGATTTAATTGTTCTGAAAAAAGTACAGCTATCTATTTCCTTAAAAATGCACAATATATTTGGTTATAGCTTTGATTACAAAACAAAATATCAGATTACTAAAAGATACGCACAGAGGGGTATTAGTTGTTGCTATGCAATTTGCATATAATAAGGAAATCATTCATCTTATTCGGCAGTTTGAGGGAGTCCGTTGGAGTAAAAGCAAAGGGTATTGGTATTTCTTAGCGGCGTATTTTGACTTACATTTGTTTTTTGAAACGCTCCACAAGACGGCCTATATCGACTATTCAGCCCTATCTGGCAAAGCCTCAATTAAGAAAGAAGCATTGAAATCTGAAAAAGAAACAGTCGTAAAGCCCGAGATTCCTCAGGCCTATTACGATTTATTGGATCAAAAGCGCTATAGCGAAAGCACAAAAAAAACATACCTAAACTATTTTGGCGATTTTATAAATGCATTCAGAAATCGAGCACTTGAACAAATCAGACCTGAAGAGATTAACCCCTATATTTTAAAGCTTATACGAGAGCGTAAAATTTCGGCCAGTCAACAGAACCAACGGATAAACGCCATTAAATTTTATTACGAAAAAGTATTGAGGCGTGAAAAGCAATATTTTGACATTAGCAGGCCCCGAAAAATAAAAGCATTGCCAAAAGTTATTGCCGAAGAGGAAGTGGTCAATATGTTAAAAGCAGCCTCAAACACTAAGCATAAATTAATCATTGCGTTACTCTATTCTGCAGGCTTACGTAGAAACGAATTATTAAATCTTCGCAAAGAGGATATTGTCATTAGTAAAAAAATGATTTTTGTAAGGGGTGGTAAAGGCAAAAAGGATAGATCGACCCTATTATCTGAATTGGTGATGAAGCTGCTCGATGTATATTATAAAGAATTTAAACCCAACTATTGGGTAATTGAAGGGGTAAACAGAAAGAGATATTCTGAAACAAGTGTAGTAAACACTGTAAAAAGCATAGCAAAAAAAGCCGGCGTTAGTATTGTAGTTACTCCTCATATTTTGCGTCATTCCTTTGCAACACATTTATTGGAACAAGGGACAGACTTAAGGTATATCCAGGAGTTATTAGGGCATAGCAGTAGCAAAACAACAGAGATTTACACACATATTTCTAAGAAGGCGCTTGCAAATATTATTAGTCCTTTAGATCATATTTTCGGACATAATAATGTCGTTATCAACAAATTAAAAGAATAAGCATATATGATAAATAAAAACAACGTAACTTTACACATACGTTATGGGCAACTTTGAAAAAATGACGAGACATTTTCAAATAGAAGAAACATTTTTATTCATACACATTACAAATTTAAAGCGACTATGAAAAATTTATTACTTATTACGATCATTTTATGCTCTCATTGGGTATTTGGTCAAGACAAAACAACCCATAGTTTTTCAGGGAATTTTGAAGGCGGAACAGCGACCTATTCTTATTATGAAGATGACAATTATGAAAGAATCTATAACGGGAAATTTGCTTATAGTACAAGTGCAGAAAAATATGAAGGTTTAAAAATTAATACAAACGGAAGTTTTTCAGAGAATCTTAGAGAGGGCAAATGGGTGTTTTCAATTAAAAACATAAAGTCACCAGTTTCCAGAATAATAAGTAGTAAGGAAAAAGCAGTATTTCAATATATGCTAAGTATGAGTTCCTATACTGATTTAACCCAAAAAGAAATTCAAGCTATACAAAAAGTAGTTTCCAGTGGTAGTCTTGCGGAATTTCAAACGTATAGTTCTACCTTAAGTGGTAATTATATTGCTGGCAAACTAAACGGAGATTGGACATTCAATGAAATTTCAACTGGAGGAAAAGAACCTGAATTAACAAATGAAAAAAATTTGCCAATTAACAGTAGTGTTTCATTCAAAGACAACCACTTGATTGGAAATTTCACATACAAACGTGACGAAAAAAACTATGTTTCAGGGCAATTTAATAATAATGGTGCTATAAACGGGACATGGACTATAAAATGGAGTTCTAAAGGAAATGAATTTGAGAATATTAGCGAGTACCAAAATGGATTATTAATTAAATTACTTGAACGAAACATATCTACAGGCGAGATTTTATTTCGGGATATACAAAATGAATATAATGGAAAAGCCAAAATGGCTGAGGCAATATTGTTTTGGCTAAAAAATGATGAAATTGAGTTTATACAACTACCCATTTCTAAAAGAAATTATATGTATAAACTTGAAAAAGGAATCATAAAGCCGGATTTTGAATATAACTTTTAAAAATTATTATAATGATTGATATTAATTCTTTTTTAAACACACATCAAAGCGAGATAAAAAGCATTATTTCACTTTTTGAGGAAAATACAGAATTTAGTTCTCACGATTTCATTGAAAAATTTTCGCAGAAATACGAGGCTGATTATATTGAAATGTTAGTAACATATCAAAACTCTGGACAAGCATTCCAAACTGTACACAGTAAGATCGCATTACATTTAAGTAAAAACATGGCTCTTTTAAATATTGACAAAACAGAAAAAAAAGGAAGTGAAAATGTTCATGGTAATATTGATAGAATTCAATGGTGGATTAGGCTAAAGGAATAAAAAAAGCAGCCCATAACAAAGGCTCATATGCAATGCGGGCAGCGGAGTGGAATCTTACAGTATTCTGTTTTCCTAAGTCCGCCAAATCGCTGATTTGGTAAAATAGTAATTAATGAATAATATAAGATTTGGCTTGGTCGGGAGAAAATAAGAAAGGCTTCGAAAACCCGCACTGCACATAGCCAAAACGTTA
>CAYPOW010000154.1:0-7894 GCA_964412145.1 uncultured Draconibacterium sp.
AAAAGGAGACCGAATGGCCTCCTTTAAATATTAAAAATTACTTGTATTTATTACTCAACTATATCTTCTGATATGAATTCGAAAGTTGGTGGATTTCCGCCAGCGGCAGCACCTGTACATTGGAATTCATACCTATGATATTCACTTGGAGTACTCACATTACCCTGTGGATAGTAGATATATGTTGTTGCATTGTAGAATACTTCAATTCCACTCACAAAAGGAACAGCATCAGGATATTTTAATTGCAAGAATTTTGCCATTCCGCCTTTTAATCTTTCATACATTAAGGCAACCTTTTCTTCGTCAGTTCCAAGTCCGCTTAATTCCGGATCAATAGATGGTTGTTGAATATAATCACCTGTAAAATAAGGATTTCTATAACTAAGACGGAAATTAACATTTGAATATCTGCTGGTAAATCCCCAATGATATTCTTCGTTTTTATAATAGGGATGTGCAAATACAGAAATGCTTGGAGTTGCCAAAACATAATTAACCATCATTTGATAATCAGCTGACTCCATAATTACATTTACAGTAGGATCGAATAACCAACCTGAATTTGTAAAAATAAATTGTTCTGTTTTTTCAATAATGGAAGAAGGTGAAAACCACACACCATCTTGGAACATATATTCATCGGCAAGTGTTTGTGCGCCACCGGAATAATATTTATAAACCACAATCTGCTTATTCCCATTTTGTGCATAGGGGAAGAGATTTGAAAGCAGTGTGGGTAAGAAATTTGCAGGAGGCATTGAGCTATCAAAATTATTGTATTTCCCAGGTTGTCCTGAAGCTGTACCCATGGCATCGTAATCACTGGCACTTAAGGCGTAAACACCTGTTGTTTTTGCCCAGCTGCTTCCATTGTAGTTATAAAAATCATTAAATACCTGATAGTCATCGGCTGCACTGCTCTTTGTGTTAAGATAGGTAACACCTTCAATTAACACATTGTCAATCTGAACAGTAGTTGTTACAACAGGGTTTGAAATTGCGCTTCCTGTGTATTTAAAAGCTATCGTTACTTCTCCACTATAAGCATTTAAATCCATAGAGCCTGCATTAGGCCAGAGACCGTACCCAACAGTTGGTTCTGAAGGAATTGTAAAATTTGAAGATACATCCACCCAAGTGGCTGCATCAAAATTTACTCCATCATAATTTTCAGAAATCCAAACTGTTAAAACATCACCAGTCCAATACCCTATATTTACATCGAAAGTGAATGTGTTTTGTTCGCTTCCTGTGAGGTCGACAGTAGGGGATACCAAGTAAGATTCATTATCTTCACCTGAATTATATGCACTGTATTGTGCATATGCATTTTCACTATATATTCTGGCTTGCCAGGCACGAGTGCCCTCTGTTTCAATGCTTTTCCATCCATCCAAAGAGATAGGATCGTAATTGGCATAGCCTTCAAAATCATTTGTTAAGTGAGTTACTGACTTTGGCCCACTGCTTGCGGGTTCTGTGCTGGAATAACGATACTCAACCAAAGCTAATTGATCAGCAACTGGAGCTGCAATTTGAGCCCCCAGTATATCTGGAATTCCTTCCTCAGGCATAAAAGAAGGTATAAAATATTTGATGGCAGATACAAGGCCTCCAAAACTTTCATAATCAGCATCAACAAGTTCATAGACCTGTGCATCGGCGTAATCTGTTAAATAAGGAATAGCACCTTCATCATAGTTGTACGTTAACAAAACATTAGAGCCTATGTCGAAAGCTGTGTACATATTGTTTAATACTGGAGGAACATATTCAGAGGCTCCAAAACTTGAATTAAATGCTGAACGAGTAGCTATTGCTTTGGCAGCATCAACCTGATCGGGAGTTGCGTTGGCAAGTGCTGCCGTTTTAATGGCAGCATAATCGGCAGCTGTAAGCGTATAGTATAAGCTGGCAGAATTGGTGGGTTTGGTCATATCATCAAGACCCTCGAATTGATCGTTAACTTTAGTGCAACCACTCAGAAGCACTACAAACGCCAAACCTGATATAAATGAATAGAATATCTTTTTCATGTTTTTCAGTTTTTAGAATTTAATTTTTAATGAAGAGGAGAATGTTCTACCGAATCCATAGAATACAGGAGAAGTTTGCCAATCGGAATTATCTCCATTGGTGGCATCTGTAATATATTCGGAATCAAAAAGGTTTTGAATATTACCAACTAAGGTAGCATCAAATGTGCCTATTTTGAAGCGATAACTCATATTTAGGTCAGCAACAGCTGCATCAGGAATTTGCCAAGGTTGAGTAAAGGGGATAGTAGGATTTAAGCTAGTGCTTATGGAAGAAATATTATAATACGCATAATTACGTCCATAATAATTTGCATCGATACCGATATTAAACCCTTTTGAAATTTCATATCTAATACCTAAGGCAGCTGTTGTTTGAGCTGAGTTTCCAACATGAATTCCGCCAATATTTACATCTATTTTTGCATGTTCCTTACCTTCTTCTACACTTAGCAATGGAACCACATTTCCATTTTTATCAGTTGGTTGTCCGTTACGGTTGTACAAGTAACCGGAGGCGTTGTTTTGCCAGGTCCAGTCACCTAGTGAAATCATTCCTCTTATTACCACGCCTTCAATATATTTGGCAACGAAATCAAGTTCAATTCCCTGATGTATGGCGTTAACGCCTTCCATATTTACAACCAAACTTTCCTGACTATTTGCATCTGTTGCGCGAACCATAGTCTTATCTAACCATTGTGTACGGTATACATTTAAATTGGCAGAAAGTAAATTTGATCTGTAACCGTATCCAACTTCAGCAGAAAAAGCTTTTTCATTTACGGCATTTGGATTTGTTACGTTGCTATTCGTTGATTGTAAAAATGCGCCTCCAGAGAAAAATGGTGCACGAGAAATAATTCCAATATTAGCAAATACATTGTGATTATCAGTCAAATTGTAATTGGCTCCACCTTTAACTCCCCATCCAAGAAAGTTAATAGTTTCTGATCTGGGGTTTTGATGATACGATTCGGGGTTATTATGAAAATTTTCGTCATAATAAAAACGATCGTAACGCCAGTAGGTTGTATTTGAACCTGATACAGAAAGAAATGTACTTAAAGCCTCATTATTGTATTCTGCCTGCATAAATAGCCCCTGACTAAATACAAAACCATCATAATCGCGATAAACAACATCGCCTATGTCTAATTTATTTGTTTTATATGATTGGTCGTATACGAATGTGCGATTTGTTGGATCTATGTAAAAAGCACCTCCATATAGATCGGAAATAACATTGGTATGCGTTCCTTTATAGTATCTAAAATCAAGGCCACCATAAAAATCAATTTTATCCGTAATTTTTGTGTTAAACGTTGATAAAGCACCATACCATTTGTGTTGGTTTACGCTTTTCGACATAACCAATTCTGATCCTTGAAGGCTTGCTTTGTTTAATTCGTAAATAGCACCATAGTCAAAAGTTCCATCAAGAGCCCTAAAGGTTGTGTTGGGTATACCTTTATACGATGCATACCATGAATTACGATTAACACCTTGGCCGCTGTATCCATAACCATCACCAATAGAGGCGTATAATGCCGTTGAAAGGCTAGATTTGTGACTAATTTTCCAGAAATGATTTAAGGATAATTGAGGTTTGTTATAGACGTTGTGCGACGAAGCTTTTCTTTGTCCGTTCATATCGAAACCATAGGAAGCATTGTATAAATATTTGTTTGGTTGCTTTTGCCATTCAGAAATCAATAATTTATCGTTTCGATTTCGTTGATTATGCCATTGAGGAGCACCAAATGCAGTAAAAGAAAGTTGATGCGATGCATTTATTTTCTTCGAAATATTGACAAAATAAGAATAGGATTCGAATTCTGTACCCTGAATATAACCCTGACCATACGTTTTAGCGCCTAAAAGGGTAATGGCCCAATTTTTTTCTGTTAATCCTGTTGATACTGAAAAGCCAATTTTGTTGTAACCATTGGTTCCAATACCATAGGAAATTGCTCCGCCTTTTCTGGCGTCTGTAGTGCGAGTTACAATGTTAATGGAACCACCTAAAGAAGGTGCTGCCACTTTCGATGCTCCAAGTCCGCGTTGAACCTGCATAGAACGTGTAACGTCAGATAATCCGGCCCAGTTTGACCAGTAAACGCCGCCCCATTCCATGTCATTTACAGGAACGCCGTTTATCATAACAGCAATATTGGCTGATTCAAAACCACGTAAATTGATGCGTGAGTCACCGAATCCACCACCTTGCTTTGTAGCGTAAACACCGGGAGTAGATTTTAAAATTTCCGGAAATTCCTGTGTGCCAAGTTTTTCTTCAATTAATTGAGGATCAATGGTTGAAAGCGCAACAGGCGTTTTTCGGTCGATGGCAATGGAAGCAAAAACATTTACTTCCTTTAAACCAATTTGATTGGCTATTAATTCAATCGTGCCTAAGTTAACGGTTTGATCCTTCTTAACTGAAACCGTGATTTCTTGCGATTCGTATCCAACATATTGAATTACAATAAATTGTTGTCCGGTTGGAGTTTCTAAATTGAATTCACCGTTGATATCGGAAGATGTTCCGACGGTTGTTCCTTTAAGGAAAATCGATGCCCCTATCAGTGTTTCATTTGCAGAAGCGTCAGCAATGACGCCTTTTACATAGCCTTGGGCAAAAAGGCTACCGCCGAATAGCATAAAAGTGAATGCTAAGGCAAGTTTTTGTAGCTTTTTCATCATAATAAATACTTATTTAGTAAAAAAAAATTTTAGATTGCAAATTTGTAAATTGGACAAGCAAGGTACTGATTTTTTTAATTGCCTATTTAGTAATTCACAAATGTTGATAAGATTTTTAGTTATATCAAATCAAAATTGTAAGAGTCTAATCATGAATAGATAAGAATTAGTTTCGAACATTTTGTTTTTAGTTCAAAAGGATAAAAAGGTATAAAATGCAATTCCTTAGCCCAAGTTCTTCAGCTGCGCCTTGATTAAAGTCATTTTTTGAAGTGCATCAGCCTGTTTTTTGCGTTCCAATTCAACAACTTGTTTGGGAGCATTACTGACAAATCGTTCGTTCGATAATTTTTTCTCAATCGATTTGTTAAAACCTTCCAAATATTTTAATTCTTCTTTTAGTTTGATTATTTCAGCTTCAATATCGATGGTTTCGTTTATTGGTAAAAAGAATTCAGTAGCCTCTACCATAAAGCCTAAACTAGAATCAGGTTTCTCCGATATGCTTTCCAAAACAGATAAATTTCCAAGCTTGAGAATAATCGATTGGAAATTAGATTTCAAATCGCCTTTGTAAAAAAGCTCGAGGATTTCTTTATTTGGAATGTTTTTATCTTTCCGAATCTTTCTGATTTGATTTACCACTTCAGAAGCAAATGCAAAGTCACGCAGGTAATCTTCATTAAAATCTTCAATATTTGGAATCTCCGCCAAAATTATATTGTTCTCTTCATCGCGGTCAGCAAGCAAGTGCCAGATTTCCTCTGTTAAGAAAGGCATAAATGGATGGAGTATTTTCATTAGCTTTTCAAAGAGAGCGATTGTTTGCTGAACTGTTTTTTCATCAATTGGAGCCTGATAGGCTGGTTTAATGATTTCCAGATAATTGGAGCAAAAATCGTCCCAGATTAATCGGTATGTGCTCATTAAAGCATCAGAAAGGCGGTATTTAGCGAAATGATCTTCAATCTGAACAAGGGTTTCGTTAATACGTGCATCCATCCATTGAATTCCTCGCTCTGCATATTCAGGCTGGTCAATTTTAGCTATTTCCCATCCTTTTACCAATCGCAAAGCATTCCAGATTTTATTGCTAAAATTCCGACCCTGCTCACACAAAGCCTCGTCGAAAGGCAAATCGTTGCCGGCAGGTGAGGTGAGGAGCATGCCTACACGAACACCATCCGCGCCGTATTCTTCAATAAGTTGAATAGGATCAGGACTGTTTCCTAGTGACTTCGACATTTTTCGACCCTGCTTATCACGTACAATTCCTGTGAAATAAACGTTTTTGAATGGAATTTCTTTTCTGTATTCCAATCCGCTCATAATCATTCGGGCTACCCAGAAAAATAAAATCTCAGGAGCGGTCACCAAATCGTTGGTTGGGTAGTAATAATTGATTTCTGTATTATCCGGATATCGAATGCCATCAAAAACGGAAATTGGCCAAAGCCATGAAGAGAACCAGGTATCCAAAACGTCTTCGTCTTGTTTCAACTCTTCAAGCTTCAAGTTTTTAAGTTCCGGAAAAGTTTCTTTTGCCTTCGCCAGCGCTTCTTCGGCTGATTTGGCTACTACCATTTCATGGTTAGGAAGATAGTAAACTGGAATGCGTTGTCCCCACCACAATTGGCGTGAAATGCACCAGTCTTTTACATTTTCCATCCAATGCTTGTAAGAATTTTTAACTTTTGGAGGATGAAATTGTATGGTATCGTCGAGAATGACATCCAATGCAGGTTTGGCTAAATCTTCCATCTTCATAAACCATTGCAGAGAAAGTTTTGGCTCAATTACTTCGTCGGTTCTTTCAGAAAACCCAACTTTATTAGTGTAATCCTCAACCTTAACCAGATAGCCTTTTTCTTCCAGTTCTGCTGATATTTCCTTTCGGACAACAAATCGATCCTTTCCGATATAGATTTCGGCTGATTCATTTAAAGTGCCGTTATCATTAAAAATATCGATGGTATCGAGTTTGTATTTTAAACCCAGATTGTAGTCGTTGATATCGTGAGCTGGTGTAATTTTTAAACAACCGGTTCCAAATTCCCGATCTACATATTCGTCCTGAATAATTGGAATGGAGCGATTAATTAAAGGCACTAAAACACGTTTTCCTTTTAAATGATGAAATCTTTCATCTTCAGGATGAACACAAACTGCTGTATCACCCAATATAGTTTCGGGGCGTGTAGTGGCAATTGTAACCCACATATCTTTCTCGCCTTCAATTTGATAGCGAATATAAAAAAGTTTCGATTTTATTTCTTTATGGATTACCTCTTCATCAGAAAGAGCCGTTAAAGCTTTCGGATCCCAGTTGACCATTCGTACACCACGATAGATTAAGCCTTTATTGTACAAATCGATAAATACATCTATTACAGAATCGTAAAGGTCAGGATCCATAGTAAATTTGGTACGTTCCCAGTCGCAGCTGGCACCTAATTTTTTCAATTGTTCAAGGATAATTCCGCCATGTTTTTCTTTCCATTCCCAGGCATGTGCCAGAAATTCGTCACGGCTCAAAGTGGATTTATCAATGCTTTGATTTTTTAAATGATTGACCACCTTTGCTTCGGTGGCTATGGAAGCGTGATCTGTTCCCGGAACCCAGCATGCATTTTTGCCTTGCATGCGTGCTCTTCTTACTAACACATCCTGGATAGTATTGTTAAGCATATGACCCATATGTAAAACTCCCGTAACATTAGGCGGTGGAATTACAATTGTAAATGGTTCGCGATCATCTGGTTCTGAATGAAAGTAATTTTTATCGAGCCAAAACTGATACCATTTGTTTTCAATATCTTGGGGGCTATATCTTGAAGGAATTTCCATTTTTTGATCAAATTTATTTTGAAGCGCAAAAGTAAGCATTTTTTGCATTTTGCAAAGGACTGTTTGCCACAACAAATTATTAGAAACAAAGAGTTGACCCTTTATTCAGCCACTTATCAGCCTAAAAAAATAAATCGATAAAAATGCTGAAAAAAATGATTTTTAATTTGCAAGAATGCAAAATAATGTATCTTTGCATCCGCTAATGGCGTAAAGCTGGCGAAATGGTGATTGTAGCTCAGTCGGTTAGAGCGCTGGATTGTGGTTCCAGAGGTCGCGGGTTCGACCCCCGTCTTTCACCC
>CAYPOW010000155.1:0-2139 GCA_964412145.1 uncultured Draconibacterium sp.
AAAGGCTCAAAAACATCGGGATTTAACATTTCATCTAAGCTCTCCTTGAAATTAGGATACTGATTGCTTCCTAAAACAATTTCTTTACGATTGGCAAAGGATTCTTTGCTTTTAACAGCCGCCGCTTCAACAGAATCTTGTATAAAACTTGCACGAAGTGCAGAAATATAACCTCCTAAATCTTCCACTTTTAAAAATAAATCCCAAGCTTCATTTACCAACGAATTAGTCAGACTTTCAATATAATAAGATCCTGCGGATGCATCTGCAACTTTATCGAGGAAACTCTCCTCTTTTAATAACAATTGTTGATTTCGAGCTATTCTCTCTGAAAAATCCGTGGGCATTTGATACGGCATATTATATTCGGTAAGAGTTAAGCTATCCGTTCCTCCTAATATGGCTGCCATTCCTTCAGTAGTTGTTCTTAATACATTCACATGCGAATCGTAAATACTTTTATTCCAGGATGTTGACTTAGAATGAATATGCATTTTAGGAACCTTTTCCTCTTCCAAATCAAAGGCCAACAAAGCTTTTGACCAAAGAAATCTAGCTGCACGGAGCTTCGCTATTTCCATAAAATAGTTGGATCCCACACCAAAATTGAAATTGATTCGTGATGCTATTTTTTCAACCGACAGACCTAGATCAGTGAGTCGGTGAATATATTCCACACCTTGAGCAATTGAAAAAGCAAGTTCCTGAACAATGGTTGCTCCTGCATTGCGTAAATTAATGCCATGAACAGCAAGAACTCGAAAATTTGGAAGCGATTTTCCAGCATGAACTAATTGCTTTGAATGCATAAAAGCATACTCTTCAGTCTGACATAATTTACCTCTGAAAGTATAAGCCATAAAAGGATCGAAATCGACAGAGCCTTGAATTTTATCAGTATCCCTCTTGTATTTTAAAATTAGCTCCTCGTAGATAGCCAAAACCTTATGAGAAGCAGGACCGCACATAAAATTTACTTCAAGCTTTTCTGCGTGAATATTTTCCATTAAGAGCTCTATGTCTTTAACAGAAGGTTGAAACTGATCGGAGAATAAAAACCCGATTGAATTAACACCTTTGGACGATAATTCGACGGCTTTTTTATTGGCTTTGCTAATATTGTCGACCAAAATATCCTGACGAATATGCCAGTCATTAGTGGGTTTATTGCCCCGTAAATATGGAAAATTACCTGGATTACAATCAGATACAAGATTTGATTTCAAATCCTCTTCCCTATAAAACGGTTTAACCTGTATACCTTCCCGTGTATTCGTAAACAATGTTTTCTCGTAATCTGCCCCTTTTAAATCCTTCCGCAACTGAGCTTCCCATGCTGCCGTTGATGTAGCCGGAAAGTCTTCAAATAGCTTATTATTTTTCTTCGTGTTATTCATATCAATGCGTTGTTCTAATTTTCAATTTGCAAAGGTACATTGAAATAAATGGCCTGCAAAAGAAAATTGTTATTCAAATAACAATATAAAATCATTCTAAAAGATAAGACCTTTTTAACAAAGCTCAACCCACGGTTTAACCTTTAGCCTTATTTTCCTTCAAAGAAAAGAATTACTTTTGTTATTTAAAAATAATATTTATGAATTTGGAAGAAATCCATCTATTTGGGCTTCGATTTGTGTACAGGGAATTGCTTCAAAATAATTTTGAAGTTCTATCGGTAGAGCCTGATTTAGAAACTTTTCCCCAAATTGTAGCCCGAAAGAAAAAGCAAATGTATTTTATTGTAGTTCAAACTGCTACCTATCCTGAAGTTGGAGATTTACCCACAACTTATCAAATAAAACAAATAAGAGAACATGCCAGTAAGCACAATGCTATTACCAAATTTATCAGTTTAGGCCTTGCAAATGCACAAGCAAACAACGAAAAAGAGAAATCCGTTTTAAAAAAAGGTGGCGAATTTTTGGTGAATTATTCTGGTTTAAAAGAACTGATAAGGCTTTAGTTTTTATAATCGACTGATTATTTGTGAATTAAACTCTTTCTTATTTTATACGATATCTAAAACTTTGAAATAGGTAGAAAAGCCATCCTACTTTTATTCATTCCCCGCCATTATATTGGCTATTTTTTTCTGTATCTTTAAAGCAATTAAGCATAATAAAGGTCCATACAATG
>CAYPOW010000155.1:2239-7886 GCA_964412145.1 uncultured Draconibacterium sp.
GCTATTTTTTTCTGTATCTTTAAAGCAATTAAGCATAATAAAGGTCCATACAATGAAAATTGCAGTAATTGGAAACTACATTCCTCGGAAATGTGGAATAGCCACATACACTGAGAATTTCGTTCAATCTTTATTAAAAATAGCAGATTCACAAAATCAAATTGATGTTTTTGCTATGAATGATAGAGAAGAAGGCTATGATTATCCTGAAATTGTCAAATTAGGTATAAATCAAAATAAAATTGAAGATTATTATACTGCAATTAAAATAATAAATCAGGGCAATTACGATTATTGTCATATTCAACACGAATATGGTATTTTCGGAGGTCACAGTGGCCTTTTTGTTAATATTCTGATAGCTCAAATTAAGATTCCGCTTTTTATCACCCTTCATTCTGTTTTAAAATCATTGAACTTTCATCAGCAGCAGATTTTAGAAAATATGGTTTTATTTTCAACTCAACTGATTGTAATGAGTAAATATGCCTTAGAAATCTTAAACTCCTACCACCGTGTGCCTAAGGAAAAAATTTCAAACATTCAGCATGGAGCTCCTTCTTATGAAAAACAAAACAAGCTGGCAATCAAAAATGAATTTGGATGGTCAGAATTTATTATTCTTATGACTTTTGGTTTGATTGGACCCTCCAAAGGCATTGAAACAGCCCTAAAAGCATTGCCGAAAATATGTAAGATACATCCAAATATACGTTATGTTATTCTGGGAAAAACGCATCCGCACATTGTTAAAAACGAAGGTGAAGTATACCGCGATTATTTAATGCAACTTACTTGTAATCTGGGTATTAGAAATAATGTTATTTTCCTTGATAAATATGTTCGTGAACCAGAACTGACAAAATACCTAAGTGCCTGCGATATTTATCTTACACCCTACAATAACGAAAATCAAAGCACAAGTGGCACCCTCACTTATGCAGTCGCTTCAGGCGCAGCTATAATTTCAACCCCGTACTGGCATGCACTTGAATTATTGGGTGAGGGAAGAGGAATTCTATTTGATTTTAATGCCTTCAATCAATTGGAGAAAGCTATTTTCGATTTATTAAATCATCCTGAAAAACTGAAGGCTATTCAAGAAGCTGCTTATAGCTATGGCAAAACAATTTCATGGAGCGAAGTAAGCATTGAAAATCAAAATATAGTGCAAAATCTTCTTTCAAGAAAAAGTTCAAAAAACCCTACTATCGAAGAGAAACTATTAAATGCTTTATCAGAATTTTCATTGAATCATTTCTATTCTTTAACAGACTCTACCGGCCTTTTGCAACATGCAACCTACACTATTCCTGATTATTCGCAGGGATATTGTACAGATGATAACGCCCGTGCATTATTGATGGCTGTAAAGCTGAATAGATTCACTCATTCCAAAGAATCTGAAAAGTTAATTACTAAATTCCTGAGCTTTCTCGATTATATGCAAATCGAAAATGGCACATTTATCAATATGCTCAGCTATTCAAAAAATCATTTGTCAAATAATAAATCGGAGGATGCTTTTGGCCGCTCGATTTGGGCCTTAGGATATACCATAAAATATGCTCCTCTCATCAATCAAAAAGAATTTGCCAATAAATTGTTTTTAAAAGCAATGCCAAATTTTAAATTCCTAAATGATTTAAGAGGAATAGCAGGCTCCATAATGGGAATTGTATTTTATTTAAAAAACTACCCTGAAAATGAAACCCTAAAAATGCAGCTGAAAGAATTCCTTAGCAGATTAGCTGATTCCTACAATTCAATTTCTGATAAAAACTGGCATTGGTACGAAGACAAGATTTCATACGACAATGCCATTTTACCACTATCGATGTTCACCGGAGCAGCTTTTTTAAATGAAAAACACTATTTAAAAATGGCAATGAAGAGTTTAACTTTTCTTGAAACTATCAGCTTTAAAAACAACCATTTATCATTAATTGGAAATGAAAATTGGCTTGAAAAGGGACAACAAAAATCTTTATTTTCTCAGCAACCTATTGATGCATTGTCGTTTACATTAATTTACCAATGCTTGTACAAAATCACCAATGATAAAAAATATAAAACTAAAATGAAGACATCGTTTTCGTGGTTTCTAGGTAATAACGATTTATTTACTTCGGTTTACGATAAAAATTCCAAAGGATGTAGCGACGGATTATTTAAAGATAGCCTTAATCTAAACCAGGGTGGAGAAAGTTTGTTGGCATGGCTCATCTCATATTTGACTTATCGATTAGCTGAAGAGGATTGCTAGTAAACTAAATATCAATAGATAGAAGACAGCAGATAATTATTTGTTTTATATTTATTCCTAATTTAGAAATCTATTTTGAACGATAAAAACAGGGAAACTTAAAAAAAATATTCATTTTTAATACACTTTACTATGACAATAAATGTGCACCGATTAGAAACCATTTTCTATCCAGATCCAAAGCGTGTTATTGCCCGATTCTTTTTTCCCGGACCTGAAAGCAGAGTAAAAAATATTATAAAAAAAGTAATTGAAATTGATGACGAACAAGCGAAACAAACTCTAAATCAGACACTTCGTAATTTTTCCGATCGACACCGGAATATCTCAAGAATTTTCCAAAAACACTTTAACCATGTGAGGCATTTTGTAGAACAATTGGGTTATAAGCCTGATGAACTACCAGAGTTTAAACGCCTACTTATTGGCTCATTTTTCACCAATGAATATTCTATTGAATCGGCTGCTTTTTTTAACCCTTCTATGGTGGAAGATCCTGATCAGAGCAACTTACTGGAAGGGCAAAAACGAATTATTGTCAGTTTTAGAGCCACAGGCGAAGGGCATATTTCATCCATTGTCTTTAGAGGAGGTATTGCCAATGCAGATGGAAGTATTGAATTTAGCACTTCGAGCCGGTTGGTAGATGAGGCCGAAATTATTCAGAATACAATTTATTCAAAAACAGAATTTATACATAAACTGAATGAAATGGACATCGATAAAAAGATTGTTATTGATGCTGTAATGGATAAAGTGAACGATACTTTTGATTTCAATCAATTGATGCAAGCCATTTCAAAAGCAAAAGAAACCACCAAGCTTACTCCTACAAACATCAATGTATTTGATTGCTTAGCACTTTTGGCAAGCACACATCACGAAACAACTTTTTCGTTGGATACAGCCATTGGCGATCGTGTTATTTTTCCAATTTCTGCATCTGAAAGCAATGGAATTGAAGATGCCCGATTTGTGAAATTTAATAATGAAGATGGAAGCATCATCTATTATGCAACGTATACAGCCTATAATGGATATACTATTTTACCAACCCTAATAGAAACTAAAGATTTCTATCATTTTAAATTTATGCCTCTATACGGCGAAAAAGCACAGAATAAAGGAATGGCATTGTTTCCGCGAAAAGTCAATGGTAAATATGCTATGATATCACGCATCGATGGTATTAACAATTACATTATGTTTTCTGACGACCTTAATATCTGGCAGGAAGCCAAACTTTTGCAAGAACCAAAATATGCGTGGGAATGTGTGCAAATTGGCAATAGCGGCTCTCCTATTGAAACGGATAAAGGCTGGTTGCTTCTCACGCATGGCGTTGGAACCATGCGTCAATATTCCTTAGGTGCTATTCTTCTCGATCTTGACGATCCATCAAAAATAATTGGTCGACTAAAGCAGCCTTTGCTTGTTCCAAATGAAAAAGAACGGGAAGGTTATGTTCCAAATGTTGTCTATTCTTGTGGAGCCATTTTAAACAACAATAAAGTAATCATTCCGTATGCCATGTCCGATACAGCTTCTTCGTGCATGTGGGTTGAACTAGAAGAATTAATATCGAAAATGATTCCGGAAAACGAAGACGCTGAAATCTCTCCAAAAACAACCTCTATTTTATTGGTTGAAGACGATCTGATTAATCAAAAAGTGATAACTGAAATTCTTAAAAAACAAAATTATCAGGTTAGCGTAGCGGATAATGGCGTTAGTGCGCTAATGGAAATTGCCAAAAGCAAATTTGATATCATTTTAAGTGATATCAATATGCCGGAATTTGATGGCTTTCAGTTACTTAACTATATGAATGAAAAAGAAATCCATATTCCTGTGGTATTTATGACTTCAAGACTGGATAAAGAATCTGAATTAAAAGGACTTCAACTTGGAGCTATAGAGTACATACGGAAACCTGTGAGTGCCGAGCTGCTTAAATTAAAACTCGAACGCTTGGTTAAAAACAAGAATTGACTTTATTTTTCTGTTGGTGGTAAAATATAAACCTCCAATAATTTAGCCTTTTTTGATGGTGTTAGGTTGATCTTCGTAGCGCTGGCAGGAACTAGTGCCACTTCACCTGTTTTTAAAGTAATCTTTTCGTGTTTTGTGTCGTCTAACTCGCAGGTACCCTCCGCACAAAGGTAAATTACAAAGGAATCTACCTCAGTAAAATCCTTCTCAACAGGCACATCTAAATCAATTAAATTGGTGATAAAAACTTCACTTTTGACCAAAGAAACCGTTTCGTTTTTCTTTTTTGCATAACTGCTTTTATAGGATTCCAGTATATTAAAATCGATAGCAGCCATTGCATCCTTCAGATGCAAATCCCTGACATTTCCCTGATTATCAATACGATCCCAGTCATAAATTCGGTAAGTTGTATCACTAGTTTGCTGAATCTCAGCCAATAAAACACCAGGCCCCAAAGAATGAACTCTTCCTGCAGGCATATAATAAACCTCCCCTGCTTTTACCTGTTCAAAATTCATAATTTCAGTCAGTTTCTTGTCCTCAAGCTTCTGCAAATATATATTTTGATTTACTTTCTGATTGAAACCTGAAATAAGTTTCCCATCCTCATCTGCCTGCAGAATATACCACATTTCAGTTTTCCCACCTTCTAAACCACGCTGACGCGCCAAATTATCATCAGGATGAACCTGAATGGAAAGCCAATCGTTCGCATCCAGAATTTTAATAAGCAAGGGGAAAACATTTCCATAGATTTCATGAATTTTTTCACCTACGAGTTCATCCATATACACTTCCACCAACTCATTCAATTCATTTCCAGCCAAAAAACCATTGACCACAACACTTTCCGAACCAGGAAAACCTGACAAAGCCCATAGTTCACCACAATTGGGTAAATCGCCAAAATCCTGATTTAATATTGTTTTTATTTTTTGTCCACCCCAGATTTTATCTCTGAAAATGGGTTCAAATTTCATTGGGTAAAGTGAATTCATTGGTGAATAGTTTTTCACAAAGATAAAAAACAAATAGTAAAAACACTAAATCAGACAGAATAGCTTATCAATTAATTTCACTTCGAATATCAAATTAATTATACGTATAAACTACTCATTATCAAACAATAATAAAAATTTAATTGCCAATTTGAATTCCAATATTTAGAAAAAGATTATGAGTTGTTATTCCATAAAGCATTCCTGTTCCATATTGATATCTCAGATCCACATTGATATCGATTTTATCTATAGCTGAAATAATGCAACCTACTCCCAAATCGAATCCATTGGCCGTTTTTCCAAATGGATTATTATTATTTTCCGTCGTACTAAAGGGTTCCTCATCAAGTCTGGCAACACTCAGCGTACGCAGATAATTGATATC
>CAYPOW010000156.1:0-4353 GCA_964412145.1 uncultured Draconibacterium sp.
CTTCAGGAACAAGATTGCGGTCACATTAAACTTTTTGGTGGTGGTGGTGGAGTAATTCTTCCAACTGAAATTGAAGAATTACAGGCCTATGGAATTGAGAGAATCTACTCTCCTGACGATGGCCGGAAAATGGGTTTACAGGGAATGATTAACGATTTGCTGGAAAAATCAGACTTTCCCAGCGGGAAAAATATTAAAGTTGATTTAAAGAAAATAGAAAGTCAAGACAAGCATCATATTGCACAATTGATCTCTGCTGCCGAGAATTATCCTGAAGAATTTGTATCGCAATTTATTGATATTCAAGCAAATTGTCAAAATATAAATACACCTATAATCGGGATAACCGGAACAGGAGGCTCAGGAAAATCATCGCTTGTGGATGAATTAGTGCGTCGTTATCTGGAAGATTTTAAGGATAAAACCATTGCCATTATCTCGGTCGATCCTTCCAAACGAAAAACAGGTGGAGCCTTGTTGGGTGACCGGATTCGTATGAACAGCATCCATAATCCCCGCGTTTATATGCGTTCATTGGCAACACGACAAGCGAATCTAGCTTTGTCGCGCTATGTTCACGATGCTCTTTGCATTATAAAAAATGCTCATTTTGATTTGATCATTTTAGAAACATCAGGCATTGGCCAATCAGACACCGAAATTACAGAACATTGCGATCTTAGCTTATATGTTATGACACCCGATTATGGTGCTGCAACTCAATTGGAAAAAATTGATATGCTGGATTTTGCTGATTTTATTGCCTTAAATAAATTTGATAAAAGAGGCGCCTTGGATGCTATGCGCGACGTGAAAAAACAATACGTACGCAATCACCAATTATGGGAAGCAAAAGTGGAGGATTTGCCTGTTTACGGCACTGTGGCTTCTTCTTTCCATGATCCTGGAATAGTGGAACTTTATAAAGCACTCTTACTAAAAGTGAATGAGTCGAATCCTGGTAAATTTGTCTCTCATCTGATTAAAGATAAGATAGTTCCCGAAAAAAATTATATCATTCCTCCCAATCGCACACGTTATCTTTCTGAAATTTCAGAAACCATTCGCAACTACAATAGTTGGACAGACGAGCAAGCAAATATTGCTCAAAGGTTATATGGAATTCAATTGGCCAAAAGTGAGTTAGAAAACAACAAAATAGATATTGAAACCATTTCTAAATTGCAGAAGACTTATGATGCGCTCGAACTTGATTTGGATGGCAGAAATAAACTGATTATTGAAAATTGGAAAGCTAAAACCGAACAATTCAATAATCCAGAATATGTTTACAAGGTTCGTGATAAAGAAATTAAAATAGAAACAAAAGTTAAAACACTTTCTGGTCTGGATATCAATAAAATATCGCTTCCAAAATACAAAGCCTGGGGAGATATTTTAAAATGGAATTTATGCGAAAATGTACCTGGAGAATTTCCTTTTGCTGCAGGTGTATTTCCTTTCAAGCGAGAAGGCGAAGATCCAACTCGCATGTTTGCCGGCGAAGGTGGACCTGAGCGCACCAATAAACGTTTCCATTATGTTTCGGCCGGACTTCCAGCCAAAAGATTATCAACTGCTTTTGATTCTGTAACTTTGTATGGCGAAGATCCTGATCGACGGCCTGATATTTATGGAAAAATTGGTAATTCAGGTGTTTCAGTTGCTTGTTTGGACGATGCCAAAAAACTCTATTCAGGATTCAATCTTGCCGATCCAATGTGCTCAGTATCAATGACTATTAATGGTCCAGCACCGATTATGGTGGGCTACTTTATGAATGCCGCTATCGATCAGCAATGTGAACTTTACATCAAAGAAAAGGGACTGGAAAAAGAAGTGGAAGCTAAGATTGAGGCCATCTACAAATCAAAAGGAAGCAAGCGCCCCTCCTATCAGGAAGAATTGCCCGAAGGTAATAATGGCCTTGGGCTTATGCTATTAGGTGTTACCGGAGATTTGGTTTTACCTAAAGAGGTATATGAAAAAATAAAAATCGAAACGCTGACTACTGTAAGAGGAACCGTTCAAGCAGATATTTTAAAAGAAGATCAAGCGCAAAATACCTGTATCTACTCCACCGATTTTTCTTTAAAATTGATGGGCGATGTACAGCAATATTTTATCGATCAAGAAATTAATAATTTCTATAGCGTTTCCATTTCAGGATATCATATTGCAGAAGCAGGCGCTAATCCAATCACTCAATTGGCATTAACCTTGTCCAATGGCTTTACCTATGTTGAGTATTATGTTTCAAGAGGAATGGATATCAATAAATTTGCTCCAAACCTTTCCTTCTTTTTTAGTAATGGCCTCGATCCTGAATATTCTGTAATTGGTCGTGTTGCACGAATAATTTGGTCGAAAGCGATGAAACTCAAATTTAAAGCAAACGATCGTTCTCAAAAATTGAAATACCATATTCAAACGTCTGGTCGTTCTTTGCATGCTCAGGAGATTGATTTTAACGATATTCGTACTACTTTGCAGGCACTTTATGCCATATACGACAATTGTAACTCCTTGCATACCAATGCGTATGACGAAGCCATTACCACACCAACCGAAGAATCTGTTCGCAGAGCGATGGCTATTCAGTTGATTATCAATCACGAATTAGGTCTGGCTAAAAATCAAAATCCATTACAAGGCTCTTTTATCATTGAAGAATTAACTGATTTGGTTGAAGAAGCGGTGATGCTCGAATTTGATCGAATTACAGAGCGCGGCGGAGTTTTAGGAGCTATGGAAACTATGTACCAACGTTCTAAAATTCAGGAAGAAAGCCTGCATTACGAAAAGCTGAAACACAGTGGTGAATTACCAATTATGGGTGTAAATACTTTCTTAAATTCGAAAGGTTCGCCCACATTGATTCCACAGGAAGTAATTCGTGCAACTCCAGTAGAAAAAGAGTATCAGATTGAAATGCTTGATCAGTTACACTTAACTTTTTATGAAGATGCAGACCGTTTGATAGAAGAGCTGAAAGATACAGCCAGAAAAAATGGGAATATTTTTGAAACATTAATGGAAACCACCAAAAAATGTTCAATTGGACAAATTACAGGAGCTCTCTTTGAAATTGGAGGACAGTATCGGAGGAATATGTAAAAATGAATCTCTTCAAAGCAAATAGCAAGGCGTCACAACATAACCAACGGGTTAACCCGTTGGTTAAGAGAATATATCGTAAGTAACCTAATGACTTTGAGTTTGATAACTACTCTATCTTACTCACCTTCAACATATTGGTTTTATGACTCACCTGCATGGGTGTGCTGGCCACATGAATCACATAATCGCCAGAAGAAATCGCTCCTTTTTCTTTCAAAATTTGAATTGAAAGTTCAATGGCCTGATCGATATTGTGAATCTCATCAATATAAAAAGCTTTTACACCCCAAAACAACGACAAGGCACTCATCAATTCTTTGCGTCGGGTGATTGCATAAATATTTGCTTTTGGTCTGTATCCGGAAATAGTTCTTGCTGTATTTCCTTCTTCCGTAAAAGTGATAATTGCCTTAGCGCCAAGTCTTTCAGCCATTAAAGAAGCACTGTAGCAAATATTATCGCGAACAAAACGAGGCGAACCCAATTGTGGAGGAACGCCACGGTTGTAATGAAAACGATTTTCTTCTGTATACTGAATAATTTTGTGCATACTTTCGATGGTTTCAATTGGAAATTGACCAACAGACGTCTCACCACTTAGCATCACAGTATCCACACCATCAATTACAGCATTTGCAACATCATTTGCTTCTGCTCTTGTAGGACGGAAATTACTGATCATACTTTCCATCATTTGTGTTGCAATAATTACCGGAACGGAAGCATTGATACATTTTTCAACAATTTCTTTTTGCAATAAGGGAACCATATCAAAAGGCATTTCCACACCTAAATCGCCACGCGCTACCATAATGGCATCCGTTTCGGCTAAAATTTCATCCAAATCATTTACAGCTTGCGGCTTTTCAATTTTTGAAACCACTCGTGTGTTTTTCCTTTTGCGCTTTATCAACTGTTTAAGTTCAATAACATCACTCACTCTTCTAATAAATGAAAGTGCAAGCCAATCTACATTTTGCTCCAAAGCAAAGTTTGCATCTGAAATATCTTTCTCTGTTAAACTAGGCAAAGAAATTTCTGTATTTGGAAGATTAACACCCTTGTAGGAGCTTAAATTTCCGCCATAGATTACTTTCGTTTTTACTGAATTAAGGCCATTGCTTTCAACAACTACCAACTTTAATTTTCCATCATCAATCAAAACAAAATCACCACGCTTTACATCTTTTGGAAATTCCTGATAACTCATATAAATCTTTGCAGAAGTACCTA
>CAYPOW010000156.1:4453-7857 GCA_964412145.1 uncultured Draconibacterium sp.
TATTTTCGTCTTGTCAAATACCTATACAAAATGATCTCAAAAGAAATATTGGTCGTCTACCCAGAATCGGATACAACAAAAATTGCTATTTATCGGGGTAATAATGTCACTTTTTTAAAAACCATAAAACACAAAGCAGAAGAACTTGCCGGTTTTAAAACTATCAATGATCAAATCGATTATCGATATCAACTCATTAAAAAAGAATTGACTGATAACGATATGAATAACAATACAATAGAAGTTGTTGTTGCACGTGGAGGCTTGGTGAAACCATTGAAACAAGCAGGAGTTTATCTTGTTAACGACAAAATGGTTGAGGATTTGAAAATAGGATTCCAGGGAGTTCACGAAACAAATTTAGGGGGCATTCTGGCGGATTTACTTGCCAAAGATTTTTCAAATGCCCAGGCTTTCCTTGCCGATCCTGTGGTGGTTGATGAGTTGGAAGATCTGGCTCGCGTAACCGGTCATCCACTTTTCAAACGAAAATCAATCTTTCATACACTCAATCAAAAATTTGTTGCGCGTAAATACGCAAAATCAAATGCCAAATGTTATGATGATTTACGCTTGGTTGTTGCTCATGTTGGTGGCGGAGGGACTTCTATTGCAGCACATAAAAGAGGCCGTGTTGTAGATGTAAATCAGGCTTTTGATGGTGGCGGGCCCTTTTCATTCACACGCAGTGGCACCTTACCCGTTGGAAAATTAATTGAAATTTGTTTTAGCGGAAAATATTCGGAAAGTGAAATCAGACACATGGTTACATCTGAAGGAGGATTAAAAGCGTATTTGGGGACATCGGACATTCACGAAATAAATAAACGCATCGAAAATGGCGATCAGGAGGCCGAATTCTATGCCAAAGCCATGGGCTATCAAATTGCAAAGGACATTGGATCTGCTTGTGCGGTTCTTGATTTCAATGTAGATGCGATCCTCCTAAGTGGTCAAATATTTAATTATCATCGCTTTACTGAATACATCCGTTTCAAGGTTGAAAAAGTAGCACCTATTTCTGTCTTTCATACAGTTAACGATCTGGATGCACTGGCAATGAATGCATTCCTCGCTATTCAAGGGGAAATTGCTATTCATGAATATGTTTAAAAATAAGACCCGAATCACAGATTATTTGCTTTGATTTAGAATCCAAATTTCGATGGAATTATACTACCTTTGCACAGATTTTTAAAAAGGAGTATGATGAAGTTTCAGGTTGGAGATAAAGTTAAGTTTTTAAATGAAAAAGGCGGTGGTTTTGTAAGTAAAATTGAAACACCTAGTTTAGTTTTTGTAACCACAACTGACGGCTTTGATATGCCTATTTCAACCACGGAACTGATTAAAGTTGAAGTAACCAATGCTTCTTCTAATTTCTTTGATGAAGATTTTGGCAAACAAAAAAAATTGAGCGAAGAGGATCTTTTGGATATTGAAACTGATAATCGGTTTACTCGTTTGCTTGCTAAGAATAGTCAAATCTTAAAAGAAGGACTTAGTTTAGCTTTTATACCTCAAGATCAGATACGTACATTATTTGGTTTGATGGATGTAGTTCTGATTAACAATAGCTCTTTTGATGTTTTATTTTCTCTTTTCAGAAAAGAAGATGAAAAATTCATAGGTATTGATTATGAGGCAGTTGAACCTTATTCTGCTTATTTTATCGATAGCATTGATCGCGATGAATTAGCCATCTGGTTAGAAGGCAATATTCAGGCTATGTTTTATGCTTTATCAATGGAAAAACTAATCAGTCCCATCAATGAATATTACAAAGTTAAAGGAAGTAAACTATTTCAGGAAAATAACTATACCGAAATTGATGTACTTGGCAAAAAGGCTTTTGTTCATCCATTTAGCGATCTAAAATATCAAACTTTAATAAGCAAATCGGAAGAGACTGCTGCTTTGCAATCGGCCAATCTTGGAAAAGATATTGAAAAAGCGCTGGGAATAAAAAAGTCATTAATCGAAAGTCATAAAATCGCTTCGCTGGAAGCTGAAATAGATTTACATATTTCGGCATTAGATCCTGATTATCAGAAGCTTGAAAAGAATGAGATTATGCAAACGCAAATCCAATATTTTGAAAAAACATTGGAAGATGCTATGATTCATCAATATCAAAAATTGACCTACATTCACGGCATAGGAAATGGGTCATTAAAAAATGAATTGCGCAGGATATTGAGAACTTATCCTGATATTACAGTTAAAGAAGCCGCATTTAATCGTTATGGCTACGGAGCCATAGAAGTTCATATACATTATAGATAGCACAGTTTTTGTGTTAAAGATTTTGGCTATTCGCTCTATCGCTGTCCCGTACATACGGGATAGAGGAAAGTCGGGACAACAAAGGACGCCATACTTCCTAACGGGAAGGTGTTCCGTTTATACGGAATAACAGCAAGTGCAACAGAAAGTATACCGCCTACGATTGTTTTCGAACAGTCCGGTAAGGGTGAAATCGTGGAGTAAGAGCCCACGCCTGTTTTATGTAAGTAAAACAGGGGGTAAACCTTATGGGTTGAAAGACCAAATAAACTGAGAATTTTTTGTTCGTCAAAAAGGAAGGTCGGTTCGGCCAATCTCAGAGGGTAGGTCGTTAGAGCTGCGAAGTGATTCGCCGCCTAGATAAATGATAGAGGTTCCGTTCTGCGGAATACAGAATCCCGCTTATAGAATAGCCAAGCAATTAGAGGCTGATTTTCGAAAGAAAGTCAGCCTTTTTTTTATTGATAACGATGATAAATCTTTTGAACTATTTTCCAACCCTCATCGAATTTATACAAAAGCAAATAATCGGTAAATATTTGCTTATCGCTAGCCTTATCGAAAATGTTCAATTGCACCATAGCTGCCTTTTCTGTTATTTCGATAATCGGAAACTTAACATAAAATTTCATGTTTGGAGTTTTCCCATCGACTTTTGCTTTTTCAACACGCGGAATCCAATCACTTAAATGATATTTCGTTAATTGATTATCCTTTAAACCGCTAATGTAAAAATCAGGATGAAATGAATTATGCGTTGGCTTTGTATCACCATAGTTTAATAATCCATCTACATAACCTGTTTGGATAATTTGCTTGATGGCTTCCTTATCAGTCTGATTTTGAGCAAATAAAGCCACACTAAAAACAAATACAGAAATAAAAATAATTAGTTTTTTCATAATAATAAAGTTTATGTTTTATCCAAAGATAATTCTAAAATTGAAACGCATTTCTAAGCCACCTGAATTTTTCAAATTTTAAATCAAAAATGATTTCATACATTTTAAAATTCCTTATATTTGCAGCCCAAATATAATAGGTTCCGTGGCCGAGTGGTTAGGCAGAGGTCTGCAAAACCTTGCACAGCGGTTCGAATCCGCTCGGAACCTCAAAAA
>CAYPOW010000157.1:0-7848 GCA_964412145.1 uncultured Draconibacterium sp.
GCTGGATTCCTCCATAGGAGTCACAATGTGAGAACCAATCGCGAACCTCTGCTTGATGTCTTTTAAAATAAAAAAAGCCGCAAAATTGCGGCTTTTTTTTTAAAGTGGGGACTGCTGGATTCGAACCAGCGACCCTCTGCTTGTAAGGCAGATGCTCTGAACCAACTGAGCTAAGCCCCCATTAAAATATTAACTTTGCGTTTAGCCCCGATAGCTATCGGGATTGCCTTAGCGGTTGCAAATATACCACTTTTTTATTTCCAGCAAATCTTTTTCAAAAATATTTTCTTATTCTTTTAATGCCACAAATCCATCAACTTTCCAGATAGGAATTAAAGCAAACTTATTGATTTGCAGACAGTAATCAATATCTGCCGACAATCCTTTGCTTTTTAAAAAATTCAGATGATAGGCTTTACTTAGCAACATTTGTAATGAAAATGAATCTTTTTTAAAAGGCAAAGTCAATAATTCTCCAAAATCGCTGGATGAAACATTGCCTCTTTTCTTTAATTCGTGGAGAATAAGTCCTGCACAAAGTCCATCCTCTAAAGAAAATTTTCCTTGTGTACCTGAACAAATAATATGGAAATCTTCATTGATTTTAACTAGATATTCAAGCACAGAATTTAAGTTCAAAAAGGAAGCTGCTATCAGTGTTTTAGCTCCCGAGGATTTGTTAACCGACTGAGTGCCATTTGTGGTGGTCAAAAGTATAGTTTTGTTTTTTATTTTCTCTTTTGTGTATTCCAAAGGTGAATTTCCAAAATCAAAACCTTTAATTTTTACCGCATTTCTTTCACCACCCAATAATAAAGTGGTCTCCTTTGACTTTTGTTCAAAAGCATTATCAATTGAAATACTTGTTTTTACTTTTCTGGCTCCATTTTCTAGAGCAGTAACAATTACGGATGTAGCTCTTAAAACATCAATAATGACAACATTTTTATTTTTTAGCTGTCCGCTAACAAGCTCATTGTGTGTAGAATAAATTTCTATATACATAAATACTATCTATAAAAGCGAATTTAAGACAAATACTTAAGACGTATCGATTTTGGAAAAGAAATGATAAAAAGAAAAGCATTTGTTGATTTGGGTATTTTGTTACTTTTGCAAGGTAATTTTAAACAGAGTTTATGGATTTAAGTAAAATTTTATCAATCGCTGGAAAACCAGGTTTGTACAAAATGATTTCAAATACAAAAAATGGGGTCCTGGTCGAGTCATTGGTCGACGGAAAAAGAGTCCCTGCTTTTTCGCACGAACGAATTAGTTCTTTAGAAGAGATTAGTGTTTTTACTGATACGGATGATGTTCCTTTGAAACAAATCTTCCATTCGATATATAATATTATGAATCAGCAACAAGCACTTAGTCACAAATCAAAGGCTGCCGACTTAGTTGCCTTTTTCGAAAGCGTTTTGCCAACATACGATCGCGATCGCGTGTATGCTTCCGACATAAAAAAAATGGTGCAATGGTATAATTTGCTTCAGTCAAAAGATTTAATCGATCTAAGTGAAGATGTGGAAACGGATGAAGCTGATTCTGATAACAATGACACCGAAAAAGAATAATTTATAAGCTCGATTTATCGGGCTTTTTTTTCGTGAAACTAAATTTTTACGAGTCTGGCGAAGTGAAAGTTTTAAGTTGAACCAATCCCGATAGCGCAGTATATCGGGATAAATGAAAATAAACTGCTGAAACAATGTATAAATCAATTATCCGACCACTATTATTTAAATTTTATGCCGAAGATGTACATCATTTTGTGCGTTTTTGCTTAAAACTATTTTTTTTTATACCAGGATCAATATACCTTGCTAATCAATTATTTGGCGTCAAAGACAAGCGTTTGGAACGTGAAGTTTTTGGATTGAAATTTGCAAATCCTGTCGGAATTGCAGCCGGTTTTGATAAAGACGCCACTATGTTTAACGAATTGAGTTATCTGGGTTTTAGTCATATCGAAATTGGAACTGTTACTCCAAAAGCACAACCCGGAAATCCAAAACCGCGCTTGTTTCGTTTGCCAAAGGACAAGGCCTTAATAAATCGAATGGGCTTTAACAACGGCGGTGTTTTGGCCACTACCGAGAATTTAAAAAAACGAAAAACAAAAGCCATCATTGGTGGGAATTTAGGCAAGAATACACTCACTCCCAACGCAAAAGCAGTGGATGATTATGTGGCTGTTTTCGATGGACTCTACGATGTGGTTGATTATTTTGTTGTGAATGTGAGCTGCCCGAATATCAGCGATTTACACGAATTACAGGATCAGGAATACCTTGAAGCCATTTTAAATGCCGTAATGGGAAAAAATAAAGCAAAGCCGATTTTAAAGCCTGTTTTGCTAAAAGTTTCGCCCGATTTAAATAATGCACAGCTCGATGAAGTTATTGCTGTTATAGGAAAAACCAAAATTCATGGAGTTATTGCCGCCAATACAAGCGTGAGTCGTGAAGGATTAATAAGCGATGCGGAAAAAATAAAAGCAATGTCCAATGGTGGTTTGAGCGGTAAGCCTCTAAGTAAACGCTCCACGGAAGTCATAAAATATTTGCACAACAATTCAAAAGGAGCATTTCCAATAATAGCCGTCGGTGGAATTTTTACAGCTGAAGATGCAATAGAGAAACTTAATGCTGGGGCATCGCTAGTGCAAGTGTATACTGGTTTTATTTATGAAGGACCTTGGCTTGCAAAAAGAATTAATCGAGCAATTTTAGCTTCTGGGCTTCGTTATTAACAATGTGATAATTAGTTAATTTGATAATATGCTAATTGAATACTGTTTTAAATATTGAAAATAGAATCGGGATTTTAATTAAAGTTTAAAGCCGTTTAAATTTTTATAACATTGCCACATCAGCACATTAGTACATCAGCACATTAGTACATCAGCACATTTGTACATCAGCACATTGCCACATCACCACATTAGCACATTAGCACATTATCCAATTAGCACATTAAAGCTTCGATTTCTTCAATCTCAATCGGAATATCCGCCATTAAATTAACTGGTCCCTCTTTTGTAATCAAGATGTCGTTTTCGAGACGAATGCCTAATTTTTCTTCCAGTATATAAATACCAGGCTCGCACGTTAAAACCATTCCTTCAGTTAAAAGCACATTCCGATCGCCCACATCATGCACATCCAATCCTAAATGATGATTTACACCGTGCATAAAATATTTTCTATACAAAGGATTTTTGGGGTCTTGATTTTTTACTTCTTCTTCTGTAAACAAACCCAGATTTATTAATTCGACTTCAGTCAGTGCTTTTGAGAGCTTATCTAAATGGTCCAAGGAAGCACCAACCACCATTCCTTCTGTAAGCTTTTTGAGTGTTCGTAAAACAGCCTGATATACAGCATTTTGGCGTGTTGTGAACTTTCCATTTACCGGAATGCTTCTCGACATATCTGCGCTATAATTCGCATATTCGGCACCAAAATCAAATAAGATTACATCACCATCACGGCAAATTTTATCGTTCTCGATATAGTGCAAAGTGCAGGCATTTTCGCCGGAAGCAATGATTGGATAATAACCGTGTCCATTGGCTCTGTTACGTGTAAATTCATGTTCTATTTCGGCCTGAATTTCAAATTCCATAACATCAGGCTTTACAAACTGCAAGGTTCTGCGAAAAGCTTTATTCGTAATCTCACATGCTTCCTTTAATAGCGCAATTTCTGTTTCTGATTTTATCAACCGCATTTGATAGAGAATTGGCGCAGAACGCTCAAAAACATGCAGTGGAAAAAGCTGTCGCATTTCTTTAGTGAAACGTTGCTCTCGTGTTTCCACTTCGGAAGTATATTTAGGGTATTCGTAATTATTCAAATAAATATTCCGGGCATACGAGGCTGCTTCTCTAAGCATTATATCCATATCGTCAATCCAATGTACATTATCTATTCCGGAAGTTTCCTGCGCCTCTTCTTGTGTGTATTTATGTCCGTTCCAAATAGCAATCGTTTCATTAGTCTTTAAAATAAACAAAACTTCTCTCAACTTTGGATTAGGACAATCAGGAGCAAGCATCAAAATACTTTTTTCCTGATCGATTCCACTCAAGTAAAAAAAGTCGGATGACTGGCGAAAAGGAAAGAATTGATCGCCATTTCTGGGAAACTCATCGTTTGAAACAAAGAGCGCAATCGATTTCGGTTCAAGCTGTTTAGCAAATTCCGCTCGATTTTTAATAAAAAAATGCTTGTTGATCTTATGGTATCTCATTTGGAAAAAGGTTTATTTAAAACAGTTACAAATAGAACGAATCCTTTATTTTGCTGATTATCGAACAAATTTAAATCTTACATTTGTTTCTTGATGTACAAAACTACAGAAATTAAACATCAATAAAATCCAAAAAACACACAAATAAATCTTTATTATGAGTAAGCACGGAACTTTTTCATCGATTACAAAGAAAGTAATCATGTCGTTAGCTGGCTTGTTTTTAATTATCTTTTTGCTTGTCCACTTGGGCATCAATTTGTTTTTAATGCCGCTAACAGAGAATCACCAGGAAATCTTTGAGCTACTTGCAGGCTTTATGGCTACTAATCCTGCCATTAAAGTTATGGAAGTATTTCTTTTTGGTGGATTCATCATTCACATTATTTATGGTATTATTGTTCAGTTACAAAACTGGGCATCTAGGGGAAACATTAGATACAAGTCTGGAAACAAAACAAAAACCACTTTCTCTTCTCAAAATATGATTTGGACAGGGATATTGGTTTTCTTGTTTTTAGCTTTGCATATGTATCAGTTTTATTTTATTAAGTTAGGTTTAAATACAACCTCTTTTATGGATGCTGCTGGTCATCCAGAATTTTATAAAGTTGCAGTTGCATTATTCACTACACAGCCTATTTATTCTGTACTTTACATTATAATATTTGTAATCTTAGGTTTCCACCTCTACCACGCTTTCCAGTCAGCCTTTCAAACTTTAGGTTGGGAGCATCCAAAATACACTCCCTTTATTAAGGCAGCAGGAACTATCTATTCAATAGTTGTACCTATGGGATTTATTATCATCCCTTTGTATTTTATGATAATGCACTAACATTGGTAATCCCTAAAAAAGAATTAAAATGACAAAATTAGATTCAAAAATACCACAAGGGCCGATAGCCGAAAAGTGGACCAATTATAAAGCTCATCAAGATTTGGTGAACCCTTCAAATAAAAGAAAAATTGATATCATTGTTGTAGGTACCGGTTTAGCCGGTGGAGCAGCAGCTGCTTCATTGGGGGAGATGGGTTTTAACGTAAAGAATTTCTGTATTCAAGATAGTCCGCGCCGTGCACACAGTATTGCCGCACAAGGAGGTATCAATGCAGCTAAAAATTATCCTGGTGATGGAGACACTGTTTATCGTTTGTTTTACGATACGATTAAAGGTGGAGATTACCGTGCTCGCGAAGCTAACACTTACCGTTTAGCTGAAGTTAGTAACGATATTATTGATCAATGTGTTGCTCAAGGTATTCCTTTTGCAAGAGAATATAGTGGTTATTTAGATAATCGTTCGTTTGGTGGAGCGCAAGTATCCCGTACATTTTATGCTCGTGGGCAAACCGGGCAACAATTGCTGTTAGGTGCTTATGGAGCATTAAGCAAAGAAATTAATAAAGGTACTGTTAAAATATATAATCGTCGCGAAATGCTCGATTTGGTTGTTGTTGATGGAAAAGCACGTGGAATTATTACCCGTGATTTAATTAGTGGAGAAATAGAACGCCATTCTGCTCACGCTGTGATTATTGCGACAGGTGGATACGGAAATACATTTTACTTATCAACAATGGCAATGTCGTCTAATAGTGGTGCTGCCATTAACTCTTGGAAACGTGGAGCGTATTTTGGTAACCCTTCCTTTGTTCAAATTCACCCAACTTGTATCCCAGTCCACGGCGATTTTCAATCGAAATTAACTTTGATGAGTGAAAGTTTACGTAACGATGGACGTATATGGGTTCCTAAAAAGCTGGAAGATGCTGAAGCAATTCGTGCTGGTAAACTACCAGCAAATGATTTAAAAGAAGAGGATCGTGATTATTATTTGGAAAGAAGATATCCTGCATTCGGAAATCTTGTTCCTCGCGATGTGGCTTCTCGTGCAGCTAAAGAACGTTGCGATGCTGGCTTAGGTGTTGGAACAGGTTTGGCTGTATATTTAGATTTTAAAGATGCAATAGGTCGCTTAGGTAAAGATGTGATTAAGGCGCGCTATGGAAACCTTTTCCAAATGTATGAGAAAATTGTAGATACCAATCCGTATGAAACTCCAATGATGATATATCCCGCTATACACTATGCTATGGGTGGTATGTGGGTTGATTACGAATTGCAAACAACTATTCCTGGATTATTTGCCGGTGGAGAAGCTAATTTCTCCGATCACGGTGCCAACCGTCTGGGGGCATCTGCTTTGATGCAAGGATTATCTGATGGATATTTTGTATTGCCTTATACGCTTCAAAATTATTTAGCTGATCAAATTGGCGTTGGTCCAATTCCTACAAATACTCCTGCCTTTGAAGAAGCCGAAAATACTGTTAAAGAACGTATTAGTCGTTTAATGAACATTAAAGGCACTAAGTCTCCTGACTCTTTCCATAAAAGGTTAGGACATATTATGTGGGACAATGTTGGAATGGGACGTACAGGAGAACGTTTAGAAATTGCCTTGAAAGAAATTCCAAAATTACGTGAAGAATTTTTTAAAGATTTACGTGTAACTGGAACAACCGATGAGTATAATCCTGAATTGGAAAAAGCTTTACGGATAGCCGATTACTTTGATATGGGAGAATTGATGGCTTATGATGCACATCATCGCGAAGAAAGCTGTGGTGGTCACTTCCGTGAAGAATTTCAAACTCCTGAGGGAGAAGCAATGCGTAGAGATGATGAATTTATGTATGTTGCTGCTTGGGAATACAAAGGCGCAGGCGTAAAACCAGAACTTCATAAAGAAGAGCTGAAATACGAAGCCATTGAGGTAAAAACCAGAAATTATAAGTAGCATTTTATTTAAAGGAAAGCTTGCTTTCTGATTACAAATAAATAAAAGAAAGAAAAATGGATTTAACATTAAAAATATGGCGTCAGGAAAATGCCCAAGCCAAAGGGGGATTTAAAAATTATGAGGTAAAAGGAGTTTCTGCAGATTCTTCTTTCCTTGAAATGCTAGACGTATTAAATGAATCTTTGGTAGATAAAATTGAATCACCCGTATGTTTCGATCACGATTGTCGTGAAGGAATTTGCGGTATGTGTAGTCTATACATCAATGGTCATCCTCATGGCCCTGATGATGCAATTACCACTTGCCAATTGCATATGCGTAAATTTAAAGATGGCGATACCATTACCGTTGAACCTTGGCGTGCCAAGCCTTTTCCAGTAATTAAAGATTTGGTTGTCGATCGTTCGTCTATGGACACCATTATTCAAGCTGGCGGTTATACTTCTGTTTCAACAGGTGGAGTACCTGATGCAAATGCAACTTTAATTTCGAAGTATGCCTCTGATCTTGCTATGGATGCTGCTTCTTGTATTGGTTGTGGAGCTTGTGTTGCCGCTTGTAAAAATGCATCGGCTATGCTGTTTGTTGCTGCTAAAGTTTCTCAGTTTGCTTTATTACCACAAGGACAAGTTGAAAAAGAACGTCGTGTACAAAAAATGGTTGCAAAAATGGATGAGCTTGGATTTGGTAATTGTACCAATACCTATGCTTGCGAAATGGAATGCCCGAAAGAGATTTCTGTTTCGAATATCGCACGTATGAATCGTGAATTTTTAGGAGC
>CAYPOW010000158.1:0-4018 GCA_964412145.1 uncultured Draconibacterium sp.
TAATAAATGCAAAACGTATTCAAAATGACAATCGGCCAAGGGCGACAGCTTGTTTTTATGCTGGGGGAATGTTCGCCAAAGGGCGAAAGCCTGTTTTAATACTCGGGTATATGTTCGCCAGAAGGCGAAAGCCTGTAATACTTATATGGGACATTTAAGATCCGGATAATCCGGCAGTTCATTTTATATTAACGTTAAAACTAATTCTATGAAAATTAAAAAGATTATTTTGGAGAAGTTTCTTGAATTTGAAAATTTCCTTTAATCCTCAGAGCACCCTACGAGGGCTTGAAACCCTCGCAGGGTATAAAAGCAAAGATTTAAAAACTTATTTTCTACTCGCCTTCAAATCTTTAATAACCTGCATCGATTCAAAAATATAAATATCTTTTACAATAGATTCTTGCCACTCTTTATTAACCTGAATTGTTGTAGAGTCAAACTGAATAGTAATTTTATCGGCTTCAAAATTCCGGACTTTTATAGCCAATTCCTCTTTGCCAATACTATCAAACTTCTTAAATTCTAATTCTTTGGCCTCTTTCGTTTTCGAAAAAGCATCAAAATTCAAAGGTTCAGTAGTTTCCTTATTTTCAATTTCAACAAGTTTCGCCCATTCATCGAGTAAATTAAATTGCGAAGAAGCGTTTAACCTTTCTTTGCTATTCTTTACAATTTCGTTGTAATTTGGAATATAATTGTAAGTAGGCGTAAAATTAACCGGTTTTATTTCGTCCCATGGTATGGCCCACTCCTCTTCTTTTTCACCAAAATCGATATAGCTATATATATCGGGTAAAACTATTTCCGGAATTACACCTTTTTTCTGAGTAGCCCCACCATTAATTCGATAAAACTTTTGCATCGTAAATTTAAGCGATCCCAACTCTTTGAAATCATTATATCGCGAAGGCAATACACGATCTAAATCGGTAAATCGCTGCACTGTTCCTTTGCCATAGGTTGATTTTGTTCCAACAATGACCGCTCTTCTGTAATCCTGCATGGCAGCCGCTAAAATTTCAGCAGCCGAAGCACTAAAGGAATTGACCAGAATAACTAAATTCCCGTCAAAATAAGTACGCGCATCATTATCACTTAAAACCTGCACGCGTTCATTTCCGTCTTTTATCTGTACCACAGGTCCGTTTTCAATAAACAAACCCGCAATATCAACGGCATCCATTAAACTTCCTCCGCCGTTATTACGCATATCCAGAATGATATTTTTAATGCCCTGTTTATTAATTTTCGCTACTTCTTTTTTTAAGTCATCGCTGCTATTGCGTCCGTCCCGATCGTTAAAATTAGAATAAAAAGAAGGCAAATAAACATAGGCTATTTCTGGCTCATTTTCAGCAGTCCCTTGAATTATGGTCGATTTGGCATAGGTTTCTTCACGAATTACCTTATCGCGAATAATAGGGACTACTAACACCTGCCCGTCGGGTTTGCGAATTGTCAATCGAACCTCTGTACCTTTTGGGCCACGGATCAATTTAACGGCTTCATCCAAACGCATATCATACACATCAACAGGTTCCTTATTGCCCTGCCCTACTTTCATAATCAAGTCCTCAGCCTTTAAATCGCCTTGTTTCCAAGATGGACTACCGGGAACTACCTCAACCACACGTACATAACCATCTTTTGAAGACAAAGTGGCTCCAATTCCTTCCACTTCACCTGAAAAGCGAATATCGAAATCCTCTTTTAATTTCGGGGGAAAATATCTAGTATGAGGATCGTAAGCAGCTGTTAATGAATTGATATAAACACTAATTTTATCTGTATTATTAGCCTGATCTATCATACGATGAAACCATTCATTATGTCGCTTAAGAATGCTGGCTCTTGCTTCTTTTTCCAGCGTTTCAAAAGATTTAATCTTTACAGTATCGCTTTTAGAAGCTGCCTTTTTTTGAAGACTCATTGCGTTATATACCTGACTAATAACCTGATACTTAATCGCATGTCTCCACGAATCCTTTAATTCGTCCAAACTTGAAGAATAATCCAACTTATCGGCATCCAATTCTATTTGCTCATCGAGGGTATAATCAAATGGTTTTTCCAAAAGAGATCGGTAAATCTCTTGAACCTCCGCATTTCTTTTATCAATACGTTGCATACTCAAATTAAAAAAGTCTAATCTGTCAGACAAAAGCTGATCATCCAAATCGTAATGATAGGCTGACAATAAATCGACATCTTCTTTTAAAAGGAATTTCTTAGTCCGATCGATATTTTTTAAGTACTCTTCAAAAAAGTCAGCAGAAAGCGAGTCGTTTAGATCTCTGGCATGATAATGTGCATTTTGTAAGGTGGCAATAATCACATTGCTTAGTAGTTTGTTTTTCTGATTTTCAAATATTTTTTGCTCTGCAGCTTCTTCAGGAGATTGTTGCGCAGATGCAAAAAAAGAAATCGCCCAGAATAATAAGCTGAAAAAATACATAATTTTTTTAATTCGCATAGAATGAATAATTAAGATAGTAGGAATTACAATTCTTCCTTGGCGTCAAAATTAGGAAATATCTGTTTGTATAATATTATTTGCCTGTTAATTATTGTTAAGCTCAAAATGAAGCTACAAAGAGTCATTGGCTTCACTTTGCAAAAATAATGACATAAAAAAACCCGAATAAATCGGGTTTTGTTAACATCTCTTTTAGGTATCGATATTGGCGTATTTAGCATTTTGCTCAATAAATGCCCTCCGTGGTGGAACATCGTCGCCCATTAGCATAGAGAAGACGTGATCTACTTCAGGTTCATTTTCAATGGTTACCTGTCGTAAAGTCCTGAATTCAGGATTCATGGTAGTTGACCACAACTGCTCTGCATTCATCTCTCCCAAACCTTTGTATCGTTGAATGTGAACACCTTTCTCGTTTCCGTTGCTCGACATTTGTTTGACATACATATCGCGTTGATCGTCATCCCAGGCATAATGCTCTTCTTTACCTTTTCGAACCAGATAAAATGGAGGAGTAGCAATATACACATAGCCTTGATCTATCAAGGATTTCATATAACGGAAAAAGAAGGTTAGAATGAGCGTGGCAATATGACTACCATCCACGTCAGCATCCGTCATAATAATAATTTTATGATAGCGTAATTTAGACAGGTTCAATGCTTTAGAATCTTCTTCAGTACCAACACTAACGCCTAAAGCGGTATACATATTTCTAATTTCTTCACTTTCGAAAATTTTATGTGGCATTGCTTTTTCCACATTCAAAATTTTACCACGTAAAGGCAGAATGGCCTGCGTCATGCGGTCACGACCTTGCTTGGCTGTACCCCCGGCAGAATCACCCTCAACCAGATATATTTCAGATAAAGCAGGATCTGTTTCAGAGCAATCGGCCAATTTACCAGGTAAACCTGATCCGGATAAAACATTTTTTCGCTGCACTAATTCCCTGGCTTTTCTAGCTGCGTGACGAGCAGTTGCAGCCAAAATAACCTTATTCACAATTATTCTGGCTTCTTTTGGGTTTTCTTCCAAAAAGATAGAAAGAGCTTCACTAACGGCTTGATCAACAGCTCCCATTACCTCAGAGTTACCCAACTTGGTCTTTGTTTGTCCCTCAAACTGAGGTTCTTGTACTTTTACAGAGAGCACGGCTGTTAAACCTTCACGGAAGTCATCACCATTGATATCGAACTTCAATTTGGCCAACATCCCTGATTTATCTGCATAGGATTTAAGCGTACGCGTTAAGCCTCTTCTGAATCCACTCAGGTGTGTTCCGCCTTCGTGTGTATTGATATTATTTACATAGGAATGCAGATTTTCTGAGAATGATGTGTTGTATTGCATAGCAATTTCAACAGGAATATTTCCTTTTTCACCTTCAATGTAAATGGGTTCTTCTGTAAGTTTTACTCTTGTTTCGTCTAAATATTCAATGAAATCTTTAAGTCCTTCTGTAGAAAAGAAACGATCACTAATAAAATTCCCCTCTTCATCTTTATGACGCTCATCGATTAAAATAAGTTCGATACC
>CAYPOW010000158.1:4118-7843 GCA_964412145.1 uncultured Draconibacterium sp.
TAACTCGAATAGAATTATCTTCTTGAATTACCACTTCTATTTTATCGCAATATCCTGCTAATGCCTCGTCAATTGAATTGTCAATAACTTCATAAACAAGATGGTGCAGGCCTTTTTCAGATATATCTCCAATATACATAGCAGGCCTTTTCCGTACTGCTTCTAAGCCTTCTAATACCTGAATATTTTCTGCTGAATATTCACCCTGTCTATCTAACTCTTCTTGTGTCATATATAGTATTTTATTAAGCCCCGCAAAAGTACGAAAAATGGAGCAGAATACCGCATTTTAAGCACTCTTAAAAACTTGTTTTTGTTAACATTTGTTAAGAAATTTTACAGGTCAGCTTTATAAGCTAAATCACTGAAAAACAGGATTGAAAAATGATAAAAATGCTTGTGAAATTAGAGCCCTTTTTCTGTGCTTACCGAAGATCCATAAGTCATCAAATAGCTTTTGATAAAAGCATCCAAATCACCATCCATTACTGCCTGAACATTTGAAGTTTCAACTCCTGTTCTCACATCCTTAACCAACTTATAAGGATGCATCACATAATTGCGAATTTGCGAACCCCACTCAATTTTCTTTTTACTACTTTCAATCACATCCAAAGCCTCTTGTTTTTTGCGGAGTTCTATTTCGTATAACTGCGATTTCAGCATTTGCATGGCCTTTTGCCGATTCTGCCCCTGAGAACGTGTTTCCTGGCATTCGACAATAATTCCGGAAGGGGCATGTTTGAGGCGAACCGCTGTTTCAACCTTGTTAACATTCTGACCTCCAGGACCTCCTGATCGAAAAGTATCCCAACTAATATCTGCCGGATTCACTTCAATCTCAATATCATCATCAATAATTGGATAGGCATAAACGGAAGCAAAAGAGGTATGCCGCTTATTGGCCGAATCGAAAGGTGAAAGACGCACCAGTCGATGAACGCCATTTTCCCCTTTCAGGTATCCATAAGCATAATCGCCTTCAAATTCGATACTAACCGATTTTATTCCTGCTGTTTCGCCTTCCTGATAATCGATGGTTTTTAATTTATAACCTTTTCGTTCGCCCCATCGCATATACATACGCATAAGCATTTCGGCCCAATCCTGACTTTCCGTGCCGCCGGCACCCGGATTTATTTTTACGATGGCTCCAAATTTATCTTCTTCACCGCTGAGCATATTCAAAAATTCCAATGCCTCAACCAGTTCAAGCGCATCAGAATACTGTATATTCACCTCACCTTCAGTCGCTTCTCCAAGTTTCATAAAATCGAAGAGAATTTCTAAATCGGCAATAGCATCTTCAGCTTTTTCGAAATCTTCAACCCAACGTTTTTTGGATTGAATGGTTTTTAATATTTTTTCAGCTAATTTTGAATCGTTCCAAAAATCAGGAGCTTGTGTTCTTTCTTCTTCTTCAATTACTTCAATCTTCTTCTTGTCGATGTCAAAGATACCTCCTCAAAGCATCTATTCGAGTATGAAGATCTTTTAAATCCTCTGCTAATATCATCTGCTTATAAATTATTCGTTTCTATTTTCATTCAATAAATCCCAAATCATTTCGCTCTCATATCCTCTTGAATATAAATACTGAGCCAATTTTTGTGTCTTCTCAAATTCATTCTTTGCCTGAATTTCTCTTTTCTTTTTATTGATTAGACTGAGCAAAGTTACACGATATTCTTCATCGGCTATGCCTTCCAATGCTTTATTAATTGAATAGGCTGAGATTTGTCTTTTTTTAAGCTCGATTTTAATTTTTTGCTTTCCCCACTGCTTAATTCGAAATCGGCCATTGGTAAATTGGCGCGCAAATCGTTCTTCATTGATAAAATTATCTGAAATCAAATTTGCAACTACAGTATCTCTAATCTCTTCATCTACATTCCAATCGTTCATTTTTTTGTCGATATCCCATTGACATCGTTCCTGATACGCACAATATTTTTGCGCTTTACTTAACACAATGTCAAAATCGATTAATGGAATATTCATTGATTAAAATTTTGTTCTCAAATATAAAGAATTCAGTTGAAATATCAGCCTTTCACTTTTTTTGATTTAACTTCGCGCTCAACTAACAGCATACAATCTTTACGCTAAATTTAGACAAACAAATGGCCATCAAAGTATTAGTTATAAGTGATTACAGGAATTATATCACTGCGCGTCCGGAAGCAGCAATATTTATCGGATTGGCAAAAATGGGTTTTCAAATTCACATTATGACTTATAAAGAGGCTGAATTGGTTTCGGAATTTGAGGCCGCCGGAATAAAAGTAATCGATTTTCATCCAAAGAAGAAGTTCGATAAATCAGAATCTCAGAAAATAAAAGACTATATCCTTGAAAACAATATTGATATTATTCATCTCTTTAATAATCAGGCTATTGTAAATGGAATCCGAGCATCTAAAGGACTGAAGGTTAAAGTGGTTTTGTACAGAGGATATGCAGGAAATATTCAGTGGTACGATCCATTTTCTTATTTAAAATTCCTTCACCCACGCGTGGATGCCATTTTTTGTAATTCTTTAGGCGTGGAAGAATTTATAAAGAAGCAATTGATATTTGGCAAACAAAAAGCCATTACCATCAACAAAGGCCACGATGTAAACTGGTATACCAACTACCCTCCTTTTGATATCAAAAAAGAATTGAATTTGCCTTCTGATGCTTTTCTGTTAATAAATGTGGCTAATAACCGACGAATGAAAGGGATTCCTTATTTACTCAAAGCCATGAATAATCTGCCTAAAGAGCTGCCAATACATTTGCTATTGGTTGGTCGTGATATGGATACAAAAGAAAATCTGCGCATAATAAATCAAGGAGATAATGAAGGGCGAGTGCATATCATAGGGTTTAAGAAAAATGTTTTAAATATCGTTTCCGCCTGCGATGTCTTTGTTTTGTCATCGATAAAAGGAGAATCAATTACCAAATCGGTTATTGAGGCGATGGCTCTGGGAATAGCGCCAATTATTAGCGATATACCGGGAAATACAGAATTGGTAATAAACAATGAAAGCGGACTGATTACAAGAGCTAAAAAACCAAAAGAACTGAGCGAAGTCATTCTTAGACTCTTTAATGATCAGGATTTCAGTATAGAACTAGGTAAAAACGCTAAAAAAAGAATTGAAGAGCACTTAAATACTGAACAAACAGCGCTTAAAACAAAGCAGCTTTTTGAAAAACTCGTTAAAGTATAATTATACAACACGTTTAATTATCTGATTTATACTTTTTTAAAATTCCAACAAATCGTTTGGCAATTTCTCTTTGATTGTATTGCTTGGTAATTAATTGGAAGGCCTGCTCTCCTATTCCAACTATTTCTGATTTATTCTCTTTGAGCCTAAGTATTTGTTCTGCTATCTTCTCAGGGGAATTATCACATAAAACTATGTTTTCGTTATGTGTAAATATTTCTTTTACCCCCGGTGTATTTTTAGAAATGACACATTTCCCCATAGAAGCATAATGAAAAACCTTATTGGGTATTACAGAATCTGCCTTTTCGGAATCACCGAAAATTCCGAGGCAAACATCAAATTTATTTAGTAGATTATTTAATTCGAGATAATTTACCCATCCCATCATATTGATATTCTGAAGGTTATATTTTTTGATCAATTTGATGGATTTCTTATAATCCCACCCTGAACCAATAATATCAAAAACGATACCTGATTGATTTTTAAGAATCTTGGCAA
>CAYPOW010000159.1:0-7819 GCA_964412145.1 uncultured Draconibacterium sp.
GGGCGTGAAATTAATATCTTTTTTCGACTTACGACTATAAAAAGTCTAGAAAAAACATAGGAATATTCCATTTAATATAATTAAGTATCTATATGCTTATTATTGTCATTTGTATTTGCTGGAGCTATAAATTTCAGGATCTACATTCATTCCTGTTCTACTTGAATGAGTTTTGAAATAGGATATCCTCTAATTTCAAGTTTGTTTAAGATTCCAGTATAGATTGAAGCATCCATTTTAGGTGTACGACTTAAAATCCATAAATACTTGTCGGAGCTACTACCGATTACAGCCCATTGGTAATCAGTATCAAGGTCTAAAACAAAATAATCGCCATAAAAAATCCAGAAAAAGGATACTTTTAATTTTGCAGGTTCTTTTACTGGGTATGGAATTTTCGCTTTTCCAATAGCTTCTGAATATTCTCCTGATAAAGATCCTTTATAACCGCTATTTACCACTTTTATTTTGCCGTCTTCACGCAAGCTATAGGTGGCTGTAACTCCCTCTAAACCTCTTTCAAAGCTGTGGTCGAAGCGAGCAATTTCATACCAGGTTCCGAGATATCTATTGATATCGAGCTCTTTAACTACTGTTTTATCAATCATTGTTTCCGGTGTTTTGCAACTATTAAAATATAAACTTAAAATGATCAGTATAAAGTTAAAAAGAATTAGCTTTCTTGAATTCATTGTTTGTTTTGTTTATTTCATTACAATTTAATCATAATTCCAACGCTTGGTAAAATAGTCCCTGAAAGATTTTCAATGGATGTTAATACATATTGGCTGCCATTTTCGGTGGTTGCAAAACTACCATCAAGGTTCTTTTCTCTAATAATATAATCTTGACCTGTATTTTGGAAATTATAGGCATTTTGAACATCAAAATAAAGCATTAGCGTCCATTTATCGAAAAAGTAATTTTTATCAATTCTCAAATCCAATTGATGAAAAGCCGAAAAACGTTCAGCATTGAGCTGCGAATAATCTAAATACGGCTGACCTATAGCATCCCAAGCTTCCACATTTGCAGAGGTTTCTAAATCGTAAGGCGTATAAGGTAAGCCTCCAACAAAACGCCATTTAAAACCGATTTGCCAGTTCTTTGGTAATTGTTTTGTTCCTGTAATAGTGAGAAGGTGCTTGCTGTCCCAGGAAGAAGGAATATAGGTGCCTTGAATATCAGTAAATAAACTTCGTACAAAAGTGTAGGAAGCTAATATAGAGAAGCTATCGTAATTCCAACGATTTAATACTTCAAAGCCATAAGCTTCGCCTTTTCCGGTAAAGGAAACAGCCGCTGCACCAAAAACACTGCTATAGGCAGCGCCTTGATTGGCCAAACTTGATCCACTTATGAGATCGATAGGGTATTGGAAATAATCTTTATAAAAAGCTTCTACTGAAAAGAGCAACCTTTCTGAAGGACGGTGTTCAATACCTAAGTTGTATTGATAAAGACCAATATATTTCACTTCGTTTTCGTTAACTAAATCACCTAAATTATTACGATAGCCAAGTGTTGTGTAAGCGGCTTGCTGAAAATAACGACCAGCACTTGCATTTAATGCAAATATCGAATTGATTGAAAAAGAACTGGATATACGTGGTGAAAACTGATTGAATAAATTGGAAGTGTGGCTGTTGTAATTGTTTCCATCCATCCTGAATCCAGCAGAAAAAAGGAGCCGACTATTGAAAATGCGCTTTGATGCTTGTCCTGATAAACCATATTTAATTACATCTAATTCTGTTGAATAGTTTAAAGTGGTTAATGCATTCGCTAAATATATTTGCTGAACTGTTTGGTTGGAATATTTTGCATACTCCAAATTTGCACTAAAATTATAGCTTAATCCTTTTTGATTCACGTCGAGCTCATATCTGAATTTATTCTCAATTTCTTGCGACTGATAATCAAATGATTTTTCTAAAGCTTCATTATTATCCGGATATTTATAAAATTCGTTGTTTAACATATTCCTACTCAATACCAGACTGTGATGACCATTTTTAAAAAAATGCTTATAAATACCACCAATGGTATAACTCCACTGATTATTAACAGGTATTTGGCTCGAAATATATTGCTGCGACGGCGTTGGATTCTCAATGTTGTTGTTGAGTGTGAGTTGATCTAAAGAGCCAATACTAATAATGGTTAATTGGTTTTTTTGATCAAAATTGGTTTTTAGCTTGAGCTGATAATCGTTGAAAGTAGGTAAGAATGGCAGGCCAATAGCTGAAAACAAAAGCTGCAAATACGAACGTCTTACAGAGAAGATGTAATCTGTTTTTTTGCCAATTGGGCCATCTATGGTTAAAGCCGCTTCACTGGCTCCAATGGTTACTTGAAAATTAGTCTTATCCTTGCTGCCCTCTTTCAATCTAAAATCTAAAATACCACTTAAGGCATTGTATTTTGCAGCTGGAAATGAAGAAGAATAAAAATCAACGTTGCGGATAAAGTCGGCATTTATAATTCCTACTGGCCCTCCAGAAGCTCCTTGAGTAGAGAAGTGATTCAAAACAGGGATTTCAATACCGTCTAAGAAAAAGCGGTTTTCCGATGGACCACCACCTCTAATGATCACATCGTTCCTAAAGGCTGGTGTAGAACCAACTCCCGGAAAGGATTGAATCACTCTTGAGATATCTCTATTACTTCCTGCATTACTTTCAATTTCTCGCGTTGTGATAGTTTGCATTGAAATGGGAGACTCCATTTTCTTTTGGAAGGGATTTACTTTTACTTCTATTTCATTTAGCAAGTTTTCTTTAGTTTCCAGTTCAATTTCGATAAACGGAATGTTATTATTGCTTACAAAAATGGCATCCGTGAGCTTTCCTTTATAGCCCACCGAGGAGAATCTTAGCTTTACATAGCCAGGTTGAATATTTGTAAGGGTAAAGTAACCGTCTATATCGCTTGATGCGCCTGTATTTGTTCCCACTACCAAAATATTTGCATAAGGTACGGGATCGTTGTTTCCTTTGTCTATAATCTGTCCTTTTATAGTTCCGTTTTGAGCGAAACCAAATTCTGAAATGAATAGAAATAAGAGAACGAGTTTAATGTATTTTATATATTTCATCTGTTTTATTACAATTTAGTATTACATTTGCAAAACTAATACAAAATTGTATTACATTTACAAACTAGTTGTAAAATTAAAAATTTAATACAATGTCGGAGCAAATGGAATTGATAAAAAATCTTCTGGATCACGTAGAAGCTTATAAAGAAGAGTTTGGTAACAGCGATTTAAAAGAATTTTCGATTTATCTTAAAGATAAAGTGAGCGAGGAAATAGCTGTACATAAAGGGGTTGAATTCGATAAAAATAATTATCAGAATTATAAATCTTATGCTGAAGTTGAATTCTCAACGCTCCTAACCAATTTGTATCGCTTTGCTAAACATTATATGAAAAAGGCATTTGTAGATATGGAGATTAAAACCATTGACGAGTTTGGATTTTTGGCGTCTTTACTCAAGCAAAAAAGTTTAACGAAAAATGAATTGATTCATCAGCATTTATTGGAAACATCGAGCGGAAGCGAAATTCTTAAACGTTTAATTAAGAATGGGCTGGTTGATGAAATAAAAGATCCGAACGATAAAAGGGCCAAGCGTGTTTTGTTAACTGAAAAAGGAACCCGAATTGTTTTTCAATCTTTTGATGAGATGCACAAAATATCCGAAATCATCATTGGAAATTTAAATAAGGAAGAGATTAAACAGGTTTTGCAAGCCTTTAATAAACTAAGTTATTTTCATCAGCACATTCATGCAAGCGACCGCACATCAGATTTGGATGCTATTCACCACAAATACATTGAAACTATTCATGACTAAAAATATTTTAATTACCGGAGGAACAGGTTTGGTGGGGAAGGCTATTATTGAATTGCTTCATTCCAAAGGATATAATTTGGCTGTTTTAAGTCGAAAGAAACAAAACACTGAGCTAAAAACCTTTCTGTGGGATTATGAAAAAAAATATATCGATCAAGATGCTGTAGATTTTGCAGATATTATTATCCATTTAGCCGGAGAAAATATTTCATCGAAAAGATGGACCGCAAAGCAAAAAAAGAAAATTGTAGATAGTAGGGTTAAATCCACTGAATTCTTATACTCGACTATTTCTAAATCCAATAAGAAACCCAAAAGGTTTATTTCGGCTTCGGCTGTGGGTTTTTACGGATCGGAGTCTTCTGACAAAATATTTGTGGAAAGTGATAGTCCGACAAATGATTTTCTGGCATCAACAGTTGTTCAGTGGGAAAATGCGGTAGATTTATTCAAAGATTTAGGAATAGAGGTAAGCAAGCTTCGATTGGGAGTGGTAATGAGCTTAGAAGGAGGAGCCTTGCCAAAAATGATGACTTCTTTAAAATTCGGTTTTGTAACGCCTATAGGAAACGGCAATCAATATATTCCTTGGATTGCTTTGGAAGATTTAGCGCGTCTCTTTTTATTCGTCCTCGAAAAAGAGAAAATGCAAGAGGTATATAATGCAGTAAACCCTAGTCTGTTAACTAATAAAGAATTAATGAAGGAACTCGCCAAGAAAAAGAAAGGCATTTATTTTCCTGTAGGAATCCCTGCATTTCTGCTTAAATTGGGTTTAGGTCAAATGTCGAGTTTGTTATTAACGGGGAATAAAATCTCCGCAGATAGGCTTATAAATGAAGGTTTTGTTTTTAATAAAAACGAAGTGATTTAATCTTATAATTCAAAATATAACTAATTGGAGTTTACAACTATTTTATTTAGCTGTTTTTCTTCTGGAAGAGGAAAGCTTAAAGTGAAAATACTGCCTACGTTAGGCTGGCTTTGAACTGAAATTCTTCCACCATTCTTTTTAACAAAGTCTTTGCATATTTTCAAGCCAAAACCGCTACCAACTTCTCCTTCCGTTCCACGACTTACTTTGTTGGGCTTGAAATCAAAAATTGTTTTTAATTGATCTTCATTCATTCCAATTCCGTTATCGCTTATAAATAAATATATATTCTCTTGATCTTGTTTGCAATTAAGCTCGATATGCCCATCGGTTTTGGTAAATTTAATTGCATTCGAAAGCAGGTTTCTCAAGACGGTTACAGTCATATATTTATCGGCAAGAATAAAAGTGGAAAATTTTAAATTATTAGAAATTAGAATTTTCTTTTCATCTGCCAATGGTTGAACCTGTTTAATTGCATTCATCGACTCTGCTTTTAAACAGATATATTCTCGATTTACAGGGGAAGTTGATTGAATGGTTTTTGACCACTCTAACAAGCCACCAAGAATTTGATACCCATTATGAGCTGATTTCTGGATATTACCTATAAAATGCTGAATTTCCTCACTTGAAAATGAATTATAATCATTAAGAACTAAATCGGAATAGCTTAGAATATTGGCTATTGGGCTTTTCAAGTCGTGGCCAATAACAGAAAAAAGTTTGGTTTGCATTTCATTTAATGCGGCTAACTTTTTTTCTGATTTTATTTGATTGGTAATATCATCGGCCATGCAAACTATTCCTTTAATATTACCTTTTTCATCTTTAAACGGACTAAAACTTGTATTGTAAAAGAGTATACCCTTTAAACTAATTATTTCTTTAAATATTTCTCCTTTTAAAGCTCGATTAACTTGCTCTAGCATATCAGGGAGATCAGCATATATTTCAAAAATAGATTGTCCTATAATTTGGCCAGCTTTAGATACAAGACGGTGAAGCCTACGCCCTTCTGCCATTATAAATTTACCATCTAAATCAATAATAAACACGGCTATTGGTGTATTTCCCAAAATGGCTTTGAATAGGGTATTGCTTTTAACTATTTCAAATTCGATATAAAGTCTATTTAGCACCTGAGAAGTTATGGCCATAAAAGATTCGATAAGCTCTTTGTTGATCTTGGGAGTATCTTTTTTAGTGGCAATATGTAGGGCTCCATAGAACTGACTTCCATACTGAACGGGGATAACATTGAGTTCATCTAAGCCAAAAAGACTTTTCGCTTTTTCTCCCATTTTATTTGAAATCAAACCATCCGTAAGGTCTCCTAAATTAAAATTCAGTTTGGTCAATTTTCCTTCTACAAGCTGATTTACAAAGGATTCGTTAACCGTTGCCGATAAGTTTTTAACATCGAAACCTAGAACAGACGCTAATTTTTGTAATTTATCATCAACACCATACAATGCGGTCACCTTCCAACTTTTATTATAGTCTAATCCTGAAAGTTCTGTGCAGCCAATAATCGCCTTTTTATCTAGATAATTATACACTTTCTCAGCTATATAATTATATACTTCTTCTTTAGATTTTAATTTAATTAAATCTAAGGATGCATGCGCTAGAAATTCAATTTGTTTTTCGTTTTCTTCGAATTGGTATTTTGTGTTTTTTGATTCTTGATTTGGAACCCCAATATAGATGAACCCCGGTTGAAAATGGCCCTCTAATTCTAAAAATGAGATTGAAAACGAAAGGGAAACATTTGTCCCCGAATTTGTTTTAAAGATTAGTTCTTTATTTTTAAATTCAGAATTTTGATCTATGTATTTGACCAGAGGATTTTGTACTTTTAAAAACTCACTATCTAAAAGGGTGTCTATTTTTTTTCCAATAATATCAGTCTCTGAATACCCTAATTTGTCTAAAAAGTTTTGATTAACTTCGAGTATTATTTTACGGTTATCTACTAATAATAAGTAGTTTGAAGTGGATTGAAATAATTTTGCAGAAAGCGATTCTTTATCCAAAGAAAACATTTGGTATTTCCAAATGGCATAGCATATTAGAATAATGGTTAAGATATCAGCGGCACCACCTAGTGCTGGGAAATTAATTTTGAATATCGGGAATAAATAGTCGGTTGATAGGGTAACAACAAAATTAAATACATATCCGATTAAAATCAGTAGGGCTTGTTTTTCTCGTATTCCTTTAGAATCGACATAATATTTGACTACATAAAAAAGTGAAAGCAGCCAAAATACTATTCCATAAATAGCAACAGCATTGTGTTGAAATCCATGATTGTATTGGATTGCCCATCCCCACGATTTTTCAACAGGATCTAAAGTAATAAGGTTTGTTGCAAAGTTTAAGTAAAAGATAACAACTCCAGGAAGGTATATCAAAGTATAAAACAAAGCTCTCTTTCTTTTTTTTCGGTTGAGCTCAAAGGTGAAGTGCACCATAAAACCTGCAACCAATGCCCAAATTCCAAATGCCTTTGACCATAACAGTGCTTCTTGCATTGAAGTGGCAACGCGCATTTGATACTGACTAAGATTAAGAAGGGTAACGGCAAGACTAAGTAGTAAAAAGATAAAGGAAAGCCAATTACGGCTAATGCGATAATAAACCAACAGTCCAATTGAAAATGCAAGGATTGCAGAAACCAAGCTAAGCAATGTAAATATATTCATCGTTAATCTTGCGTTTGGTAATGATGTGTAAATTTATTTAGGTTAATAATTTGTTAAATATATTACAAATGTAAATATAATAATATAATTTTAAAAAATCCATGATTTTTTCTAAAAAAGTGAATATGTGATAAATATTCCATCGAATTAAGTCATATTTTTATTCATCTAAATCGTTTCAATAATCTTTAATAGAATTTTATTTTCTACGATTCGTAATAAATCACCAAAAACACGCCTTGCAGTCACTTCTCTCTTTGAAGTAAGCCGTTTTTAATATAATTCCGCAAACGATAGCGTGAATATTTCCTGACAGATTGAATTCTGGCCCAAAGATTATTTGTATTTTCGCTGCCTCAAAAACTGGTTTAAT
>CAYPOW010000160.1:0-7668 GCA_964412145.1 uncultured Draconibacterium sp.
TCAAAAGATTTTTTATGAATTTCGTTTAAATCTATCCATTCAACAGCTTTTTTGAGCCCGTTTTTTAATGAATTTATTGCTTTTGGGCCTAATCGAAAAGCTGAAGTAAACATTTCGTTACTTTTTAAGAAAATCCCACTTGAACTAGTTTCAACTTCAAGTTTTGAAATATTGTAATATGAATTATATTGTCCAAATAGACTAATGCTTGAAAATATTAAGGTGACTAGAATTGTATTTTTCATTTTCAATTTTATTTAATTGGGTTTTTATCAATTAATAATATTTTATTGAATATTATATTTGTAATCCAAATCCACTACAAATCACAGGAGTTTCATACCTATACAAATGATCAAGCGATTGATAAATAATCTTTCTTTCGGTTTCTTTCCACACAGTATCCATTAAGGTTTGGGTTATACACCAGCAATTAGACCCCATTTTAGTATTCTCATTTTCTGTATAGATTCTTTTTGTTAGTTTATCCTTTTCAATGAAAGCAATTGTTTCATCACAAGCCCCCATTCGATAATAAACCTGAATCGTTTTATTTAAAGTATCGAAAATTGGGGAAGGCATTCCAGAATAATAATCGTCGTAAATAAATTTATTCTCTTTTTTGTTGAAAAGCCAAATGGTATACCAATAATTGCCTGTTGCGCCGTAATTATTCAATAAGCCTAAGTCCTTTTTTCCATCAAAATTTACATCTTCGTAAAATAAAAAATACACATAAGCATTTTTACCCCATGCTCCGCTTAGGTTTTCAAGGTTAAACGAATGTTTTGATGCCGTAACTCCATGTAAGGTTCTTGGCGAAAAGATATTTTGATTAGTATCTCCCGTAAGTAGTAAATCGATTCCGTTCAAGTGAAGATAAACCGAATCGGGATTTTTTTCTATCCGATTCCACAGAACCTCATTAATTTCTTGTAATTGAGTAATTTCTATTTTGGTGTCAATTCTATTGTTGTCATTAGTTCTATATTGACAACCTATCAATAAGACAACAATCAAAAATAAAAATGGTGGATAATATTTCATAAATTATAAAAATAGCAAACCATTAGCAAGACATTCATCTGTATTACTTTTTATTTTCCCTACCCAAATAATTCGACGCAATATTATTCTTCTCCGATAATAAAGAAGAAGCAATATTTAAACCAAAGGTAAGACAATTTAATTAAATCATTCATGTACTTTTCTTTTATAATAATTGCTTAAGTGCCTGTGCGTAAAAGGAGATGGGTGTATTTTAAATAGGTGAATATTTAAATGGTTTTTATCATATAAAGATAAACAATCCCATCAAAAAAGATGTTTATTAATTTCAAAAGTCGACTCCATATCCAAGCTTGATAAATACCTTTCAGTAACCTTCGAATCCGCATGACCTAACATTTCACCAATGTTATCTTTCGAAACACCAGCTCGTCTTAATGTCATAGCATAAGAATCCCTTGCTGTTTTAATCATAAGAGGAACCGATAAGTTTAACCTTTTACTAATGTCTCTAAGATTCCGATTGATCATTTTCTTCATTTTTTTACTCTTATTCTCGAATGTTGATTCAGAATAACCCTCTTTTAGCTTACCAATTATAAATGGACTATCGGTGTCCCCAATTTTATCTAACAGTTTCTTTAATTTTGGCCTCACAGGGGCGTTAATATCTTTTTTGTTATTTTTCCTAGTTGTCTCTGTTTTCTTTCTTGGAAATGAGATATGTTTGTATTGAATACTGTCCCATCTCAATCGAAGTAGGTCAGCAAAATTAATACCATTTATTCTATAAAGAAGTAGCCAGATATCCCTTGCATATTCTTCTTGAGGTGATTCAAACTCTGTTAATTCAGCAACTTTTTGTATCTCCTTATTTGTCATTACTAGCTTTCTTGGATAATAGCTACTAATACTAAAGCCTCCTTTTCCAAAAGGATATTTGTAAGAGGATGAGATAATTACATCTTCATTTGAAAAGTAATTGATGATTCTTCTGAGATCTCTCAAAGTAGAATCTATTGCAGATTGACTTACTCCTGCACCTAATCGTTCTTTTTCAAATCGACTTAGGTAATCTGGTGTGATTTTTAACACACTTATATTGGGACTATATGTTTCAAAGACCGATTTGCTATATTTGAAATGCTTCTTAGTTCCAAGTTTAAGATTGTCCGAAGCCTGAATGAAATTCTCAAATAAATCTTTAAGTTGTAAAGAGCTGACTTGTTCTGATTCTTCATTGAAAAACAACCTTCGGTACTCCTTTTTATCAAAAGGTTTTAAATTTAGGAAAACCCTTTCACTTTTAGCTAGGTGTTGACTACAAGTCTCTCGAAACTCTACACTATTCAAATCCATTGATTTCTTTACAAAGACATGGGTGTATTGATCTTTAGTCATCTTTGAGATGTTTAGATAAATCTGATCACTACCCATATTGACACGAATAGCCAGATTATACTTATCCTTCTTTTTCTTTACGCGAGTGTCTAAAACCAAGTTAAAAGTTGCCATAGATTAATATTTTTTAAGGTCTGGTAGTTCATATTCTTGTTTGCAATCATTTGCTACCCATCGATCGATTTCTTCTCGGTCAAATCGGGTACTTTTCCCGATCTTTGAGTATGGAATGGACTGTTGTCTTACTTTTTTATAGATAAGCGATCTGGAGACTTGTAGATACTCTCCAAGCATATTTACTGTTAGATATTTGTTGTTACTATACATGATTTACTATTTTATAAAATAACATAATTTAAATTAGAATGCCAAACCAAACCCGCGTCAATACTGGGTTGTAGCGATTTTGTCTGTTGATGTAGGAGTGGTTTTATATGCATTCTCTTTGAAAATTTATTGAAGTCAGATTTAAATCATACTTCTAGTCTTTAAAAGTATAGAAACTGTGGTTTAGACTAATCAATACTGGTTTTTGCTTACCTTTCAGTTCTTGATTAGTGAGACCATCGATATATGATTCGATCTTTAGCTCACAGTCCACAATGAAGGCGCAAAAATCATCTTCATAATTTGAGAGCTCATCCTCATGTATTTGCGAATAGTCAAAAACCATTTCTCCAAAATCATAAATCACTGCGCCATTTCTAGACACTCCGACAATACATTCATCAAAATCAGGGTCTAATAGAAAAAGTTCAGGGGTGTTTAAAATCTTTAGATTAATATCAATTTCTCTTTTTGAAAGTTTTTTTTCTAATTTTCTCATTTTTTTATTGAAATCTTTTTTATTTTTTTTCATCGTAAATTTTGTTCAGTATATCGCTGTCCACCGTTTTAAATTAATTAACTATTGTTTTGGTGTCAAAAGGTTGGTGTTAAATTGCACCAACCTTTTGCAATTCAACACAAGTTTAAATGGCAATTTTCTCGAGTAACTGCCCTTGTTCCCACTGCTCATATGTAATATCTTGAAAGGCCAATTGTTTATTTTCATTGAATTTAGTCACTAGAGTTCTCAAGTGAGGTTTAATTGGAAGTCCTTGTCCATGATGATGTACCATTCTTGGATGAAGAATAAACTTATCGCCATTTTTAAATGCGGCTAAGTCTATACATCTGTTTAAAACCCCATAATTATCATCACTAATTCTAGACAGCTGACTAAATGTGAATGAACGGGTGGGGATGTTTAATCTACTGTAATCTATTACCTGTTTTACCATAATTTAATTTGTTCAGAATTATATCCCTGTCCCCGGTTTTAATTATTATTTAAAAGTTATATATTGTTGATTATTAAATGATTATGATTTTTAAATTTATAAGGTTGGTGGCAATTACCACCAACCTTATAAAAACTCTTCTAAGCTGCTTGATTAAGAGAGTCACCGGAGTTAATACTCAAGATCTTTTCAGTGTCCTCAGCCCTTCTACAAGTCTGCTGGAAGTAGTCATTCTCAAGTTCTACACCGATGTATTGACGACCCAATAAGAGGGCTGAGTCCATCGTATTACCCACTCCGTTCCATATGTCGACAACAAGGTCTCCAGGTTGTGTTGATTCCAAAATGAGTGTTGAAGTCAAATACATTGGTGCGGTTGATGTATGTTTCCTTTCATCAGCTTGACGAAAGAAATCACCTGGATTAGCAACATTACCCTTTATTATATCATTGCAGTTCCCCCTATCAAGAGTATTTCTGACCTTTTTTAGGTGTGACTGGTAATAACTTGTACCTCTTGTTGTGTTTCCTTTTCCGTCAGAATTTGTACACCCTTCCTTAAAACCAGTATTCTCACTTTTTTCCAGTTCAAGGAATAAATCTGTATTACAGTAGTAGTTTTTAGGGTCAATACTGAATCTATAAACCATTTCAAATGAGTTTACCATATCCTTATCGGCATAGGATCGGGGCATCGGATTATCTTTAATCCAGGGATAACGACCAACAAGGAAAAACCCCTTGTTTTCCATCTCGACAACAAAATGTTCAAGAGAACAAGCATGGGCACCATTGTTCAACCTGTAATCGTCAATGATGACATAGATAGATCCATCCTCTGCCATGAATGGTTTATATTTTTCATACGTTTCTGATAGATATATCCCATACTCACGACCAGACATATTGTGTCCTGTTTCGGAACTAGGGTCGTCTCCATTGAGACGACGGTTACCATATGGAGGAGAACCTGCAATAACCCTGATTTTTTTACCAAAAGGATTTTGGAATTCTACTTCACGATTATTTCCTTTAATGATACATGAGTTTTGAGTTTTATGAATTTCATCCATTACGGAAACTAACACTTTGTTCTTCTCGTGATTGTCGATCCTTTTCTCGACTTTCCCCATTTGTTCCAAACTCTTATGAAACTCTTTAACGGTAATGTCCTTCAACAAATATTTCTTCAACAACTCATATTCTACATCGTCATCAAGACTCAAATATTTGATACCATATTCTAACCTACCAAAATCAAACCTACGGTCGGAGATTTTTTCAAAGGATTCAACAGAAGTAAATTTATCCTCGGAATTTTCAACGACTTTTTTAATTTGTAGACCCTGATGAACAGAAAGTTCATTTCCAAAGATCTTCTCAAGTATGACATCTCCTTCACCTTCAAAGAAGTTATTTAACATCACGTAATTTTTAACCCTGTCTTTCGATCTTCCGATCTCCTTACCGATTTTCGAATACCTACTACCTGGGATTCCTCTCTGGTCAGGATACATTGGAAGGAAGTGTCGGAACTCCCCAAGTAGTTCACTTCCATTTTTGATCCTCTGTTTGTTCAGATCAATAATGAGATTCTTAACTTGGGTTTCATCTGTTATCTCGTGGAGGATAACTTCTACTTCAGCCTGTCCCATCTGGGTTAGTGTTTCCAAACGATTCATTCCAGAAACGACCCAATAGAGGTCTGGATTAGGATGGGGAACAACTACAATAGGATAGATTGGTTTATTCCCTGTTCGAAGAAACGATACCTTTAAAGTATCAGTGGAATTCAATTTATACACTACTTCGTGATATGGATGTTGATGTAGGTCACTTGTCTGAACTAATTTTGTAATTCTTTTCATAATCTTTTGATATTTAAATTGTTATATTACTTTTTTTTGTTTTTTTTGAACTTTTTTAAGACATAGTTCTCCCATTCAACATAAATTTGGTAGTTCTTTAACCCTATTTATTTGTTAAGAAACCCGAGAATGGGTTTGGAGAAAAGTGAAAATTATGAGGAGTCTATTTTTGAAATAATTAGTAAGATCTTCACTAAACGGATACCTTTATTTGTCTTTTTCATATTGATTTGTATTATATTAGTATTATTAATCTGATGCAAATATAATACAAACATAATATATTTCCTAGCATTTTATGATATAATATATTACATTTATAATAGATTTTCTGGTGTTTGTTCATTTTCAGATAGTTATGTATTATATAAATATTAATGAATTATTACATTATATTTGTTTTATAATATATAATGCATTAAATTTGTATCAGTATTAACATTTATAATATGTCAATAATGGAAAAAGCGGATCTTGGACACGTAAAAACGACCATAAGAATCAGGAAGGGAGTAAAGCAGGAAATAAGATTGTTCAATAAGAAGCAGAGACAAATAATACTACTTGCAGTTGAAGACAGGCCTTCTGAGATGAATATTGAGGATGTTCTGAAATTATACGAAGTTAGTCCGGCAGTCTATTATACATGGCTTCGAAATGACCCAAAAGAGAAAAAGGAAGAAGATAAATTACCTAACCCACTCAAGGAGACTTTAGACAAGGACAATGTTTTTACTTCTACCATTCAATTGAGAGCCTTCTATAAAGAGAAGTCACCGGAGCTAATGGAATTTATTGAAAAGAAGTTTAAGGAGTGGGAAAGTTCGGATTTAATATCACAAATTGGCAAGAAGATCACTGCTGATAATATTTCAGAAGTGGCTAAAGCTGGAGATATAACTATTGAAGAGTTGAAATCATTCTTGCAGAGGGGAAATAAAAACCTATCGTATTATTCAGTTGAAGCGATTCGAAGATACTTGCAGATTTGAAATAAAACAAGGACAGTGATAAATGATTAAGAGTGGTTAAATTTAACACCACTCTTTTTTTTATTCATGAGTATGTACAAGCACATCCATTCTTAATATTGCGGCAATTTGATAAATTAATTTGATTTTTTGGACGGTACCATTATGTGTGGAAAAATATACTCCATTACAACCTTCTATCCTCTTATAACGAACAGCAGCACCAAATTCCGGATCGTTCGGAGCCAGACTGAACCAATGGTTCAATTTTGGGGTCATAATAATTCTGTCAAAATAGTTGTTTATACAGTGGTACATAAATGATCTGAAATATCCTGTGGAATTATCTATCCCATGATACGGGGGATAACGAACATCATTAATTGCTATACCAACTATTTCCATAATTTCATTTTGTTAATCAGGGATTAAATGTAGCAACTATTTTTATTATTAGCAAAGGTGGAAAGGTAGTCAGAAACAAACCCCGTTTTTTGAAACTTTAAATAACTTGTAGGGTATATTTAGCATACTACTTCTACCCTACACTTTTTCAAAATCTTTATAAAAATCAACTTTAATCTTCTACCCTGTCCACCCTATTTCTTTTTTTTTGAATTTCCTATATTTTGTTGCATTCGATTATTAAGAAATGCCAGTAAAACCGCACCTTCCATTTGATATTCTCGTAAATTTTAGTTATATTTTACTACTGAACATAATCAATGATGTAGGAGTTGATATAAGTTCATAAAGATTGTTTAAGCCTTCCTTAAAGTAACTGCCTACATCAGTGAAATTTGGAAGGGCTTTTTATTTAATGTTTAGTCTTTTTGATGGTGGTATTCAAGATACTTTAAGCTCAAAATTCATAGATCTTCCTGATTTGGTAAGGATTATCAGAAGCAATCCCCACGCTGATAAAATTGATACCATAAGAAACCTTAGAAAAAATGGTGATGATTATTATAAGACTCTTAAACGAGATCTTCCCAATATTACACCAAATTGTATCGTAAAGGTCAGAAATCTAAAAGAAGGTTTGTTTGATAAGAACTTTATTTACTTCTCCCAATATATGTACTTCGATATCGATATAACTGACCCCAAGGAGTACAAAGAAGGCTTTATTACAAG
>CAYPOW010000161.1:0-7563 GCA_964412145.1 uncultured Draconibacterium sp.
TGTTCATTGGCTTCTTTTAAGTGAAAATAATTGCTGATATTTGAATAAGAGCTAAAAATTTTACCTCCAAATTGATTGGATATATTGGAAAAAACAGATGATTGATGTTTGTTTAAGTTTACTACCAAAATAATAGAGATCAATTCCAAAATGAGAAATAATAGAAATGCAGAATTTTTCCACAAAAATTGGAGTAAATATCTCATTATGAATTATTTATCACATTTTTATTTGATTAAGAAAGTAAACCTATGGAAGTTTTTAAGCGCAATTCCTGTACCACGGGCAACGGCTCTTAATGGATCTTCAGCCACATGAATTGGAAGTTTTGTTTTTAGGTGCAGTCTTTTATCCAGCCCGCGAAGCATAGAGCCCCCACCAGCTAAATAAATGCCTGTTCGGAAAATATCTGCTGATAATTCTGGTGGTGTCATTTCCAAAGCATGCAAAACGGCAGTCTCAATTTTCGAAATAGATTTATCCAAACTTTGCGCAATCTCGGCATGATTAACCATAATTTCCTTCGGAATACCGGTAAGCATATCGCGTCCATGAACAGCATAGTCTTCCGGTGGATTCTCAATATCTACCATTGCAGCCCCAACTTCAATTTTAATTCGTTCAGCAGTTCGTTCCCCAATACTAATGTTATGTTGGCGACGCATATAGTCGATGATATCCATATTAAAATCATCACCCGCAGTGCGAATAGATTTATTATTTACGATTCCTCCTAAAGCAATTACGGCAATTTCGCTCGTACCACCTCCAATATCGATAATCATATTGCCTGTGGGTTCCATCACATCAATTCCAATACCAATAGCCGCAGCCATAGGCTCGTGAATTAATTTAACTTCCTTAGCACCAGCTTGCTCTGCTGAATCTTTAACGGCGCGTTCTTCAACTTCAGTAATTCCTGAAGGTATGCAGATGACCATTTTTAATTGAGGAGGAAAAATTGATCGGGGAACATTAATCATTTTAATCATTTCCCGAATCATATATTCGGCTGACTGGAAATCGGCGATTACACCATCACGCAAAGGGCGAATTGTTTTGATGTTTTCATGCGTTTTCCCGTGCATCATCATTGCTTTTTTACCAACGGCAATAATTCTACCGGTGTTGCGCTCCAAGGCAACTATCGATGGCTCATCAACAACTACTTTATCGTTGTAAATAATTATTGTGTTTGCAGTTCCAAGGTCTATTGCTACCTCTTTAGTTAAAAACGAGAAAAGTCCCATAATTGATTTGAATCTCTATATTAATTTAATGTTTAAAATGACGCGTTCCGGTAAATACCATGCTCATATTCACGCTATTACAAAAGTCAATTGACTCCTGATCGCGAACTGAGCCACCTGGTTGAATAACTGCTTTAATTCCTTCCTTTTGAGCAAATTCTACTGAATCAGCAAAAGGGAAAAAGGCATCTGAAGCCATAACCGCTCCAGTTAGATCCAAGCCAAAATCTTTGGCTTTTTGAATGGCATGCTTTAATGCATCAATACGTGAAGTTTGGCCCGTGCCGCTTCCGATCAGTTGCCCGTTTTTTGCAAGAACTATTGCATTCGATTTAGTATGCTTCACTAATTTATTAGCAAAAACTAAATCAATTGCTTCGGTATCTGAAGGTGTTTTTTCAGTTACTACTTCCCAGCTATTTAAACTCTCCGTTTTCAAATCCTTATCTTGTGCAATTACACCGTTAAGTGCCGTTTTAAATTGTAAAGTTTGAAAATCGAAGGATTTTGCTTGTAAAATTATTCTATTTTTTTTGGTTTTTAAGGTTTCGAGTGCATTTTTTTCAAAATCAGGCGCTAAAATAAGTTCAAAAAAGAGTTTATTGATTTCAATGGCCGTTTTTGAGTCAATTGTTCGATTGCAAATTAAAACGCCGCCAAAAGCAGAAATAGGATCTCCTGCCAAAGCTTTTTTCCATGCTTCGCTTAAATCTTTGTCAGAAGCTAAGCCACATGCATTGGTGTGTTTTAAAATGGCAAAAGTGGGTTCGGTAAATTCTTTTATCAGGGCAATAGCGCCATCTAAATCGATGAGGTTGTTGTATGAAATGGCTTTACCGTGTAATTGTTCAAAAACTTGATCCAAATCGCCGTAGAATACTCCTTTTTGATGAGGGTTTTCGCCATAACGTAAAACGGCTGATTGCTGTATACTCGATTTAAAGATGTCTTCTTTAAAATCGCGGTTAAAATAATTGAAGATGGCGGCATCGTAGTGCGATGAAACATTGAAAGCCTGCATTGCAAAACGTTTGCGGTCTTCAAGCGTACTTTGCCCATTGTTTTTCTCTAAAACAGCTAGCAAATCGGCATATTGATTTACAGACGGTACGATGAGCACATCTTTGAAATTTTTGGCAGCAGCACGAATTAAGGATATTCCGCCAATATCAATTTTTTCAATTATACCTGATTCAATATCAGTTTGTTGAAGTGTTTTTTCGAAAGGATATAGATCAACAATTACCAAATCGATTGGTGGAATGTTGAATTCTACTGCTTGTTTCTGATCGCTTTCCAAATCGCGACGGTACAGGATACCTCCAAAAATAATTGGATGGAGTGTTTTAACGCGGCCACCAAAAATGGAAGAATAATTGGTCAATGATTCAACGGTTTGCGCATCATATCCAGCTTCTTTTATAAACTTATAGGTACCACCAGTAGTGATGATATTGACATTTAGTTTTTTAAGAACACTTAAAATAACAGGCAGTCCATCTTTGTGAAAGACAGAAATTAATGCATTTTTTATAGGCTTCAAATCAAAAATATTTTATGGGTGAAAGCAAATGCAAAGGTCAGAAAAAAATATAAGAGCAAACCAAAAAAAATAAATAAAAAATTTAGCTCCAATTAACTGAAATCGCGCATTTTTTCCAAGCGAGAACGATCGATAATTGATAGGTTTTTTCCATATGCCTTGATAATTTTATCTTTTCGAAAGGCGGAAATTGCACGTATGACATTTTCGATACTCATTCCTATGTACTGAGCGATTTCTTTTCTGGAAACAGGAAGCTCATATTCGTCCGTTTTGTATATTTCATTAGCAAAATACAAAAGTACTGTTGCTACTCTACCATACAGGCGTTTTTGTAATAAATCGAGTGAATTGATAATGATTCGGTCACTGGCGTGGTTTTGTGTTTGAATAAGATGCAGGGCAAAATCGCCATTGCTCTGAATCAGCATTTTTAGCTCATTCAAATCAAATACACAAGCAACGCTGTCTTCGAGAGCTGTTACGGAATAATTATAATGCTCATCAGAGAAAACGGAAAGTAAACTTACAAAATCGAGTGGTTTACCAAAACTAATAATTTGTGTTTGACTTTGATCAGTAGTTCTGTAAAGCTTAACCAGACCTTCTTTTAAATAAATAAAATCTTTTATTTTCTCACCTTGCTTAACTAAGGAGTCCCCTGCATTTACGCTTCTTTCGTGTCGTAGGGAGCAATACTTTTCCAAATCTTTAGGATCTAAAGAAGCGAAAAAGACTGATTTTAATTCGCAAGATTCACAACTACATATCATAGGTACAAATATAAATATATGACTTAATACGTATGATATATATCACCTTTTGATATTTATCATACATCGATTTCAAAAAGCAGTAAATCAAACCTATACTTTTGTTGATGAATAACAATAAAAGCAAAAATAGTATAAAACCTTGAAAAATATATAAAACAATGAAGAAATTACTTATACTCGGTGCAGGAACAGCCGGAACAATGATGGCCAACAAATTACACAAAGCACTCGATAAAGAAGAGTGGGAAATTACAATTGTTGACCAGTCAAAAACCCATTATTATCAACCCGGTTTTTTGTTTATCCCATTTAATATCTACAATAAGCAAGATGTCATCAAACCCAAGAGTAATTTTTTCCCTCCAGGCGTAAAAGTGATTTATAAGGCCATTGATAAAATAGTTGGCGAAGAGAATAAAGTTTTACTGGAAGGCGGTCAGGTTTTGCAATACGATTATATGATTATTGCAACAGGCACACAAACTGCTCCTGATGAAACTCCCGGATTGAAAGATAAGTTATGGTACAAAAGCATCTTCGATTTTTATACCATTGAAGGTGCTTGTGCGCTTCAAAAATATTTCAAAAATTTCGAAGGCGGAAAACTAGTGATGTGTATTTCCGAAATTCCTTACAAATGTCCGGTTGCACCGATCGAATTTGTGTGTTTGGCAGAAGCCTATTTCGCTAAAAAAGGCATTCGCGATAAAGTGGACATTACCTATGTAACACCTATGTCAGGAGCTTTCACCAAGCCTGTTGCCTCAAAAATGTTAGGCGATTTATTAGAAGAAAAAAACATAGATGTAGTTGCTGATTTTTATTTGGAGCGTGTAGATAACGATAAGAAAACGATTGTTGCTTACGACGGAAGAGAAATAGATTTTGATGTTTTAACCATTGTGCCTGTAAATATGGGATCGGAAATGATTGAACGCAGTGGTTTGGGCGACGATTTGAATTATGTTCCAACAAATAAGCATACGCTACAGTCAGATAAATTCAAAAACGTATTTGTTTTAGGCGATGCCAGTAATATCCCGACTTCAAAAGCAGGTTCTGTGGCGCATTTTGCCGCTGAAATATTAATGGATAATTTGATGAGCGCAATTGAAGGTCGCCCCTTATTGGCAAAATTTGATGGTCACGCTAACTGTTATATCGAAACAGGATATGGAAAAGGAGCTTTAATCGACTTTAATTACGAAACTGAACCATTGCCCGGAACTTTTCCTTTACCAGGCATTGGTCCCTTTGGTTTGCTGAAAAACACAAAAATAAATCACTACGGCAAAGTAATGTTTCGTTGGATTTATTGGCACATTTTGTTAAAAGGCAAAGAAATGCCAATTGAAGCCGATATGACAATGGCCGGTAAAAAGCGTATTTAATTTTAATCGATTCAAAAAAATGGATAATTCAATACAAATACAAATAGACGATCTCCATCGAAAAATGGATGTGTTGTTGGAATATGTTAATAAACAACGACTTAATTCGGAAGTGGTGGAGGATCTAATAGCAGATGTATCTATCATTGGAAAGGATGTTTACGATTCTACGGTTGAAGAGCTTGAAAACCGCGAAGTGGAAATTAACCCCGAAGAATTAACGGAACTAGGCATCAGCTTTTTGCGCAACATCAAAAATTTCAATATGATGATTGGCACGTTTGAATCTATGGTTGATCTAAGCAAGGAAGTTGGACCTATCGCCAATGAAATGATCATCGATTTTCAGAAAAAACTTGGCGAATTTGAGGATAAAGGTTACTTCGATTTCTTTAGCGAAATGACAAAAATAGCAGACAATATTGTGACTCATTTTAGTAAAGAAGATGTTAAAATGTTGGCCGATAATATTGTACCAATCTTAGAAACAGTTAAGGGAATTACACAGCCACAAATGATGAGTTCAATTACAAATGCAATTAAAGTGTACGGTAGCCTCGAAATGGATAACATCCCCGAGTATTCTGTTTGGAAACTAATGCGGGAAATGAATTCACCAGAAACGAAACGTGCCATTGGATTTATGATGACTTTTTTGAAAAATCTTTCTACTAAGTAGATATCAATTTATACAAAAAAAATAATTCAAGAATAATTTAAAATTTATAAGTATGTCAGAAAAAACAATAGCTGGAAAAAGCATTAAATTATCAGATGAAGGATATATGGAAGATTCTTCACAATGGAGCAAAGAAGTAGCAGCAGAAATGGCTAAAGAAGATGGCCTGGAACTAGGAGCAAAGCATTTCGAAGTATTGGAATATTTGCGTAAACAAGCTGCATCAGGCGAAGCATTAAGTATTCGCAAAGTAGGTAAGTCAGGAATTGTTGACATTAAAGGACTGTATCAGTTATTTCCTGGTGGACCCTTAAAATTATCATCTAAATATGCTGGAATTGCTAAGCCAACCAGTTGTGTGTAAATTAAACTAAAAACGAATTGTTATGAGCAACACCAATCAAAAACCTTTGGATAAAGTGCTGATTATTTGCGCCAAAGGAAATTTAGAGGATGTTTATGCCACATTGGTTATGGCCAATGGAGCAGTAATGGAAGGCATCGAAACAAAAGTGTTCTTTACTTTTTTTGGATTAGAAGGAATACTTAAAAAACGTATGGATAAATTGCATACTGCCACAGTTGGCAATCCTGCAATGCGCATGCCTGGCGATTTGCCTTTCCCAACACTATTGGGTGCTTTGCCATTTGTTGAAACAGGAGTTTCAACAATGATGCGCAGCGAAATGGATAAATTAGATATGCCACCTCCAAGCGAATTTTTAGAAATGATTACTGCCGGTGGTGGTGAAGTGTATGCCTGTAAACTTGCTGTTGAAATGTTCAAATTGAAGAAAGAAGATTTCAGCGATGAAGTAAAAGACATCATCACAATTGGTCAGTTTTACGAAATGGCAACTGGGCAGAATACTCAGATTATTTTTACCTAAATATTTTAGTAATACGATGACTTGAAGTCATCGTATTACTATTTTTTAAGTTATCGTATCACTATATTTCACACCATAATATTGCCATCCATCTCAATAGGAATAGGCAATCCCATTATTTTTAAAATAGTTGGTGCAATATCAGCCAATTTCCCGTCTTTCATTTTTTTATACTGATCATCTAAAATGAATATTGGAACAGGATTCATCGAATGTGCTGTATTTGGACTTCCGTCTTCATTAATTGCGTGATCAGAATTTCCATGATCGGCGGTAATGATAACCGAATAGCCTAAATCACGAGCTGTTTTTGCCACGCGTTCAACCGAGCGATCAACTGTTTCAACAGCTTCTTTAATAGCCGAATAAACACCCGTATGTCCTACCATATCGGAATTGGCAAAATTAAGCACTACCAAATCGGGTTGATTTGCTTTCAATTCTTTTACAATAGCATCCGTTACTTCAGGAGCACTCATCTCAGGTTGGAGATCGTAAGTAGCCACTTTGGGTGATGGAATTAAAATGCGTTTTTCGCCTTCAAATTCATTTTCGCGGCCGCCACTAAAAAAGAAAGTCACGTGTGCGTATTTTTCTGTTTCAGCAATTCGAACCTGTGTTTTATTTTGTTGAGCCATTACTTCGCCCAAGGTGTTTTTTAAATCGTCTTTGGTATATGCCAAATGGATGCTTTTAAAACGGTCGTCGTATTTGGTCATTGTAACATAATGCAATGGAAGAGTGGTCATTCCAAACTCAGGCATATCTTGCTGGGTAAGAACGGTTGTTATTTCGCGCAAACGATCGGTGCGGAAATTGAAACAAAAGACCACATCATCAGCAGCTATTTTTGCCAATGGTTTTCCTTTTTCATCAACAATTACTTGAGGATCAACAAATTCATCTGTTTTTCCTTCGGCATAGGAGTTTTTAATAGCTTCAACAGCAGAATGCGCAGTTTTGCCATTACCATTTACCATCAGATCATATCCACGCTTGATACGTTCCCAGCGTTTGTCGCGATCCATTGTATA
>CAYPOW010000162.1:0-7524 GCA_964412145.1 uncultured Draconibacterium sp.
AAGACAAAAATTATTATATATTGCCATCAACGAGTTCATCCAATACTTGGAAAACAATTAAACAGAAATATCAAGAATGGACGGAATTACTGAAACCCAATTTAGCAACCTAATAACATATAAATAAAATGAAAACAAGAATAAATATAACTTCATTAATAATACTGTTTACAATTACTTGTGCTCATTCTCAAATTACAATTAGAAACACTTCGAAAAATGATACTATTGTACAAAAACCTGATATTTATGATAGTTTAAAACAATTTGAAGGGCAAGAAAGAAAAATTGATTACAAGCAATATATTGGGTTGCAATTTTATTTATCCCCCTTTTCTAATCCATTAATTGATCAACCACAAAATACAAAAAGCGTATCTTGTTTATATTCTATAAAACCTAGTATCATAGAAATAGACACAAATTATGACGGGCTCAGGTCTTTTCGAACTATATCATCCCGCTTTAATAAAAATAATTTGCATCATATTGAATATAATAAAATATTTACGTACAAGTACAAACCATTTCATTATTCAACGGGTGGGGTTAGGGTTTATATTTCAAATAGTAAAGATGTTGGAGATAGATATTTTACGCTTTTGGATGTGCTATATGGGGATACTTTATTTTCTTTTTGGGAGCAAAGAAGTTCTAAAATTTGGGAAATAGATTCATTAGTTAAAAGGAACGTAAATCAATTTAAAATATTTCTATACCAAAATCTAACCCAGGAACAAAAAGACCAAAATTGGTATAATTGGTACAATAGTAATGAAAGAATATTAACCGATTATGTAGGATATCGTAAAAATGAAAGAATACCTGATTTGGCTTTTGTTTTAAAAGATGATAAAAATGGCGATACTTTATATTGTACTAATCCCTGGCAACTTATTTTTGTACCTTATTTTGTTAAACAAAAACAAAATTATGAAGGAAAGAATTTAATCTGCAATGGTTATTTTAAGACAACAGACTTACTAAATGGTAATGCTGTGAATGTAGTTAATCAAAGTAAATGGTATTGTGAAGATGTTACATACTTAAAGAAAGACGAACTTAATTCCAAATATATAGAACGCTTTGGAAAACAATCAATCCACCCTTATGGCCGTCCAATTAATAGTGAGTATATATTAACTTATATTTTAAAAAATAATTCTGGTACATCAATAGCAATTACAGGACTTGGCGAAGAAAAGGATAATTATATGCTAGGTCATTATTTCTTGGAAGAAAGCATTTTTAACAAAAAGGAAAAAGAAAAGAAGTTAAGGAACGATGAAATTGCTGCAATCCGAAAACAAGAAGAGAAAACAAGAATAAAAGAAGAGAATGAAGCAGCAGAAAAGTATAGAAGGGAATGCGTGAACAAGTTTGTCCAATATTATGGTGAATTAATTGCTCAAGGAAAAGTTACGCTTGGAATGACACAAGAAATGTGTAAAATGGCTTGGGGTCAACCCTACCTAACAAACAAAACTACTACTGAATACGGAGTTTATGAAAATTGGTACTATGGTTATGGATACAGTTTGCATTTTATCGATGGTGTACTCAAAATAATAAAAGAATAATACTCCTCAAAAAAAAACTTCTTAACCCAAGTATTTCTTTTAAGTAGGCAGTCAGCGTGGGGCGACTTTCTAAGTCGTGTTTAGTAATTTCTAGCAAACAGAGCCCCATTCCATTCCAAATCTTATGTTATACTTTTTATCAGCAGAGTATATTTATAAACTCCCATTTTTGTCAATATCTTTTACAGTTAAATGTGCAAATGGTTAAGTACTAATATCATCGAAATATTGATTGTAATCTAAAATTTTTAAAAAATAGATTTAAATATTTTATTTTGGCAACTATTTGCTACTTTTGAAAGGCGTTAACGCAAAAATAGATCAATATGAAAAGGACAATTTTAATATCCCAGCCATCCTTATCTCTTATCAATCTTAAAAATGGTTTCACCATTCGCAAATTTTTATTAAGAATTTCAATCTACCTTATATTAATATCTGTTACACTAATATTTGGATCATGTATTAAACAATTCAAAGCTACTAATGAAGTAAGAAATAAAATTAAAAGCGAATTAAAATATCCTTCTACATATAACGAGAAACAAGTTAAAATACATGAAAGAGCTGATGGATTGATTAGATATGATGTAGTATATAGATATGAAAATATTGATGGGCAACTTTTTAATGGTTGGAAAACTTATTATGTGCAAGTAAGAAAAAATGGAATAATAATAGATAAAGCAACTGAAATAGAACAGCAAATAGGGAATCCTTTTGATGATTTGAATGCTGGCGAAGCTGCAAAAAAAATATTAAACGATAGTAAAAAAATGATGAGTGACATAATTGAAGAAAAGTTTGGGAATTTAAATTTTGACTCTAAATTTTTAAAAGAGATGAAAGATGATACCTATAACGAACTTTTCTGGAGTGTTTATGAAAATAGAGAACTTACAACTAGTATAATACCCCCAACCTAAGTAATTGGATTGAAAATTAGCGTTCCTTCCGCCTATTCCGCACCTTCTTTATCCTTCTTCCGTTTAACCAGTTTTTTGTTATCATCAAACGATTCGTCAATTGATAAGCTGTCGAGATAATGTGGTGTTGTAGACCTAGTTCCCAACAACAATCTGGCAAATAAAAAAAGAGACTTTGCAGGTGATTTTTAGCTTATTTGTAAGTTAGCTTTTACATCAAGTCCTTATTTCTCTTTGATGGTAAGATTTTCTCCAAAGACCTTTATTTTCATGGCTCCCATTTCTATAGCTGACAGGATTTTGGGGTCAATATTCTATCTATTATTTAATTACCACAAATTCTCTAAAATTACTAGTGTCAATCACCTTGCTTTTAGCATTATAGCCTTCTGTAAATGTTTTTGGTAACTTTGTATTCTTTCTATTATTCCACTTAAATTCATAGCCCCAAATCTCTCCGTTTAGTTCTTCAACAAAGTCAACTTCTTGCTGTTGTTTGGTTCTCCAAAAGTAGGTTCTGGCTAAACTTTGTTTATACTCAATTTGTTTAATTCGTTCAGAAATCAAAAAATTTTCCCACAATGCTCCCTTGTCAGTTCTAAGATTAATGGAATTGAAATTACCTACTATAATATTACGAACCCCATTGTCGTAGAAATATATTTTTTTATTCGTTTTAATTTCATTTCTTATATTTCGACTAAAGCTATTCAGCTTAAATATTACATATCCTTTTTGAAGAATATCGATATATTTACTTATCGTGTTTTTATCTACATTAACTATTTGAGCGAGTTCAGAATAATTTACTTCATTTCCAATTTGAAGTGCTAAAGCCTGAACTAATTTATCCAAGACTTCTGATTTTCGGATATCGGCATGTGCCAGAATATCTCTATATAAATAACTACTGACTAAATTCTTTAAAACTTCCACCTCTTCGCCCATATTATTTATTACATCAGGATAAAATCCATAGAGTAATCTATTTTCAAGTTGTTGTTCTGAGTATAAAAACCCGTGATGATTTTCATACTCTTCCCAGGAAATTGGATATAACTGATATTCCCATTTTCTTCCTGTTAGTGGTTCATTTATTTTATTCGATAAATCAAAAGACGATGAGCCACTCGTAAATAATTGAATGTCTTTAAATTGGTCAGTTATTATTTTCATTGTTATACCAATTCCTTCAATCCTTTGAGCCTCATCTATAAAAACATATTTATACTTCCCCAAGATTGTTCTGATTTCTTCAGTGTTTGGATTTGTAAGCAGCGCTCTTGTTTTTGGGTTATCTCCATCAAGGAATAAATATTCTTTTGATTCTAGCAAAGACTTGATAAGTGTTGTTTTCCCAACTTGCCTTGGCCCAATAACAACAATAGCTTTGCCGGAGCCAATCTTTTTGTCTATTTTGTCTTTCAGAAACCTTAAATACATATTTGTTTTTTTACAAAGTTATACTTTTTGGTGAATATAATCACTAAAAAGCATAACTAATTGTGAATAGATGATTATATTTCAGCTTGTAAACAGTTTGGAGGCGAAAGAAGCGGATAGTTCAATGATGATTTTACATCAAATCCTTATTTCTCATTGAGAGAGAAATTTTCTCCAAAGACCCCATGCTTGGCCTAATCTCCAGATTAGGGCATTCATAAATAGTAGTCTCCGACTAATAAATACGGTCAGGAGACTGTTAAATTTAACAAGCTTAATCTCCAGATTAAGCTTAGCGAGGGATCTATAGGTTTTAAGTAGCCCTCCCCAACGCAGCATCAGCGTAGCTAATTATTAATGTCACTCCATTTCAAATAGGGCCTGAACATATCAGATACCATATTAGGTGTTTTATACCCAAAGACTTCACATAGCTTTTAGGTTTCTTTCAAAGGTGATGAATAGCGATTACTCTGGTATCGGGTAGCGCTTAAATTCTTTATTCCGATTGAATAAATAACGATAAGTAATGTAATGTTTTGCAGGTTCGGCTCCTACTGCCAACCAAAGTTTACGCATTGGGGGGTTATAGTCGGCAACAAAAGAGAATTCTAGTTCGGAATAATGAGGCATTTCTTCAAAAACTTTCTCCAATTTCAGAATAAAAGCCGATTCGATACCCCTATTCTGAAATTCAGGAATAACGCCCATCAATATTCCTTTAGCTCGGGTCATTTTGTTGGTTTTTACCATGTAAAGTAACCTGAGTTTATTCCATAGGTTTAGTTTTCCATTAAACGATTTAAATATCTGATTAACATCGGGAATCATTAGGTAAATAGCAATTGGTCTTTTCTCGTAGTAAGCAATCCATATAAATTTTTCTTCGAGAATAGCCTTCGCATCAGTAATAAACTTTCGGACATAATCTATGCTTAAAGGTTCAAAGTCTTTTTTAAAACTTGCCCAAGCAGTATTAAAAACTTCAGCGAAATCTGCAGCGTGTTTGTCAAGTTGTTTAAAATCGAAATGTTCGAAAGAATACCCAGGTTTATTTGTTAATCTTTCGGCAATCTTCTTAAATCGTTCAGAAATGGGTTTATTTAAATTAAAATGAAAACCTTCTTGTTTGTAGTAGATCTGAAATCCATAGGTTTCAAAAAGATTTTGATAGTAGGGAAGATGATAGGCAACATTATACGAAGGTTGTGTGAAACCATCAACCAGGAGTCCCCAGAATTTATCGGTTTCGCCAAAATTTACCGGACCATCCATTGCTTCAACACCATTAGATTTAAGCCAGTCTTTTGCAGCATTAAAAAGCATGTTTGCTGCTTCCTGATTGTCGATACACTCAAAAAAACCACAAGCACCGGTTGCTTGGTCGATATCATTCATGGTATTAAAATCAATAAATGCTGCAATTCTACCGATTAATTTACCAAGGTCGTTTTTTAGTACCCAGCGTATGGCTGTTCCATGTTTATAATAAGAGTTCTGTTTTGGGTCGAAAATGCCATCAATATCATTATCTAAGGGACATACCCAATTTTTATCATTTCTATAGATAAAACGGGCAACATTCATAAACTCTTTACCCGATTGCTTGTTATTTATTTCGATTAATTCCATAGCTATTCCGTAAAAGCCTCTTTATTAAATATATCGCTGATTAATTCTTTGTACTTTTCGATAAGAACTCTTCTTTTTAACTTTAAAGTAGGAGATAGTTCACCAGAATCGGGCGTCCAGTCATCCGATACAATCCTAAATTGTTTTACTTGTTCATCTTTGCTTAAGGACTTATTAAATTCCTTTACAATGCCAGTATAGAGTTGGTTCACTGCAGGCATATTTACAAGTTCTGGCTTACTGAGGATATTAATTTTATTTCCTATACACCATTCATTGAGGGCTTCGAAGTTTGGCGCCAGTAATGCGCTTGTAAATTTTTCATTATCACCAATTACCATTATCTGGTCAATAAAAACCGATTCCTTAAATAAACTTTCGATAGCCTGAGGAGAAATGTAGATGCTGTTCGACAACTTAAATATTTCTTTCTTTCTATCGGTTATACGAAGAAATTTACCATCTTCCAGCACACCAATATCTCCTGTATGAAACCAGCCATTGCTATCAATAGCTTCTTTGGTGGCTTCTTCATTATTGTAATAACCAAGCATTACATTTGGTCCTTTGCACAAGATTTCACCGTCGCCTGCAATTTTCAATTCAACCCCTTCAATCTTGGAACCAACGGTTCCAAAACGCAGGTCTGGTAAATGTTGTCGGTTTAGCGTAATAATAGTAGCAGTTTCAGTTAAACCGTACATATTCAGAAGTTTAATTCCTGCTGCCCAAAAAACTTTTTCCAATCTTGGTTGTAGAGCCGCCCCTCCAATTCCTACCGATACGATATTGCCTCCAACAGCTTCGCGCCATTTACTAAATATGAGTTTATCGGCAAGTTTATGTTGGAGTTTGTACCACAAGCCATTGCCTTCGAGCTTGTATTTTAATCCGAGATCAACGGCCCAAAAGAAAAGCTTCTTTTTAATACCCGTTAATTTTTGGCCTTTGCTAATTATTCGATCATATACTTTCTCTAAAATTCTGGGGACAGCACCAAAACCATGCGGTTTAACATCTTGAAGATCGTTAGCTATGGTTGCCACATTTTCGGAATAATAGATGCTACATCCTGAATACTGTGTTTGATAACATCCTAGGCGCTCACCAACATGGCAAATAGGCAATATACTTAAGTAGCGTTGATTGGGTTGAAGCTTAAAAACTTTTGAAGCAGCAATGGCATTGCTCATTAAGTTCCAATGCGATAATAATACTCCTTTAGGGTTGCCCGTAGTACCGGAAGTATAAATTAGAGTAACCGGGTCTGTATGCTTTGTTTCTTTTTTAGTTTTAATGACAAGGTCTTTAAATTCGGCTGCTTTTTCTTTCCCCAAATTGCGTACTTCTGTCCAATGCTTTGCCCCCTCAACTTCGTTGAAAGTAAATATTAGCTCAGGCATTAAAGGTTTAATTATAGTATATAATCTCTTATCGGATACAAATGCAGCTTTTATTCCTGCATGTTCAAAAATCTCTTTATATCCCTCGCTATTTAAGGTTACAAAAATAGGGACATGCAATAAACCCGACTGCGAAAGTCCCATGTCTATAAAATTCCACTCTGGTCGGTTATTTGTAATAGTAGCAACTCTATCGCCTTTCTTTAGCCCCAGTGCCAATAAGCCATAACTAACAAAATTGGAATTGTTAATGTAATCGCTTACAGAATGTTTTACCCACTCGCGATTCACTTTGCCAGCAAAGACGTCTTTTTTGTCAGAAAAATTGGTGGCATATCTTTCCAGAAGGTCAAAAGTTCTTGTTACTTCCATAGTCTAATTATCTTGTTATTGATTTTGTATGTCCTAAAATACGGCTACAGGTTTGTTTCGTCCTGAAAAATTTACACTTTTTGATTAATAATACTGATTCAAATTTACACTTTTTAAATATCCTAAAATACCTTAACATTAGTTTTAACATAAATGGAGAAAGAGGGC
>CAYPOW010000163.1:0-1988 GCA_964412145.1 uncultured Draconibacterium sp.
CCCGAAGAGATAGAGGCTTTGTATCAGCAATTTCTCGAAAACCCTGAAAATATTGATTACGGCTGGCGTAAGTTTTTTGAGGGATATGAATTTTTCAAAAAAGATTATTCTCCGGAAGCCGATGGCGTTTCATCCTCAGAATACAAAGTAATTAATCTGATTGAGGATTATCGCAAACGTGGTCATTTATTTACAAAAACAAACCCTGTTCGTAAGCGCCGTAATTATTCGCCATCTCTTGATTATCAAAATTATGGCCTGGAATCATCTGATTTGGATGCCGTTTTCGAAGCTGGTAAAAAAGTTGGATTAGGTGCTGCAAAACTAAAAGATATTATTCAAATGCTCGATCAAACCTATTGCGGATCGGTTGCAGTAGAGTATGTTTATATTCGTAATTTAGATGAAATTGCATGGTTAAAGGAAAAGATGGAGAAATCCAGAAATACGCCTTCTTTTTCAAAGGATGAAAAGCTGACAATTTTAAATAAACTGACACAAGCCGTTGGATTTGAGAAATTTATACACAAAAAATTTCCCGGCCAAAAACGGTTTTCACTGGAAGGTGCTGAGTCTTTAATTCCTGCTTTGGATGCCGCTATTGAGTGGGGGAATAATCTGGGTATTAGTGAATTTATGCTGGGAATGGCGCATCGTGGTCGATTGAATGTGTTGGCTAATATTATGGGAAAGCCTTATCATCAGATTTTTAGTGAATTTGAAGGAAACGAATACGAAGATTCTTTTTTATTGGGTGATGTAAAATACCATCTGGGTTATACTTCCGAAACCAAAACGAATAAAGGCAAAGACATCGTACTAACTTTGTCGCCAAATCCTTCTCATTTGGAAGCCGTAAATCCAGTTGTGGAAGGATTAACCAGAGCACGAATAGATGACCTAAAATCGAATACTACAGAAGATACCATTGTTCCAATAATCATTCACGGCGATGCATCCATTGCCGGTCAGGGAGTGATTTATGAAGTCGCTCAAATGTCTAAGCTAAAAGGATATACTACAGGTGGAACATTGCATTTGGTCATCAATAATCAGGTTGGATTTACAACTAACTATTTGGATGCCAGAACTTCTACATACTGTACCGATGTTGCAAAAACCATTCAGGCTCCTGTTTTTCATGTCAATGGAGATGATGCGGAGGCTGTTGCCTTTACAACAATGCTGGCAATTGAGTATCGCCAGAAATTTAAAAAAGACGTTTTTATCGATTTGTTGTGCTACCGCAAATATGGTCATAACGAAGGCGATGAGCCTCGTTTTACGCAACCTGTTTTATACAAAGCCATTGAAAATCACGACGATCCACGTGTTATTTATGCAAATAAGTTAATAAGCCAAAAAGACATTTCTTCGGAAGTAGCTGATAATATTGAAACACTTTTCTACGATACTCTGGAAGAATCCCTTGTGAGTGCTAAAAAAATCAAAAGTGCTAATATTACTTCTTTCCTTGAAAAAGAATGGAAGGGCATAAAAAAAGCTAAGAAATCTGATTTTGATGAATCGCCAAAAACGGGAGTTAAATTAGCTGTGCTTCAGGATATTGCACAGAAAATCACTAGTCTGCCATCAGATATAAAATTTTTCAGGAAGATTGTGAGTCTGCAAAAAACGAGGAACAACATGGTTTTTAAAAGCCAGAAACTCGATTGGGCTATGGGCGAATTGCTTGCTTATGGTTCATTGCTTCAGGAAGGTTTTCCGGTAAGAATAAGTGGTCAGGATGTGCAGCGTGGAACCTTTTCTCATCGTCATGCGGTATTTACAATTGATGATACGGAAGAAACTTATTCTCCGCTTAAAAATTTAAGTAAGAAACAAGCTCCATTTCATATTTACAATTCCCTGCTTTCAGAATATGGTGTTTTGGGATTTGAATATGGATATGCATTGGCATCGCCACATGAACTCACAATTTGGGAAGCTCAGTTTGGTGATTTTAATAACGGAGCTCAAATTATATT
>CAYPOW010000163.1:2088-3417 GCA_964412145.1 uncultured Draconibacterium sp.
TGATTGACGATTCCAGTGCAGATGTAGAAAAAATAAAAAATATAGCCTTTTGTACTGGCAAAATATATTACGATTTATTGGCAGAAAAAAGAGATACAAAAAATGAAGATTTGGCGATAGTTAGATTGGAACAAATATATCCTTTACCAAAAAAGCAGATTGAACATATAATTGCTAAATATAAAAATGCTAATACTTTGATGTGGGTTCAGGAAGAGCCTTACAATATGGGAGCTAGTCCTTTTATTCGTTCCGAATTGGAACATTTAAATTTGTTTATTATTGCCCGACCTTCTTCCGGTAGTCCTGCAACTGGCTCAAGCAAATTTCATCAAAAGCAGCAGCGAAAAATAATTGAAAAAGCTTTCGAAGAATGCACTGATTGTCCACGTATCGGAACCATTTGTAAAATGGCTTGTATTGGCAATAACTGGCAGCAATTTAATCTCGAATTAGAAAAAAACAAATCAAAATGATTGTAGAAATAAAAGTACCCAGTCCAGGCGAATCGATTACTGAAGTACAAATTGCTTCTTGGTTGGTGGAAGATGGCGCAACTGTTCAAAAAGATCAGGAAATTGCAGAGATCGATTCCGATAAGGCAACTTTAAGCATAAGCGCGGAAGCAGCTGGGCAAATCAAATTGCTCGCTCAGGAAGGTGATACAGTGGAAGTTAACACTGTTGTTTGTACAATCGATACAAGTGTAGAAGTTGTAGAACAAGTGCCTAAGAAATCAGTAAAAAAAGAAGAAAAACCTGCGGCAGCCTCCAAATCAGAGGAAAAACCAATCGCATCAACAGAAAATAAAACGGTAGTTGAAGAAGCGTCTGATTTTCATGTATCGCCTTTGGCGAAAAAACTGATGCAGGAAAAAAATATCAGCGAAAGCGAGATTACCTTATTTTTTAAATCACTTCGTTTGGGAACTAAAGACGTAGAATTTTTTATCGAAAACAAAGATAAAGTCAATTCAAAGTCAGCTCCGGTTTCTAATATTTCGTGGGGAGGAACGCGTAATCAGAAAGCCAAAAAGATGTCTCTTTTACGCAAAAAATTAGCACAGCGTCTGGTTTCAGTGAAAAATGATACGGCTATGCTTACCACTTTTAATGAGGTGAATATGACTCCGATTATGGAGATTCGTAAGAAATACAAGGAGCAATTTAAAGAGCAACATGGTGTTGGATTGGGCTTTATGTCGTTTTTTACTAAAGCGGTTACAGAAGCATTGCACTATTTCCCGAAAGTAAATTCAATGCTTGATGGCGACGAAATTGTCACTTTCGATTACGCCGATATCAGCATAGCTGTTAGCTCACCAAAAGG
>CAYPOW010000163.1:3517-7509 GCA_964412145.1 uncultured Draconibacterium sp.
TATCGCCTTTTTTCTTAATTTTGAAGAGATAATCAGATAACTATGGCGCAACAAAATACGGAGCATAACAGCATTCGCTATCACGTGAGTGGAGAATCAATTTATATTCACGATATGAAATTGAGCGAAGATGCTTTAATTGGCCATTTAGTATATAGCACTCAGGCTCATGCAAAAATTAAATCCCTCAATTGTTTTAAAGCAAAGAATTTAGAAGGTGTTGTTTGTATTCTTACTCATCGTGATATTCCGGGGATTAATCAAATGGGACCCATTGCTAAAGATGAGCCTTGTTTGATTGAAAATGAAGTCAATTTTATTGGTGCGCCCATCGCTTTAATTGCAGCAAAAGATAATGAAACTGCCTATAAAGCTGCTCAGCTGATTGAAATTGAATACGAAGAACTTCCGGCTATTATTAGCTTGGAAGATGCCATGGAAAGGGGTGAAACCTTTCAAGATGCACGAAAAATAGAACAGGGCGACTGGCAAAAGGAAATCGAAAATGCCCCTTATCAACTCATTGGTGATTTGACAACAGGAGGGCAGGAGCACTGGTATTTAGAAACACAGACTGCTTTGGCCGTTCCGCAAGAAGGTCGCGAAATAATGGTTTACAGCTCTTCTCAGCATCCTGACGAAACACAGGCAGTTGTGGCAAATATTTTGGGAATTTCGCGCAATTTAGTTGAGGTTGAAGTGAAGCGTATGGGTGGAGCTTTTGGTGGAAAAGAAACGCAGGCAAATCATATTGCAGCCTGGGCCGCACTTTTGTCTCATCACACGCAAATGCCAGTTGAAATGCACTTAAGCCGCGATATTGATCAGCTCACTACCGGCAAGCGTCATCCTTTTTATTCGACCTATGAAGTTGGTTTTGATGAAAAAGGACACATTTTAGGTTTAGATTTGATGCTTAATGCCAATGGTGGTTCTGCTTTAGATTTGAGTATGGCTATTTTAGAACGTGCTTTATTTCATATCGATAATGCTTATTTTTTACCAACTGTGCGTGTTCAGGGTTTGGTTTGGAAAACTAATTTACCGTCAAACACAGCTTTTCGAGGTTTTGGCGGTCCGCAAGGGATTGCTCTTATCGAAACAATTATTGATCGCATCGCACGCTTTTTAAAGAAAGATGCAGTGGAAATCCGTCAGCTTAATTTATATGGTGTAAATGAGCGTAATACAACACATTACGATCAAAAAATAGAGCTTAATCGATTGCCCATAATTTACGATAAATTGATGGTTTCAAGCGATTATCTAAATCGTAGAAAATCCATTAACAAGTTCAATTCTCAAAGCGAATACGTGAAAAGAGGAATGGCTCTGACTCCTGTTAAGTTTGGAATTTCATTTACAACTTCTTTCTTAAATCAGGCCGGTGCTTTGGTGAATATTTATCAGGATGGAAGTATAAATGTAAATCATGGCGGTACAGAAATGGGGCAGGGCTTGCACACAAAAATAAAGCAAGTGGCAGCCGAAGTTTTAGGAATTGATTTCGATCATGTAAATATCACTCCTACAAATACATCAAAAGTTCCTAATGCTTCGGCAACAGCAGCTTCTTCAGGGACAGATTTAAATGGAATGGCCGTAAAAAATGCTTGCGATAAATTAGTGAATCGATTATCAGAAGTATTTCGCGTAAAATTTCCTGAAAGCAAGGCCGAACTTCATTTCGAAAACAATGAAATTCATGATGACCAAAATCATATAAAATTCAAAGAACTGGTTCTGTTTGCCTACCTTAATCAAATGAGTCTGAGTGCAACCGGTTTTTACAAAACGCCTGATATTCATTTCGACAGAGAAAAAGGAAAAGGTACTCCTTTCCATTATTTTGCGTTTGGAATGGCGGTTTCAGAAGTGGAAGTGGATATTTTAACGGGTATTCATAAACTACTAAGAACGGATATTTTGCACGATGTGGGCAATTCCATTAATCCGTTGATTGACAGAGGTCAAGTTGAAGGTGCTTTTGTGCAAGGATTAGGTTGGGTAACTTCAGAGGAAATGAAATACAGTCCAAAAGGTGATTTACTCAACCATTCTCCCGATACCTATAAAATTCCGGCGATAACGGACATCCCTCACGATTTTAGAGTAATACTCCTTGATGATGCTCCTAACCCATTGGTAATCAAAAAGAGCAAAGCTGTTGGTGAACCTCCTTTTATGCATGCATTATCCGTTTGGTTGGCATTGAAAGATGCTGTTTCCGCTGTTGGTGATCATCAGTTTGAACCTGATTTTCAAATTCCTGCTACCCACGAATTTATCGCAATAACGTGTGAAAAAATTAGTCAACGAAAGAAAAGCATTTAAGAAACGCACCAAAAGCTTGGAGATATAAATTCAGATAAAAGATATTTAAGCTTTTCTATGCCTCACTTAATTTTGATATATTTGCTTTTTTAAAAATGAGATGTAAATGAAAAAATTGATACTGGTTTTATTGGCCTTAACCTTTGGATTATTGGCTTGTGAAAAAGAAGATGATAGTGCTGCAGCTCAATTGGCGATTGATAAAGTAATTATTGAAAATTATTTGGCTGAAAAAAGTTTAACAGCACTATCAAGCCCCTCAGGTTTATATTATATTATTGAAAATCCTGGGAATGAAGAGAAGCCTACTGTTAATTCAGAGGTTACGGTTCGATATGTTGGAAAACTAACAAATGGATCTGTCTTTGATAATGGAGGTGGTGAGGCTAAAAGTTTTCCATTGGGAAATGTAATTGAAGGTTGGAAGGAAGGTATTCCTTTATTTGGTAAAGGCGGCAAGGGTGTTTTATTGATACCATCAGCATTAGGCTATGGTACAAGGGGAAGTAGCAGCGGTACTATTGCTCCAAATACGGTATTAATTTTTGATATTGACCTTCTTAGCTTTCAGTAGTGCTCCAAAATCGTTTCGATAAAAAACTGGCTTGGCTAATTGGTCTAAGCACCTTGCTGCGCTTGGTATTAGCCGCATCAGTTGAATTGGGAAACGATGAAGTGTATTACTGGACTTATGCGCTCTATCCTGATTGGAGTCATTTTGATCATCCACCTTTAGTTGGTTTTTTTATTCAGTTTTTTTCTTTCAATCTATTATTTGATAGCGAAGTTTTTATTCGCTTATCATCGGTGCTTTTTGCTGGATTAAATACTTGGCTGTTTTTTCAAATAGGCAAGCAGATTAAAAACGAACTAACAGGCTGGTATGCAGCATTGCTTTACACAGCTTCGCTTTATACGAGTTTGATTGCCGGCGTTTTTATCCTTCCTGATACGCCTCAGGTTTTCTTCTGGCTGCTCGCTATTTATTTTATGGTAGATATTTTACCCGACCGGGATTTAGTTAATTCCAGCAAAAGAAAAATGCTCTTTCTAGGACTGATTATTGGGCTGGGAATGCTATCAAAATACACTTCTATTTTTCTTTGGGGAGGAGCTGTATTATTTATTCTTTTCTATAATCGATTGTGGTTGAAGACTTATCAATTATACTTAAGCATTTTTATTTCCCTTTTGATGTTAATTCCAGTCCTTTACTGGAATCTGCAAAACGATTTTATTAGTTTTACTTTTCAGGGCGAACGCGCCAATATATTCAGCTCCGCACTGCGCTTCGATTTTTTAGGAGTAGAAATTGGCGGACAATTCATTTACCAAAATCCTTTTGTTTTTATTTTAGTATGGATTGCTGTTTGGAAAGCCTTTTTTAAAAACGATTTTATCGAGAAGAAAAAACTGGCGCTATTGCTTTTTTTGTCGTTGCCTCTAATTGGAACATTCCTATTTCTTGCTTTATTCCGACACACTTTACCTCATTGGACAGGTCCGGCTTATCTTTCTTTGATGTTAATTACATCGACTTATTTAGCAGGAAAATACCAAAAGAAAATCCATTGGGCAGTTAAATCAGCTTTAGTATTTTTTCTCGTGTTGATGGTTTTAGCCGTGTCCGAAATCAATTTTGGCCTCTTGAATACCAA
>CAYPOW010000164.1:0-3814 GCA_964412145.1 uncultured Draconibacterium sp.
TTCCAATCTTTAATACTTATTCTCTTTTCTTTGCTTTTTGACATTCTTTACCATTTTCCCAAAATCTTTGTCCTTCTTCTTCCTTGCTTTGGCATCCGATTCAAAATGTTCCTTTTCTTTTTCCATTTTCTGATAATTGAAATACGAATCTTCATCAATTTCTCCGTTTTCAACAGCTTCCAGAATAGCACATCCATTCTCATGAATATGTGTGCAATCTTTAAATCTGCATTTTTCGGCATATTCAATAATGATTTCGAAAGTCATTTCTAATCCACTACTTGAGTCGGCAATTCCAACTTCTCGCATACCAGGATTATCTATTAAGATGCCTCCACTATCCAATACAATCAATTCACGATGGCTTGTAATATGCTTTCCTTTGTTTACGCTCGAACTTATTTCGCCCGTTTTCATTTGCACTTTGCCTGAAAGACTATTCAAAAGTGTTGATTTCCCAACTCCTGAAGAGCCAAGTAAACAATAGGTTTTTCCTTTTTCTATGATAGGTTCCAGCTGATCATAGCCTTGTGATTGATTGCTGACTGCAATTATTTGAACATTTTTAATTCGCTGATTAATTTGGTCGATAATAGATTCTAACTCCAATTTATTTATCAAATCTATTTTACTTAGTACAATAATGGGTTCAACATTTGAAGAATTACAAATAGTCAAATATCTTTCCAATCTGTTTAAATTAAAGTCTCTGTCAACAGCCTGAACAATGATGCCAAAATCGATATTTGTAGCAATTATTTGTACTTGTCCTGATTGACCAACAGCTTTTCTTTCAATGATAGAAAAACGAGGATAAATAGCATGAATAATAGCTTTGCCTTCGTCATATTCCGAAAAGGCAACCCAATCTCCAACAGCAGGAAAATCATATCTGCTTTCAGCTGTAAATCTTAAGTTACCAATAAGTTCAGAATCAAATTCATTTTCTGGCGTTTTGATAATGTAGCGCTCCTTATGCTCCAATATTACGCGCCCAATTTCAAAGGAACCTAAATTTTGTTCAATATTGTATTTTTCAAGGTTTTCTGTATATCCTAAATCTTGAAGTATCATTTGGGGAAATTAGTGCTTTTTTTGCAAGTACAAAATGAGCCCAAGCTCGGTTTTTATTGTAAATACATGGCTATTAATTTTTTTAGTCTTTAATACATCTCACTGAAAATCCTAAATTTTTTGGGAAAGAACTTATCTGTGCTGGTAAATTTGCAGAAAATTCTTGTCCGAGAACAAATATTTCGTCTATCTCTGTTGATGTCCACCAACCGGTCCAATAACCAATACCATAAAAATTCCCTCTCATAAACTCACCAGAAGGTAGTGCAGTAAAACCACTGCTATTATTACCAAGATTGCCAAAGTACCAATGTGTACTGCCTGATTCAATCAATTTTAATTCTGCTTCTTTTCCTGAACCCAAAGTCGAAAATATAACCTCCCACTCATTTTGAGATGGAATATGCCAACCTTCAGGGCAAATGCATCGGTTATCTGAAATTGCATCCCAGTTATATAAAAGTCCAAATGTTGCGATAGTATCTTTATCATTTGTGTCGTTATAACTACCATAAGCCCCTTCTCGAATTGCTGAATACGAATCCGTTATGACAAGACCTTGAGTTATTATATCACCGTTATTATAATGTTTAACACTTAGATTTTCCGCCATCCATGTTTGACTTCCAATTATAATAGTCTTATAAACATTGCCGTCAATATCATTTATTGTACCATAAGACAATAACATATTAAAAATTGCAGTAGATTGCCCTTGTATTTCTGGTTTATCTTTCTTACAACCTATGGATAATAAGAGAATCGTTAAAGTGAAAATGCTTCCGATAAATTTGAAGTAACTTTTCATTGAACAATTGTTTTTAAATTATAACTAAATTAGATTACATCTACACTATTAAATTGACTACAGCGGTAAAAATCTATATAATATTTCTAAATACGAGTGACTATCTGCAAGAGCAATTCTTTTAGTATAAAAAAAGCAAGGGAGGCCTAATTGCGTTATAAGTATGTTGGAACTCATTGTTTTTTAATATGTAGGTATAAAGGTAGTAATAAAATTGGAACTCAGCTATAGCGCGTTTGGCTTCGCCGAAATTTTGGTCAACTGGCGGAGAGCTCGGCGAAGCCAAACGCGCACAAGCTAAATAATGTTAATGTCCTCCGGACAATTAATCTTCGTTTGACAATTTTTCTATGGATATCAAAGCCCTACGGGCTATATTGTTTTTTATCAGCAGGCCTGTTCCTTTGAAACATAATTATTAATAGAAAATAGATAATTCAGTATGATCTGTTCCTTGTCCGTAGGCATGCTCCTTAGGAGACATAAATATCATTAGAAAACAGATTATTCAGTATGATCTGTTCTTTGTCCGTAGGCATGCTCCTATGGAGACATAAATACCAATAGAAAACAAATTATTCAGTATGATTTATTCCCCGTATGGGGATTAATACTCTCTGCTATCGCGCTTTTTTAATCAGTAGTAGATATGTTTTTAATCATACGATGACTTAAAGTCATTGTATGACTATACGCTCAAAACCGTTTCCGGATTATTAATTTTTTGTCTTTCATCCTGATTTAATTCCAAATCATTCTCAGTTTTTGCAATGGAAGGAATACTGAAAAGGAAAGCAAGGATAGATATACCAGCCAGTGCTAAATGCAAGACCTCACCTGTTAATAAATAAGCGACAATAGCAAAGAAAGCAGCACCTTCGAGCAAGGCATATTTAACAATTAAAGCAGAACGGTAAAGGATAAGTTTCTCAAGTAAATCTGTTTTCGGAATAGCATTATTTACTTGTTTTTTAAACAGAATGCTTCCACCTCTAAAAGCGCCATAAATAAATATAGGAACAATATATTTAAAAATATTCATTTCTGTTTTTCCGAAATTATTTTGTTGTAAGTAAAAGGAGACCAGTGCAAAAAATACGAGTCCTATAATCAGAGCATAAAAGACAATGCTTAATCCATTGAAAAACTCTTTTGATGTGATTTGTTTTCTTTCCATTGTTTGTTTTTTATTTGATTGTTCTAATTTTTATTTATGCTTTGTCTATTATCTTCTATCGTGCGTTTTGCTCCACTAATCTCTCCGCCAAACTATGGCTTTCGCTATTTTTTTAATTTAAAATCTATTCCAAACATAATATAGCCCAATACAAAATAATCATTTCCAAATTGAACATTTATGGGTCTAAATTCAAATGCTAATCTACTGTTTTTAGGATTAACTCTTAGTCCAAATGAAACATTTCCTCCCAAATAAAAAGAATTAAAATATTCAGAACGATTATTGTTTGCCTCTGGCCATCCGCCTGTCCCTAATAAACCTCTTGAATAATTTATAAACCCTCCACCTGTTGTAACTATTGAAAATGCTTTATACTTAACTAAATCGTAATGAAGATTTAAGCCCAAAGATGTTATTCTATAAAATTGATCTCTTGTATCTGTTATTGCAAATGGAATAAATCCGCCGATAATCATATTCGGATTTAATCTCAACTTATTCTTCTTTCCATAACTTTTTTGCCATCCTATTGAGTAGATTAAGCCCATCCCTGTTTCCCAATGTCCTTCATTAATTCCAATTCCAATTCCTGTCCGTATAGATATGCGATTAACTTCCGACTCCTGTGAGTGAAGGTCGTTTTCTGTTGATAGAAAAATTATTAGAAATAATAACAAGCATTTAAACAGACTGTTAATGGATATTAATTTTGGAATCAATTTTCTTTCCATAATTATTTGTTTCATAAATTT
>CAYPOW010000164.1:3914-7457 GCA_964412145.1 uncultured Draconibacterium sp.
ATTAAAATGCGCGCTTTGTAAACACGCAAGAGCTGGGTAATATCTACCCTTTTTAGAAATTCTTTTTATCAGCTTGTAAAAAAGGTAAATGTCCTACGGACAATAAATCTATTCTAAATCGTATTTTTCTATTGATATTTAAACCCTATGGGTTAAATTCTATTTTCATTACCTGGGAATAATAAAATAAATCCTTTTGTCCGGAGGCATGCTCCTATGGAGACATTCATATTAGTAGAAAATTAATAATTAAGAGTAATTCTTTTCCCCGTATGGGGATTAATCTCTGCTATCGCGCGTTTGGCTTTAACGAGCTCTTTGTCAACTGGCGGATCGGTTTAATGCGTGACACATATGTTCAACCATACCTGCTATCGCGCGTTTTTAACGCGTGATGTATATTTATCCTATCTCCATGGGAGTCCTTTGAACAAATATATACATTTTTATGTACGCGTTATAAACGTGCACGAGCAGGGCTATAACGTTTAGGCTCATGAAGCTGCGGGCATCGAAGATGATTCGTTTTCGGTCGGCAAGACCGATAAAGAATCGTCGAGAAACCAAGCTCCCGACTGCACTCCGCTGTTGCTTATGAGCCTTTGTAATGCATTGTATTTATTCTTTATCAATAATATATTCTAAGATATAAAATTGATCCTCAATTAATTCATTTTCACTTTCAACCTCAATAATTTCAAGGGTCTCAATATATTTTGGTTCAATGACGAATTCTATAGTTTCTTTTTTACTGTAATCACGTGCTAGAAATTCCCATTCTGCAATAACTTTTTTTGCATTAAATTCAACCATAAGTGGAATTTCAAAGCTTATATTATCCTTTTGTATTAATGGGCTATTGTCGCGTGGACGATATCGAATAGTTTTGTTTTCATCATCGACATAAGTTGGAATAGAAACGTTAGGAAAATACGGGTTGCTATCATCGATGCTTTTGACACCTTTAATAAATTTTATTTCAAACCTCCAATCATCTAATGCAGAAGTACCGATGTTTTCCATTATTAGATCAAATTCGCACCAAGATTTGTTGATTTTATTTGACCCGAAAAAAGAAGGGAGGTGATTTAAACCATAAACTTCACGTTTTTCTAAGATTGATTTGTATATGCCAAGCGAAATTCTATTGTTTGTATTAATAGACTTTAATTGATGCCGTATTATTCTTTTTTCAAAAGTTGGATTTATAACTAAAGTGTCTAGAAAGTTGTTAAATGAAATTTTAAAATCAAACTTTCCTTTTTGACTTATTCCGTTTAAATACCAATATAATATATCTTGATTTTCTTCAATTAAGTCAACAATATCTTCCCAACAAAACAAAAGAATTTCAAATGAACCATTATTTTGATTTTCTATGTCTTTTAGCCTTATATATTCTTCAATTTTCGCATCTTTGTTTGAGGTTGAAGCGATAATATAAACACCTAATTCTGGTTTGAATTTTTTTGCTTTATCAATTTCTATATTAATTTCCTTTTTGGTTAATTTTGCTTTTGAATAATCATCTTTACCTTTACATTGTATTCCCCAATATTTTTTTAGTCCTTTAGGAATCCCATAAATATCGATACCAGCTTGGACTTGTCCTAATCGGCCATTTTTTTTAATTTTATGTGGAATACCCCATATCTCTCCCCAAAGTTTTTTTGAGAGGCTTTCAAAGTCTTGCCAGTTTTCAGGTTTTCCTAGTGTTTTTTTCATTTTTTTATATAATGCATAACGGTTTGTATAAGAATAGTAGCCGATTTCGGAAGTAGAAACTTTCAGTTTACTACTAAATTTTATGCGGGCTAACAATGTTCATATTTACTACTATTTCGGCTATTATTTTTATACATTATTAGCTGTAGTGTATTTATGCTTTCTTCATACATCTAAATCCAAAATCTGGATTAGTATTCTCAGGTAAGAGCCATGAGAAATTGTCACATCTCGACTCATTTTCATCACCTGCCCAAGATCCATTTTTAAATGTTTTATATTCTTTTTCGTAATCATTCCAATCGTTACACCATTCTTTCACATTACCACACAAGTCATAAATTCCAAATTCATTTGGCGGATACTTTCCAACGTAAGTAGTATCTCCAACATGATTGCCATAATTTGTGTTAGAGTTATCGATCTCATCTCCCCATGGGTATAAAGTGGTTATTCCGCCCAATACTGCACTTTCAAATTCATTTTTATTTGGGAGTCTGTAACCATTTGCATTTTCATTGCAAAAATATCTGTCTTTAATACTATCGATATTTGGGTAACATATTTCAAGGTTTTCTATATTACTTCTCCAATTACAATATGCTGCTGCTGCTAACCAATTTATCCAAACTACCGGGTGATTTTTCTTACCAGTTGGGTATTCATTATCTATCCAATTTAAAAGATAGTAAACATTTTTATGTTCTGATTTTGGGCTATTTGCTTTATTCCAATTTGGACTGTCTAAGACAAATTTTTGGAATTGAAAATTTGTTATTGGATAAGCATCAATTCTAAATGACTGCAATTTCGTCTGACTGCTATTTTTATAAAGCAAATCGTTTGAGATATATACTAATTCACCTATTTTTAAACTATTCAGGTTTTTTAATTACTTTATTTCAATCTTAAGCTCTTCATTTTTATTGTTTAGACGTAATATTTCTTGTTCAAAATTTTCCAATTCTTTTAGTTTAGAAAATTGCTCAGGTGTCAGCTCAAACTTATTTAAGTAAGCAACGGTATTCCTTAAGTCAGTAATTGTCTTCGTCAAATCAATATTTAATTTTTTTCCTTTTTTTCGATTAATATCAATTATAAAAGCAACAATTATTGCTCCTATTGCGGTTATTATCGATCCTATTATTGTTGGTTCCATTTTTCTTATATTACAGCTAATGTGTACATATTCACTTATTCCATTTATATATTCCTTATTCTATTAAAAAGGGAATATTTATCTTAAATGTCAATTTATATCTTATCTTTTTAAATATAATTTAAATAAATTTTAGAGGCTAGAGTAATTTATTTCAAATATAAACATTCCCTGCAAATAAATCAATCCATTGATCAAGCGTAGTGTTTCATCGAACGAACGTCGGAGTTCATCGTTTAAACGTAAAAAACAAAGTTCTAAAGACTTGTGTATAAAGGTTTTGATTTAATAAAAAATGAAACATTTCTTAATCAAGGATTTAGCTGTATAGATATTGTCGAGATATAAACAATTATTGTTTTTTACAGTAAAATAAATCTAAAATTTCCCGTAGGGAAAACATATGGGTAGAAAAACAGGAATTAAAAAAGTATCGTCCCGTATGGGACGAAATACTACAAAATATACATTTTCTACCCATATTCAGTTCCTACGGAACTCTGCTACTGTGCTATTTTAACATCTGAACTTATATTCAAACATTTCTCCACGGGAGTCCTTTGGACAAGTATATTATGATGTACGCGTTGAAAACGATCCGTCGACTGGCGGAGAGCTCGGCGAAGGCAAACATGCACGAGCTTGTATTCAAAAAAATA
>CAYPOW010000165.1:0-7451 GCA_964412145.1 uncultured Draconibacterium sp.
GATTTCATTATGAAAGGTCTGGTGAGCACCGAGCAATATATGCGAGCACTTTTAAATAAAGAAACAGGATTAACGATCTCAAAATCAATACTTAGCCATGTGACTGTAATGGAAAGTCCTTCCTATCATAAATTGTTGATTTACGGCGATGTGGCTATCATTCCCTTGCCTGAAATGCCTGAAAAAATTGCCATCACCAAATACTTGATTAAAACTGCTCATTCCTTGGGGATTGAAAAACCAAAGGTTGCCATACTAGCCGCCAGCGAGCAAATATCCTTGAAAATGCAAGCAACAATTGATGCAGCCATTTTATCTAAAATGAATGATCGCGGGCAATTCCAAGATGCTTTTATTGATGGTCCATTGGCATTGGATGTGGCCATTGACAAAGAAAGTGCCGAAATAAAAAAACTAAGCGGTGAAGTTGCTGGTGATGCTGATTGTTTAGTTTTTCCGAATATTGAAGCAGGCAATGTTTTTTACAAGACAAACACCAAATTTGGCGGTGCTGTGCTTGGTGCTATGGTTCTTGGCGCAAGGGTTCCAGCGGTACTTTCATCACGTGGCGACAGTGTTCAAACAAAATTATTTAGCATTGGGTTGGCTGCTCTGCAAGCTTAATCCTTTATCCAAATATCTATGAAATTAAGCGAAGGCATACGTATAATTGCTGTCAATCCAGGCTCAACCTCAACCAAGATTGCTGTGTATGAGAATGAAACACCTGTCTTGATTAAAAATATAACACATACACCTGAAGACCTTGCTCCTTTTAAGAGAATTACAGATCAATTTGAGTATAGAAAAAACATCATTTGTCGGGTACTAAAAAATGCTGAAATTCGCATGGATTTAGTGCAGATAATTGTTGGCCGCGGTGGCTTGGTAAAACCCATTGAATCTGGTATTTACGAAGTAAACGAACGTTTAAGAGAAGACCTTATAAATCCTCCTTCCGGTGCAGAACATGCTAGTAATTTGGGAGGTCTAATTGCTGCTGATTTAGCTAAAAATATTCCTCACGCAAAAGCCTATATTGCAAATCCTGTAGTCGTTGATGAGTTTGACGATATTGCACGCTATTCAGGGCATCCACTTTTACCGCGAACTTCTATATTCCATGCCTTGAATCAAAAGGCAGTGGCTCGTCAGCATGCCAGCTCTGTAATGAAAAAATACGAAGAGATGAATCTGATAGTTGTTCATCTGGGTGGAGGAATTACTGTTGGGGCTCATAAAAAAGGAAGAGTTGTTGATGTGAATCAGGGATTGGATGGTGATGGACCTTTCTCTCCGGAACGTACTGGCAGCCTGCCTGTTGGAGCATTAGTCCGCCTATGTTTTAGTGGAAAATATACAGAATCTGAAATTCTGAAAATGAATAAAGGCCAAGGTGGCTTGATAGCCTATCTAGGTACAAATAGTGCCTATGAAGTTGAGCAAAGAGCAAAAAATGGAGACGAAGAAGCCAAAAATGTTTTTTCAGCTATGTCGTATCAGGTAGCCAAAGAAATTGGCGCAATGTATGCCGTTTTAAGTGGCGATGTGGATGGTATCTTAATTACCGGAGGTGTAGCACATAGCAAATGGTTTGTCAATGAAATTTCTGAACGTGTTCATAAAATGGCTCCCATCCATATTTATCCAGGCGAAGACGAAATGCGCGCACTGGCATTCAACGGATTGCGCGTAATACGCGGAGACACAATAGCAAAAGAATACATTTAATGTGGTAATCCCGATAGCTATCGGGAGCTAATTAGATAATGTGCTGATAAAGCAGATCAATCAAATCATCAAATTAGCACATAAGCACATCAATAAATCATCACATCATCCTATTAGCAAATTATTATAATGAGAAGAAGATATAGAAAGAATCTCGAATTGCCAGTCTTGGAGCAAGTTGAAATATTAGACTTCGCTGCTGAAGGAAAGTCATTAGCACGAGTAGACGAAAAAGTGGTTTTCGTACCCTTAACTGTACCTGGCGATATAGTCGATATTCAACTAACACGCTCACGTTCTTCTTTTTCCGAAGGAAAAGTCATTAAATTCCATAAAAAATCAGATTTACGCATTGAGCCTGAATGCGAACATTTTGGACAATGTGGTGGCTGTAAATGGCAAATGCTTGATTATAAAACACAACTTGAGGTAAAACAAAAACAAGTGCTCGAAAATTTTCAGCACCTTGGAAATTTTGAATTTCCAGAGCATTTTCCAATTCTTCCTTCAAAAAATATTTATTTCTATCGGAATAAGTTGGAATTTACTTTTTCGAATAGAAAATGGTTAACTGATTATTCCAAGGAAATTGATTTTAACGACAGAAGTATGGATGGCCTAGGCTTTCACCTTCCAAAAATGTTTGACCGTATTTTAGATTTGGAAAAATGTCATCTGCAAAAAGAACCGTCTAATTCAATCCGTTTAAGCGTTCGCGACTTAGCGATCAAAAATAAAATCAGTTTCTACAGTGCCCGAAAAAAAGAAGGATTCTTGCGTAACTTGATAATCCGGACAGCTTCAACAGGTGATTTAATGGTAATTCTAGTAATCGGTTTCGATGACAAACCAAGTTTGGAATTGATTATGAATCACCTGGCAGATAATTTTCCCGAAATTACATCGCTCATGTATATTGTTAATACAAATCTGAACGATACTACCAATGGAATGAGTGCCGAACTTTTCAAGGGTAATCCGTTTTTAATGGAACAAATGGAAGACATCCAATTTAAAGTTGGCCCATTATCGTTTTACCAAACCAACTCGGAACAAGCCTACGAAATGTATAAAATAGCCAGAGAATATGCCCAACTTACAGGCAAAGAAGTTGTTTACGACCTGTATACGGGCACCGGGACAATAGCAAATTTTATAGCTAAAAATGCCCACAAAGTTATTGGCATTGAATATGTTAAAGAAGCAATTGACGATGCTAAAATGAACTCAGAACTCAATAAAATTGATAATACTTCTTTTTTTGTTGGTGATATTGGAAAAATATTGACAGCGGAATTCGTTCAGGAAAATGGCAAAGCCGATGTGATCATAACTGATCCACCAAGAGCCGGAATGCACGAAACTGTTGTTAAACAATTGCTGGAAATGGAAGCTAACAAAATTGTGTACATCAGCTGCAATGCAGCAACACAGGCTCGCGATATCGATTTATTAAAAAATAAATACAAGGTCACAAAAGTGCAACCTCTTGATATGTTCCCTCAAACTCATCATGTGGAAAATATCGTTTTATTGGAATTGATTTAAGATTTTCATTGATTCTCAATCCAACTCAAAACCTGGGCATATAAGATAGCCGGAGTCAAATCTTTTGATTTAATATGCATTCTTGCTTTTTCGTAAAAAGGCTTCCTGATCTCAAGCTGTTCTTTCATAAAACCCCGAAGCTCTTCCTGATTTAAATTTGCAATAAGAGGTCGCTGTTGCTGATTTCGAATTACACGGCTAACTAATAAATCAACATCTCCCTGTAGGTAAATACACAGGCCATTGGTATTCATCTGCTCCATATTATCGAAAAAAACAGGCGCCCCACCACCTGTGGAAACCACAATATTCTCAATTTTAAATGTTTGATGTAAAAACAATCGTTCCAATAAGCGAAAAGCCTCTTCTCCTTTTTCTGCAAAAATTTCAGAAATGGTTTGCTTTTGGTCAAGTTCAATTCTCTCATCCAAATCAATATAAGAATATCCCATACGAGCAGCCAGTTTTTTACCCATACTACTTTTTCCCGAACCCATAAAGCCAATCAAATAAATCCGCATTTTCTTCTGTCTTATGCACACAAAAGTAAATAATTTGACGGATACTCCGTTTCTGAAAAAAATATTTCAAGACCTAAAGACCATTTCCAATAAAAAATGAGGTGTTAAGACTTCCTAAAAATAATTAAAAGGTTAACAGTTTTTGTTATTTTTGCAATTCAATACAAAGCAAAATGAAGAAGTATTTTTATTTTCTCCTGGTTTTTATATCTGTAACTCTATTCGTTTCCTGTAATAATCAAAATAATAACAAGCAGAAAACTGAAAACGGAATAGCCGTTCTGGTATTTGAGAAAACAAGCCACAATTTTGGAGCCATAAACGAAGGTGAAAAAGTAATCTATTCTTTCCAGTTTACAAATAAAGGCAATGTCGATCTGCAATTAACCAGTGTTGGCACTAGTTGTGGTTGTACTGCATCTGAATACCCACTTGAACCTATTAAGCCCAAAGAATCGGGTAAAATAAAAATTACATTCAATAGTGCGCATCGCCTGGGAATGCAGCATAAAAAAATAACAATTCGAGCAAATACAAATCCTGAATTTTCAAATTTGAGTATATATGCTCAGGTTATTGACAAAAATTCTGAAAATTAATTTAAATTAAACTTATACAATGAATTTATTATCTATCATTTTAATGGCTCCAACTGACGGAGCAGAGCAAGGCGGATTTATGTCGTTTTTACCTTTAGTTCTGGTAATTGTTGTTTTCTACTTTTTCTTTATTCGTCCACAAATGAAAAAAGGCAAAGAGCAAAGAAAATTTCGTGAGGAAATGAAAAAAGGCGATAAAATTATTACGCTGGGCGGTGTCCATGGTAAAGTATTAAATATTGACGATACTACGGTTATCATAGAAACAGAAGGACAAGGACGTTTAAAAGTTGAAAAAAGCGCCATTGTTCCTGTAGGTACAGTTGTTGCACCTACTCGCTAAACCGTCAATAAACAGGCTAAAAGCTTTTTGTGTCAGGTAATTCCGAAACACAAAAAGCTTTTTTTTTATCTTTACCAATAATTTCTTTAAATTGTAAAGATTTAAGCGCTATGCGAAAAAAATTGCTCAGAACCAAAATGACATCTCATTCAACGAATAGCAAATTAAATTTGGCCAATGATATAAAAATTATTTTCAAATGAAGAACTATTTCTCTGATCAGCGGACTATCACATTTCTTATCTCACTTTTGATAGCTTTTGGATTGTGGTTGCTCATAAAACTTTCGGGCGATTTTCAAACAGAAAATAAAGTGCAGCTTGATTTTCAGAATTTCCCTATCGACAAAATATTGATTAATAAGCCCGTTTCAATCTTACAAATAAAAACTCATAACAATGGATTCGATGCTTTGAGCCAATTTTTATTCACTAGACATAAATCATTAAACATCAATTTTAACACGGCTAAATTTTTAAAAATCAGATCAGGTGTTTCTACATATTATATCCTAGCTTCTCGTTTACAACAAAATATTGAAGAGAAATTTAAAACCGCAAACCAAATATTATCAATCCGACCCGACAGTATTGTTTTCAAATTTGAAAAACTGGCCTCAAAAAAAATAAAAATCATTCCTCAATTTGATATTAGTTTCAACCCCCGATTTAAACAATATAAAAAATTGGAAATGGAACCCGACAGTCTTTTGGTATTTGGCCCTGCTTCCCTACTCCATCCTATTGATTCAATAAATACACAGGTTTTAAAATTACATGATATTAGCTCAAATATCGATACGCTAATTCATACTATATTGATTAACAACTATTTAGTTACGCAAAATAAAGGAGTAAGGGTTAAGTTTTTTGTTGAAGAGTATACGGAGAACAAAATAAAACTTCCGATTAGCCTAAAGGCCAATTCAGAAATTCAGTATAAAATTTTCCCTTCGGAAGCCACCATTACTTATCAGGTTGCATTGATAGATTACACCAAAATAAATCCAAATGCTTTTGAACTTCTTGCTACTCCCGACACAATTGATCTTGGTAAACTTAATCTTAAGCTGAGCAAACAACCTAAAAATGTAATCGTTAGTAATATTCAACCAGCTAGTGCAGAATATATCATTTTAAAATAATGTTGAAAATTGGTCTGACCGGAAATATTGGAAGTGGTAAAACACTGGTTAGTCAAGTTTTTGAAGAGCTTGGCGTACAAGTTTTTAATGCCGATGTAGAAGCAAAAAAAATACTCGATTCCACAACAATAAGACCTAAACTTATAAGCACTTTTGGCAATGATATTGTTGATACAGACCAAAATAACATCAACAGAAAAAAATTGGCAGCCATTGTCTTTGATGATAAAACAGCACTTGAAAAATTAAATACACTTATCCACCCACAATTGCGTAGTGAGTTTAAAAATTGGTGCTTGCTGCACGAAAAAGAATCTTATGTTATTCAGGAGGCGGCTATTCTTTTTGAGAATGGTTTTGCCGATTTATTTGATAAAACAATCGTTGTTTCGGCCACAAAAGAGATTCGCCTAAAACGAGTAATGGAACGCGACAATGTAAAAGAAAATGAAGTCTTGGCAAGGATGGAAAACCAATGGAGTGATTCGGAAAAAGAAGCGGCTGCTGATTTAATTATACAGAACAACGGAGCGCAATTGATTCTGCCACAGATCATTAAACTACATCATTATTTTTTAGATTTAAGCACATAATTCTATGATTCAAAAAATTTCCAATCAACTTAATCTTCAGATTCATCAGATTGAAAACACCCTTGAACTACTGAATGGCGGAGCTACTATTCCCTTTATTGCTCGCTACCGGAAAGAGTATACTAATCAGCTCGATGAGGTTCAAATTAAAGCTATACGCGATTTAAATGAGCAATTAGTTGCTCTGGAAAAAAGGCGTGACAGTATTTTGGAAAGTCTGAAAGAAAATAATTTTCTTACTGCCGAACTGGAACAAAAAATTAAACAAACCGACAGTTTGAGTGAGCTTGAAGATATTTATTTGCCTTTCAAACCCAAACGAAGAACACGCGCTACTATTGCAGTCGATAAAGGATTAGAACCTTTGGCTAAATTGCTAATGGCTCAAAATCATCCAAATATTGAAGAAGCGGCCTGTCGTTATGTGAATGAAAATAAAGAAATTGCCGACGAAAATGAGGCTTTACAGGGCGCTATGGATATTGCAGCTGAATGGATAAATGAAAATGCTTCAATTCGGAAACGGCTACGTAGACTTTTTGAAAGAGAAAGTCAAATTACCTCCAAAGTAATCGAAAAGAAAAAGGAAGAAGCCCAAAAGTTTGAAATGTATTTCGACTGGGCAGAAAATATCAGGAGCATTCCTTCACATAGGTTACTGGCTATTTTACGTGGTCAAAACGAAGGTTTTTTAAAAGTTCACATTCAGCCGGAACAGGAAAAAGCCCTAGAAATAATTGAAAGATATGTCATTAAATCGCATTCAACAACAATTGAATATCTTTCAAAGACAATTAAAGATTCTTATTCGCGCTTATTAAAACCATCACTTGAAAATGAGCTGGTAAAAACAGCCAAAGAAAAAGCAGATCAACAGGCCATCCACATTTTCGCTACCAATCTTCATCAATTATTGATGGGATCGCCTATGCGAAACAAGAAGGTTTTAGCCATCGACCCTGGTTTTCGAAC
>CAYPOW010000166.1:0-7433 GCA_964412145.1 uncultured Draconibacterium sp.
CCTGAACCAATAATATCAAAAACGATACCTGATTGATTTTTAAGAATCTTGGCAACTTCAATAATTTTCGGCATTCCTTGCAATGGAACAAAAGAGCCATAAAATCCTACGTGAAAAAGATTATCGCCATTTCCTTGAAGTGCATTTTTGTGAAATACCGAAGTATCTACTCCAATGGGAAGAACTGCTATTTTTTGAGCATCGATATTAAATTTCTTTACAAAATAACGCTTATGAGTTAAGGTATCAGCAAGTAGAATATCGCATTTGGAGAACGGGATTTTATCGAGCCAATATTTTGTAAGTGCTTTCCAGAAATGTTTGTAATCAACTGCTTTTGTTAAATATTTAGAAATTAGCGGATCAAAAACAACAGGTTTTGTGCTCAATCTCTTAATAAATCGCACATCAATATGCCTGAAAGGAGGAATATAGATAAAATCTACTCCATTTTGCAATGCAATAAAAGCTTGTTTATCGAAGGTTCGCCTGCTTTTTATAGGAAAATAAAACACTTCAACATCGCTCATCTCCTCTAAACCGGCTAGCAAGACTCTAACCCTATTGTATTTAAAATCAGATTTACCGGTAAAAAGAATTTTCATCAATCGATTTATTCTGTTTATTTATCAATATGATTCCACAAATCTAATCATTAGAATAAAGTGCAGCCAAATAATTAAAATTTATTCTATTTATTTGATAATCTGATTATTGATCCAGTTAACTTAGTTGGCATTAATATGAATATAACTATGATGTGGTTATAGCCAACTTCTATTCTTAAGCGCTGACCGTCAGGTAAATCTGATGTCAATAAATTATGAACTAATTGCCGAAAACTACTCTTTCCCTTTTTAAAACAAATGAAAATTCAGGTTGATGTTCAATCTATTCCCGTTTGCTTTAGCAAATGGAGAAAATTATATTCGTAAAAAGGCTTTAGCCTCATTGATTTGGATTTAAGTAAATGCCTTTTTATCTAAAATTGATTGAATAAAATCAACTAAATTTGCAGCTATAAGTCAGGTTCAAGAAATGAAGTAGATTGAATTATGAAGAAAAAAATTGATTTTTTAGTAGTTGGAAGTGGTATCGCAGGATTAACTTACGCGTTGAAAGTTGCCGATTTAGGAAAAGTTTTAATTGTCACCAAATCGAAATCTGACGATACAGCCACAAAATATGCTCAGGGCGGAATTGCAGCGGTAATGTACACGCCAGATACTTACAATAAGCATATACAGGACACCCTTATTGCAAGTGATTTTTTATCGGACGAGAAAATTGTCAGAATGACCATTACAGAGTCAACCGAACGAATAAAGGAATTGATTGATTGGGGGACTAAATTTGACAAAAACGAAAACGGCGAATACAATCTTGGCAAAGAAGGAGGCCATTCGGAGCATCGCGTTTTGCATCACAAAGACAGCACCGGCCTGGAAATTGAACGTGCCTTATTGGAGAAAGTAAATAAACATCCGAATATTGAAATTTGGGAGAATCATTTTACGATCGACATTCTTACTCAACACCATTTGGGAGAAGGAATCAATCGCAAAAGCAAAAATATTCAATGTTATGGTGCTTATATTTTAGAGCCAAAAAGCGGAATAGTGCATACTGTTTTAGCCAAAATTACGATGTTGGCCACTGGTGGAATCGGAAATTTGTACTTGTCCACCACAAATCCTGAAATAGCAACAGGAGATGGAATTGCGATGGTTTATCGCGCTAAAGGCATCATCGAAAAAATGGAGTTTATTCAGTTTCATCCAACTTCATTATACAATCCTGGTGAAAAACCTGCGTTTCTGATTACTGAAGCGTTGAGAGGTTTTGGTGGGATTCTAAAAACAATGGAGGGTGTAGCTTTTATGGAAAAATACGATGAACGTGGCTCTTTGGCTCCCCGCGATATTGTGGCTCGTGCCATTGATAATGAACTAAAAAACAGTGGTGATGAATGTGTTTATCTGGATTGTCGCCATTTAAATGCCAACAGTCTAATCCTTAATTTCCCAAAAATCTATGCCAAATGTTTGAGTATTGGAATTGATCTTACCAAAGAAATGATTCCGGTAGTTCCCAGTGCACATTATGCCTGCGGAGGAATTAAAGTGGATGAATTTGGTCGCAGCTCAATTCAAAATTTATATGCTTCAGGAGAATGTTCATCAACCGGACTTCACGGCGCTAATCGACTGGCTTCCAATTCTTTATTGGAGTCTGTTGTTTTTTCACACAGAGCAAGTCTGGATACAATCCAAAAATACAAAACGCTTCGACTCAATTCTCAAATTCCAGATTGGAATGCAGAAGGAACTGTTTTGAACGAAGAAATGATTTTGATTACACAATCAACCAAAGAGCTGCAAAGTATTATGAGCAATTATGTTGGGATTGTTCGTTCAAATTTGCGTTTAAACAGAGCATTGGATCGATTAGAAATAATTTATCGCGAAACTGAAGATCTGTATGACAAATCAATTATTTCGGTAGAAATCTGCGAATTAAGAAATCTGATTAATGTAGCTGCTATGGTTTTGAAGATGGCACTACAAAGAAAAGAAAGTCGTGGCTTGCATTATTCAATTGATTATCCTCCTGTGAAGAAATAATTCAAAAAAAAAGAAACGGTCTCTTAGTACATCTGTAACTTGTGCAATTTTTTGTAAGTGCCTCCTTTTAGCGCAATCAACTCGTCGTGTGTACCTTGCTCCACAATTTTACCATTATCCATTACTACAATAAGATTGGCATGTTTCACTGTTGAAAGTCGGTGAGCAATAACGATGGAAGTACGATTTTTCATTAATTTGATAATCGCATCCTGAACTAATTTTTCGGATTCAGTATCGAGTGCCGAGGTTGCTTCATCCAAAATAAGAATAGGTGGATTTTTAAGCACTGCACGAGCAATGCTAATACGCTGTCGCTGACCACCTGAAAGCTTACCTCCACCTTCGCCAATATTGGTCTGATATCCTTCAGGTGTGTCCATTATAAAATCATGCGCATTGGCTACCTGAGACGCAGCAATTACATCTTCCTCCTTAGCATCATCCATGCCAAAGGCAATATTATTGAAGAAAGTATCATTGAATAAAATGGATTGCTGAGAGACAATTCCCATTAATTGACGTAAGGAATTGATTTTTATATCTTTGATATTCACACCGTCAATGATCACTTCTCCCTCCAGCACTTCAATAAATCGCGGCAGCAAATCAACAAAAGTTGATTTTCCCGATCCTGAGCGCCCTACCAATGCAATTGTTTTTCCTTTTTCAATAGTCAGGCTAACATCTTTTAGCACTTTGTCTTTATCATATCGAAAAGAAACATTTTTGTAGGTTATCGATTTTTCAAAAAGCTCTTTTTGTAAAGCATCTTCTTTTTCAATTATTTCAATCTTCGCTTCCAAAATCTGATCAACCCGATCGGCGGAAGCCAAACCTTTAAGCAAATTGAAATAAGCCGTAGTGATAGATTTTGCAGGATTAATGATCTGAGAAAAAATTGCAAGGTAAGCAATTAAACCTGAAGGCGTTACGTTGCCAGTTCCTTCCAGCGCCATTTTACCACCATACCAGAGAACAATAACAAGAACCGTAATTCCAAGAAACTCGCTCAAAGGACTCGCCAGTTGTTGACGACGAAAAACACTCAAAAGCAACCGAGTATAGGATGTGTTTGAACCTTCAAATCGCTGCTTCATCTTTTTTTCCGCATTGAAGGCTTTGATAATCCTCAATCCGGCAAGAGCTTCTTCAACATGAGAAATAATCAAGCCTAACATCTCTTGTCCTTTTAAAGATGTTGATCTGAGGGTTTTTCCTATTCTTCCGATTAGGAGTCCACTTAAAGGCAGTAAAACAATAACAAAGAAAGTAAGATTGACACTGATAGAAAAAAGAGCAAATAAATAAACAATGATTAAAATAGGATCGCGAAGCAGCATTTCAATTGAGCGGATAATCGATACTTCAATCTCCTGAACATCCTGCGACATTCTGCTAATAATATCTCCTTTTCTTTCTTCAGAAAAAAACCCGAGCGGAAGTGCCAGAATCTTATAATACAAAGTGTTTCTGATGTCTCTAACAACTCCTGTTCGTATTGGCAACATAAAATACTTGGTGGAATAATCAAACACATTTTTGAAAAGAGTGGCTAGAATTACAAGTAAGCCCACAAAAAAGAGGGCGTTTAGTTTTCCTTTTTGAACAATTATCTCGCTCATAAAGAAATTAAAATTATGAAGGAAAGAATTCAAATTTAATTCCCAGGGCACTGCGCTAGTGACAAGTTCAGTCTGATCGAAAAGAAGATTAAGAAAGGGCGCAATAAGTGCCAGTGTGGATACCGAAAAAATAGCTGTTAGCAACATAAATAAAACACTGACAGCCAAATTCCATTTATACGGAATTACATATTTAAATAATCTGGATAGTTTCTTCATTAAAATTTCTTCATTAATCTAAAAAAAATCTTGGCTTAAAAGCTTAAGATTCCGACATAGTTGGAAGGTGTAATTAGCTTCAATTCTATTTTTACCGCATCAGCAATATCCAGATTATCGATAAATGCATGAATTGTTTCCTTATTCATTTTTGTGTTTTTCCGTGTCAGTGCTTTCAAGGCTTCGTAAGGGTTTGGGTACTTTTCACGACGCAAAATAGTTTGTATCGCTTCGGCCACCACAGCCCAATTATTTTCTAAATCCTCGGCAATTTTATATTCATTTAAAATGAGTTTTTCCAGACCTTTCCGTAACGATTTGAATGCCAATAAACTATGAGCCAAAGGAACGCCTAAATTTCGGGTTACCGTAGAATCAGTTAAATCGCGCTGCAAGCGTGATATGGGAAGTTTTGCCGACAAGTGTTCAAAAATAGCATTGGCCATTCCAAGGTTTCCCTCTGAATTTTCAAAATCGATGGGATTTACTTTATGCGGCATAGCCGATGATCCAACTTCTCCCTTTTTAATTTTTTGCTTGAAATATTCCATCGATATATAGGTCCAGACATCTCTATTCAAATCAATTAAAATAGTATTGATTCGTTTTAAATTATCGAAAAAAGCAGCTAAATAATCGTAATGTTCAATTTGTGTTGTTGTTTGAAGTCGATATAAACCTAATTTATCTTTCACAAAACGATTTCCAAAATCGACCCAATTGACAGTTGGAAAAGCGACTGCATGTGCATTAAAATTCCCTGTTGCTCCGCCAAATTTTGCTCCAAAAGGAATCCGCTCAAGCATTTTTAGTTGTGCTTCGAGACGCTCAACAAAAACATACAATTCTTTACCTAATCGGGTAGGCGATGCCGGTTGTCCGTGAGTACGAGCTAGCATTGGTATTTTTTTCCACGATTTAGCACGTTGCTTCAATTCAAAAACCAACAATTTTAATTCAGGCAAAACTACATTTAGAAACCCCTCTTTTAGCGAAAGTGGAGTAGCCGTATTGTTAATATCCTGCGAAGTAAGTCCAAAATGAATAAACTCTTTAAATTCCGATAAATGAAGCTTATCAAAACGTTCTTTTATAAAATATTCAACGGCTTTTACATCGTGATTAGTAGTCTGCTCAATTTCTTTAATCTTCTCTGCATCGGCTTCTGAAAACTTTTGATAAATGCGTCTTAATTCTTCATATTTTTCTTTAGATATTGCCTGAAGTTGAGGAAGAGGATATTCACACAATGCTATAAAATATTCTATTTCCACCCGAACGCGGTAACGAATCAAACCCTTTTCTGAAAAATAAGTGCTTAAATTTTCATTTTGAGAACGGTATCGGCCATCGATAGGACTTATAGCATTTAATGAAGATAAGATCATAGTTTATAATTTGGCGCAAAATTACAAAAGATTGCTCGATAAACGTGAATTCAAAAAAGATAAAATCGCCCAAAAGCAAATTATGTACCTCCAATATACGTCATTTGCGTTAAATATTTTATCTTTGAATCGATCAAATAAAAAAAGCATGATACAAGAAAATTTACTTGAATATTTCGAGGATAGCGTTAAGCTAAACTGGGAAAGAAAAGCATTGTCTAATTACGCAGGCAATACCTATTTGTACAAAGAGGTTGCAGAAAAAATCGCCCGTTACCATATTTTATTTGAAAAAGCGGGGATAGCAAAAGGGGATAAAATTGCGTTAATCGGAAAAAACTCTGCTGAGTGGGCTCTCAATTTTTTAGCTACTGTTAGTTATGGAGCAGTTGCTGTTCCAATTTTGCCTGATTTTAAAGCAAAAGATATTGTGAATATCGTAGAGCATTCCGATTCTAAACTCTTGTTTATTTCTGATTTCATCTGGCCTAATGTAAAAACCGAAAATTTTAAGGGTGTTTCTGCTATTTTCTCACTTGAATCCCTACAGTTAATTGCTGACTTTTCAGGCAATCATCTACAAATACTAGACGAATTAGATGGGGCATTCAAATCGCAATACCCTGATGGATTCAATGCCAATGTATTTAAAATGGCTAAAGTCACAAACGAAAAATTAGCACTAATTAGCTATACATCTGGCACTACTGGTTTTTCAAAAGGTGTAATGCTAAGTCATAATAGTTTAGCGGCAAATGTTAGGTATGCCCGGAATAATATGCCTCTACAAGCTGGCGAAAATACATTATCCTTCTTACCACTAGGCCATTCTTATGGTCTAGCTTTTGAATTATTATTTCCTTTTTCCGTAGGAGTACATATTACTTTCTTAACGAAGACTCCTTCGCCACAAGTAATAATGAAAGCTTTTGGCGAGATTAAACCAAATCTTATCCTTTCTGTTCCTCTAGTTATTGAGAAAATATTTAAGAATCAGATTGTTCCTCAAATCAATAAACCAATAATGAAGGTTTTGTTAAAGATTCCTGGAATTAATAATCTTATTTACAAGAAGATTTACGCAAAACTCAATCTTGTTTTTGGCGGAAATTTTAAGGAGTTAGTAATTGGAGGTGCTCCATTCTCTACTAAAGCAGAAACTTTCTTTAAAAGAATTGGATTCCCTTTTGCTATTGGATACGGAATGACTGAATGCGGTCCTTTAGTTTCTTATGCATCCTGGACGGAATTTAGACCTGGCGCTGTTGGAAAACCTGTAGATACTTTAGAAGTAAAAATTGATTCTTCAGACCCTATAAATGTCATTGGTGAGATTCTATTAAAAGGCGAAAACATAATGGAGGGCTATTATAAAAATGAAGAAGCCACTAAAGATAGTTTTACTGAAGATGGATGGTTAAAAACTGGGGATTTGGGCCATTTAGATAAAGATGGATTCATCTATATAAAAGGAAGAAATAAAAACATGCTTTTAGGGCCTTCTGGTCAGAATATTTATCCCGAGGAACTTGAAACTATTTTAGCCGGCAAACTTTATGTTTTAGAATCATTGGTTA
>CAYPOW010000167.1:0-4105 GCA_964412145.1 uncultured Draconibacterium sp.
GCTAGTTTGGGAAATCATCACCTTCTATTTCCAGCAGAATATATTTCTTTAGTAAAAAGGATGATGGCACAATTAGAAATCACACGAGTGGACTAATAGACTATTTATATTGAGGCATATAGCAAAATAGCCTTTAGTGTTTAAGCGTTTTTTTGGAGCTAACAGAACTGTTGGTGCTATGCAATGCAGGGGAAGTGATGTAAAAGATTAGGAAAAGGCAGTCAAACTATTACAAATATTGCAGAAACTTTTTTATTTGAAACCGATTTAGTTTTTTATACTCCTTACGAAAGCCAAGCCGATGCTTATCAAAAATTAATGGCTGAAGGCGAAGGCACAAAAGCTACCTGGGGTTTTCAAAGTGTGACGCCCTACCCTTTTATGTAATAACGCTTTTTATGAATATGGAAAAATCAATGCGGGAAGACTGATATAAAGGACTCAATAAACTTAAAACTATTAACCTGGATTCGATTATTAAAAAACACCAAATAATGTTTTCGAAAATGCAGCTTAATTTTTTTAAAATCACGTAAACGTATTTGAAAACTATACATATGAATAAGTAATGATTTCTTCTTAATTAAGTGTATTTTTGTCAGATACAAAACGAATATTACTATGATCAATACCATATTAATTTTTAACTCCAAATTATTTTAAAATAATTAGGCGCTATTTTCAAAACAAGCTAGTATAATGGACAGATATCTAATAAAAACAAATTGTAATGAATGTTCTGTAAAATCTAAATGTTTTATTAAAAAAACAAAAAATACAGAAGCGTTTTATGATTTGCAAAAAAAACAAATTACTTATAAAAAAGGAGAGATAATAATAAAAGAGGGAACTCGGGTAACTGATATATTGTATGTTATAGATGGTTTAATTAAAATATATATTGAGAGCCCAGAAAAAAATATTATAATAAAGCTTCTTAATGCTGATGGTTTTATTGGATTAACATCGTTGTTTGGTGATGATACGTATTACTTCTCGGCCGCTGCTTTAAAAGAAACCCGTGTTTGTTCAATTGATCGTGAAGCTATTAAAAATTTAATTAATCAATGCTGTGAGTTTTCCCGTGAACTATCTAATTGGTATTGTAAAAATTACAATATTATGCTAAGTAAATGTTTAAATTTAGGTCTTAGACAGTTAAATGGTAAGCTTGCAAATATCTTGTTATATTTAAATAGAGAAGAATTTAAAGCAGTTGATGTGTTTTCTTATATCAGCAGAAAGGATTTGGCCGAATTATGCGGAATGTCCATGGAAAGTGTTGTTAGAATTTTATCAGAATTTAACAATGAAAAAATAATTGAATTAAAAGGAAAAAAAATTGAGATAAAAAACCTTAAACGGTTAAAAGATATAAGTCAAAAAGGATAATTGTTATTTCAAACATCCAGTCACTAGCTTCAATAAACTACTAAAATTTTAACAACCTACCCAAGAAATTAACCTTCTAAGTTCGATTTCACATAAGAGGAAAAGATTCTTTGGAAGGAAACTTTAGCTTTGTCATAAGTAACCGAATGGGATAATCACACTATTTACTAATTTATAAATACTGTCACAATATGGTTTTTTTAAGTGGGGAATTGTGTATAGTTTACTCATCCTATAAACTTTTTCCTCCGGCATGCCTATTTGGCGCCTATGTAATTCAATGCTAATATAATATTTACAATAATATAGTTTCATTTTCTCAAGGAATAATTTGATATATCTCAAATTATTCCTTGACGTTCCCATCGCTAATTCGCTTGTAATTAACCACATAAAGGAAGTAACTTTGTTTAAAGGTTAGAGTACGGTTATTACGAATAAAATTAGAAAGGAGAATGTTATGAAAACTGAAAAAATTTTATGTGAATGTGGTTCGATTAGTATGACGATGTTACTCGTTATACTGGCCTTTAATTTTCTCTGCTGTATAGGAGGAGTAATTTTTATTATTTGTAAATGTGTTGGTGGTGATTTATTTATATGCGGCGGCTAATAGATTTTAGGGTCTTTAGAAAACAGATTGCCAACATATGAAATAGTATTTCCTCAAAAAGGAAACTGTATTACTGAAAAGGATAAAGAAGGAAGAAAAAAATCTTGTACGAGACGTTGGAATGTTTAATAATATTTAAAAAATAAAGAAAGGTATAAAAATGTATAAAAAAAAATGTAAAATAATTGAGGAAATTCAATCTTATCATAAACAAGTAGCCCAATTATACTATGGACTTTATGAAAATATCGAAGACAAAGAAATGAAATTGATAGTGTATGATTTATACGAGTATGAAACATCTCGTGATAAATACCTTGAGAAGCATAAAAAAGTTGCTGAAGCAATGAAGGATTGGTTAGATTTTCCTTGTGATAAATTATCAAATCAGATATCTGATTGTTTCAAAAATATCAATACAGAATCTGATTTAACTATGGAAGATTTAATAAAACTAGAATTGCATTTTGACAATTGTCTAATTAAACTTTATGCAATTTTAGCATCCGAAAATGAATTAAGCGAAACAATAATCAACACATTTTATTATATGTTGAAGAAAACAAAAAAAGAAGAATCAATACTTGCTAATATGCTTCATAAATCAAAAAGTAATTTGCACAATATGATTCAGCACGAACAAGTTAGCATGTAAACTACTAGAAATTCTAAAATCAAACTTTTAAAAAGACAAAAAATATGAAAAGTACAGATGTATTAGTAATTGGAGGCAGCGCTGCTGGCTTGGTCGCTGCCCTTACAGCTAAACGCATTAATCCTAACAAAACAATTACTGCAATTACAAAAGAAGAAAAAACCCTTGTTCCTTGCGGTATCCCGTATACTTTCGCAAGCATTGATGGAACAGATAGTAATATTTTGCCTTCAGATAAAATGTTTAAAGACGCAAATGTAGATCTTATAATTGGGGAAGTTATTTCTATTAATCCTGAGAGCAAAATATGTATTCTAAAAAATAACGATTCAATTTCATTCGATAAGTTAGTTTTAGCAACAGGTTCCTCTCCTTCAATTCCAAAATGGTTAAAAGGAGCCGAGTTAGAAAATGTTTTTACAGTTCCTAAGAATAAAAATTACCTCGATTTAATGAAAAATACACTAGATCAATGTAATAAGATTGTTATTGTTGGTGCCGGATTTATTGGAGTTGAACTTTCTGATGAATTAAAAAAGACCGGTAAAGAAATTATTCTAATTGAAAAATTACCCCATATCTTAGGCTTATGTTTTGATGAAGAAATATCCATTAAAGCAGAGGAAGTACTAAAAGGAAATGGAGTAATTGTAAAAACCGGATTAGGTGTTCAGGAATTATCAGGTGATAAAAAAGTGAATAAAGTAGTATTGGAAAATGGAGAAATTATTAATACCGATGCTGTAGTTTTATCTATGGGATATAAACCCAATAATAAATTGGCAATAGAATCAGGTATAGCAATGAGCAAACAGGGCTGTATTATGGTTGATGAATACATGAGAACCGAATGTCCTAATGTTTTTGCTGTGGGAGATTGCGCACAAAAGTATGATTTTATTACCAGAAAACCTTGCTGTACAATGTTAGCATCAACAGCATGTGCCGAAGCAAGAATTGCAGGTGTTAATTTATTTAAACTCTCTGCAATTAAAACATTTAGCGGAACTATTTCAATTTTTTCAACTGTAATTGGTACTACTGCATTTGGCGTAGCAGGAATAACAGAAACACAAGCACGAAATGAAGGATTTGATGTTGTTACAGGAGTATTCGAAGGAATGGATAAACATCCCGGTACTTTACCTGGAGCAAAAAAACAGCTTGTTAAGTTAATTGTTGGAAAAGAATCTAGTATTGTTTTAGGTGGAGAAGTGATTGGAGGATCTTCTGTAGGAGAATTAACAAATGTTATTGGAATGATTATTCAAAATAGAATGAACATTAATTCAATTCTAACCTCCCAAATAGGGACTCATCCCCTTCTTACGGCTTCACCAGCAGGATATCCTTTATTAAAAGCTGCCGGTAATGTTGCTATTAAAACAATTTATAGTTAAATCTAATAATCCATTATTATAAAAGCGTTTTAAACATATCAGTAT
>CAYPOW010000167.1:4205-5290 GCA_964412145.1 uncultured Draconibacterium sp.
CAATGCATATAAAGAGCTTCCCCATTTTTGGTGAGTTTCATTTTTTCGGCATCGGCTTCCCAATCCATATGTTTGGCATTATTAGCAAGAGCTTTTTGTTCCAGCGCCTTTAATCCTTCGTGATCATTGTTCTGCAATAATTCCGTCCGCTGTCCCATTACGGCATAAGGCGCCCAACTTTTAGGATAAACAATATCTGCATTTTTAAATGCTTCATCCATACTATTGACCACTTTAAAACTTCCACCTGTTTCTTTGGCCTGTTTAGATGCCGTTTCCATCACATCAGGAATTAGTCCATAACCCTCAGGATAAGCTAGTTCCACATCCATTCCAAATCGCGTTAGCAAACCAATAATTCCTTGTGGTACACTCAAGGGCTTTCCATAACTGGGCGAATATGCCCAGGTCATTGCTAATTTTTTTCCTTTCAAAGCTTCCAGCGAACCAAAATACTTTTTCAGATGTGCCAAATCAGCCATCGATTGAGTGGGATGATCAATATCGCACTGCAAATTAATAATTCCAGGACGCTGCTGCAAAACTCCTTGGGCAAATCCATCGTCCAATGCTGCTCCTACTTCACGCATATAAGTATTTCCGGCACCCAAATACATATCATCGCGAATACCAATAATATCTGTAAGAAAGGAAATCATATTTACCGTTTCGCGCGTTGTTTCACCATGAGCGATTTGCGATTTGCCTTCTTCCAAATCCTGTAACGCCAATCCTAATAAATTGGCTGCAGAAGTGAAGGAGAATCGTGTTCTGGTAGAATTATCTCTAAACTGAGAAATGGCGAGACCCGACTTGAAAACATTGGTAGCGATATTATGACTACGCAGACTTTTTAATGCCTCAGCGATGTCTAAAACCTGCTCAACATCAGCCATCGATTTTTCCCAGCTAAGCAAGAAATCGGTATTAAAAAGGTGATCCGTATCGCGTAAAATGATATTATTAATTAATTTTTGTAGATTTTCCATAGAATAAAAAGAACTAAATTATTTTTCAATTGAATAAGCATAAAGAGCATAAAAAGCGGAGGCTTTTACCAAATCGTCAACAGGAACTTTCTCATT
>CAYPOW010000167.1:5390-7370 GCA_964412145.1 uncultured Draconibacterium sp.
AAAGAGCATAAAAAGCGGAGGCTTTTACCAAATCGTCAACAGGAACTTTCTCATTTGGAGCATGGGCCATTACTTCATTTCCAGGGCCAAAACCAATCATTGGAACTTTATAGTAACCATTAATGGTGACTCCGTTCGTAGAAAATGTCCATTTATCCACTTTAGGTTTTTTATCAAAAAGTAATTCAAAAGCTTTTACACCTGTTTGAACCACATTTGAGTTTTCTTCCATTTTCCAGGTAGGGAAATATTTTTCCATTCCATATTTTAATCCTGTATAAGCGGTTTCTTCGTAGTGAAGAACTTCAACGGTTGCATCCAAATCTTTTACAATTGCCTCAATTTCAGCTACTGCCGATTCTTTTGTTTCGCCCCAGGTTAATCTTCTGTCGAGGTGAATCCGGGCAAAATCAGAAACAGCGCAAAGAGATGGACTTCCAGACTTTATTTCCGAAATAGTGATACTTCCTCGTCCTAAAAATGGATCGAAAGCTAAATTTTCATTCAATTTTTCAATTTCAAGTGCTGCGCGCGATGCGTTATAAATGGCATTTACACCTCTTTCAGGTGCGGAACCGTGAGCCGACAAGCCTTTAAAACTAACGGCAATTTCCATTCTCCCGCGATGGCCACGATAAATATTTAAATTAGTTGGCTCGGTGCTGATCGCAAAATCAGGATGAATGCCTTCTTCTTCGTATAGATATTTCCAGCACAATCCATCACAATCTTCTTCCATTACAGTACCGGTAAAATAGATTGTCCAATCTCGATCGAATCCTAATTCTTTCAAAATTCTTCCGGTGGTGACAAAAGCAGCAGGGCCACCTTCCTGGTCAACTGTACCTCTACCGTGAACAAATCCATCTTTCACCTCACCAGAAAGCGGATCAAAATCCCAATTATCCATATTTCCAAAATCGACCGTATCCATGTGACCATCAATCGCTAATATATTTTTTCCACTTCCTATTTTTCCAATTACATTACCTAATCCATCAATCCAAACTTTATCAAACCCAACCTCTTCCATCTGTCGTTTTAATTCCAACATCACTTCTTTTTCACCTAAACTAAGGGATTTTATTTTCACCATTTTAGACAGATTATTAGCTGTATAGTCTCGATATTTTTCAGCTAAAGCATTGATTTTTTGCGCAATATTTTCCATTGTATTAAATTTTTACCAAAATTAAGAAAGATGGCGGATTTACAAGCGTTCGCACTTAAAATCATTGAAAATACAGATATGTTTTTTTAATTAATAGGAGCAAAAAAAATTCCAGGCTACGCTTTAAGTTTTCCTCAAAAGCAATCAATTTTTAAAAAGTCAAACTACAAATCAGCTCTTTAAATACAATTTACTGTGTAATGAATCTAAACTAACTTGACTTTTAATATAGAAAAAACTTATATTTGTTAGCATAAATGCAAAATCAACTAAACTAATGCTTATGAAAAATGTAAATTTATGGGTGTTTCTGTTAATCCTATGGATAGCAGGAGCCAGTTATTGTTATGTATGCGAAATCCGAAATGATTGCGGATGCAACGAGCCAGAGTATGCTATACCCGGGTTGAGTATACAAGATGGCGATTTTAGTGCAAGTGATGATAACAATTTGTACTACGAATTCGGAAAATCAAATTTATTTGTTCCCAATTGCATTGTTAGAGATTTAAAGAAAACAGTAAAATATCTCAATAAAAACAAAAGCAGGCAGTTGGTTTTAAAAGGCATGTATGACAGCGATGAAAATGGCGATGCATTGCTCGGATTGGCCAGAGCCGATTCGTTAAAATCATTTCTATTGAATTTGGGCGCAGATGCCTATCAAATTTCTATCTCTTTTAGTCGAAACAATGACTTGACATTTGATCCTGAAAATACACGCTCTTATGGATCTATCGGATACATTTTTAGCGGTTTACTCGATTGCGATTTTGAATTATCGGAAGAGGCATTTAATGATTTAATAG
>CAYPOW010000168.1:0-2091 GCA_964412145.1 uncultured Draconibacterium sp.
AAATCAATTCCACCGGTATAGGCTGATTTTGGAAGAAATAACAAATCTGGCGAATTAATGTCTCTATTCACAGCAGTAATCATTCCACCAAATGTTGTTTCTCCTTTATTAAAATCTTGCTTAACACGTGCAACAAAATAGTTTGTCAATGGCTCAACTGTTACATCGCGTTCAGAACCCAAATAATTTATCGTCCCCGTTTCTTCTGCTGCTACACTTTCCATAATTCCTATCGACAAACCTTTATTGGTTTTGCCAGAGAGTTTAAAAGCGCCTATAATTGTTGTAGCATCAGGCATATCAGCATATTCATTATCACCTAAATCAGGATAAAAATGGGGTTGACGTCCAATTCGCCGAGAATAAAAAAGGTTATCTCTATTGAAATCACTAATTACCGGACCACTTGAAGGGCGATAATCGTATATACTTTTACCTTCAACAAAAAATGGGCGCTTTTCAGAGAAATAAGATTCAAAAGCTGAAAGATTCACTTCAGATGGGTCAGCTTCCACTTGCCCAAAATCAGGGTTGATGGTAAAATCAAGTGTCAGATCGTTCGTTAAACCTATCTTTCCATCCAATCCAACTGCAATATTTGATTTACTTCCATTGGCATAGGGGTTTCCTTCTTCTTTTTCAAATCGTTCAGCTTTTGCCAATACATATGGAACAATGTCGATCTGCCTTTTTGGTTTGATATTACTGATTCCATGAAGCTCGCCAAATAAATGAACAAAGCCTGGAGCATCTGTTGGTATTATTTGCCATCTGGAACGTTCCTCTTTTCGGAAAAGATTCCTCATTACTTGAATCCCCCATACATGATTTTCTTTATCCCCAAACCTCAATTGACTTAAAGGAATCCGAATCTCGGCATTCCAACCTTCATTGTCTATCGAAGTTTTTAAATACCAAATGGGGTCCCAACTTGAGTCCCAATTTCTGCCATCCTGCGAAATGGCCTCATCGCCAATAACTCCAGATGCTGAAGCAGAAAAAGAAAATGCAGTTTGCTTGTCTAAATCACTGTCGATATTAATCTCTACAAAATCGCCAGGAAAATGATCGCGTCTTGCCAATAGTTTTGATATCTTATTAGGCTCAGTATCAAATGCTTTTATATAAAAATATACGTTATTGTCATCATACAGAATTTTAAATGCCGTTTTTTGAGTCGGGGCTTCTCCTTCATTGGGCGTGCTTTGAATAAAATCGCCAGACCATTCCACTTGATCCCAGATTTCAGCGTCTAAAAGACCATCAATAACGGGAGATTTGCTTGTTTTTTTTGTTGTATACGTTTTCTTTTCAATGTTATTTGCAAACAAGGCAGTTGAACAAATAATCAATGCTAAGGATATGATAATGTGTTTCATGGATAAAACTTTTTATGGTTAATACGGATTTCGGCTAGTTTGTATTAATAAATTATTTTATTCTATTCTATAATGACTAAATGAACGTTCGTTTGTTACACTTCATTGTAAGTAAGTCTGTTAATGAGTGTTAACATGTGTTAAATTTTAAAAATGCATTTTTATTCAACCCTCTTTTTCTATTTATTGAGGCATATCATTTCGTTTTATATTTGAGGTTCTTCTTAAAAACAGCAACACGTAAAAATGTATCAGCAATTTTTAATAATTTTGTAAACAATTTTATTGGTTCATCCAATACATTTTATAAAAAAACAAATAAAAATTATTCATTTCATTCATTGTTTAGTGCGGATAAACTAACACTATTTTCTATTTGAATCGTTTACGCCAAATTAAATACTTGATGTAAAATTAACTTTATGAAAAAATCAATTTTAGTATTATTCCAAATCGTTTTCCTTTCGGGATTATTATTTGCTCAAGACATCGACCTGAGTCAAAAAGTACCTTTCGATCCCAACATCAGAACTGGTACATTAGAAAATGGTCTAACTTATTACCTAAAACACAATGAAGAGCCCAAAGAAAGAGCTAGTTTTTTTATGATTCAGAATGTTGGTGCTTTGCTCGAAAATGACGATCAGAACGGATTGGCACATTTTCTTGAGCATATGGCTTTTAACGGAACCCAACATTTTGAAGGCAAAGG
>CAYPOW010000168.1:2191-3846 GCA_964412145.1 uncultured Draconibacterium sp.
GCTCGTGAAATTCAACGTTATTATCTTTCTAAAGAACCTACTCCTGGTTTTGATTTTGAGATGGATTTTATGAAAAAAGCACTTCCCGGAATTACTGTTGAAGAGATCAATGCAAAAACCAAGGAATGGATTGTAGATAAAAATAAAACAATCATTGTTACTGGCCCTAGCGAAGGTGTAAAACACCTAACAGAAGCAGAAGCATTGGCTATCATTGAGAAAGTAAAACAAGCTGAAATAGCACCCTATGTGGACGAAGCATCAGCAGCATCTCTTATTTCAGAAGAATTAAAAGGCTCTAAAGTTATTATCTCCAAAAAACTACCTGCTTTTAATGCCGTTGAATGGAAATTAGGCAATCGAGTAAAGGTTATTTACCGCCATGCCGACTATGAAAAAGATGCTGTGACTCTCAAATCTTTTAGTTTGGGCGGAAGCTCTCTTTTTGGCGATGATTATGTGCCTTCTAGTATGATGGCCAATCAATTTATCAATGCCTATGGTGTTGGCGATTTTGATGCTATTGCTTTGGAGAAAATGCTAACTGGCAAGAAAGTTACTGTTACTCCAAACATCGGTTCCTTAACTGAAGGGATTAATGCAACAACAACGCCTAAAGATATTGAAACCATGCTCCAATTGATTTATCTCTATTTTGAACATCCTCGATTTGATGCCAACGCCCACAATGCGCTAAAAGGAAGATATACTGCGTATATGAGTAATCTCGCAAACGATCCTCGAAAAATTATGCAGGATTCTATGAGTATGATTTTAAGCGATTATCATTCAAGAACAAGAATCATGAATGCCGAATTTTTTGATGATGTAAATCTTGAGCTTATCGAAGAAATGTATAAAGACCGGATAAAAGATGCCAGTGATTTTACATTCTTTATAGTAGGCAACGTGGATAAGAAAACACTAAAACCCTTAGTTGAAAAATATCTTGGATCTCTAACAGATATCAAACGTGAAGAGACATGGAAAAACAACCAAGTGAATGCACCCGAAGGTAGAACAGAAAAGGAAATCGAGATTGCGCTTACCGTCCCAAAAAGTACTGTTAATGTTGTCTACAGTCAAGAAATGGAATATACACAGCGAAACCGATTGGGATTATCTATTATCAAAGCCGTTCTGGATCTTCGCTATACAGAAACCATTCGAGAAGAAGAAGGTGGAACTTATGGAGTGGGTGTAAGAGCACGCACATCTCATTATCCTGAAAGTGAAGCGACTCTTTCTATGTTTTTCGACTGCGCTCCAGAAAAAGCTGATCATTTAAAAACCATTCTTTATGGTGAAATAGATAAGATCATTAATGATGGACCAACGGCAATTGATTTAGATAAAAGCGTAAAAAATATGCTTAAAACTAGAGAGCAATCTAAGCTTCATAATGCATATTGGATGTCGAGCCTTTATAACTATTACTATCACGGAATAGACACAAATAACCCTGATAATTACGAGAATATTCTTAAAGCCTTTACTATTGAAGACATCAAAGAAATTGCAGCTGCATTTTTTACCGATGCTGATGAAATTGATGTGGTTTTTAAACCTAAAGCAGAATAGGATTTAGAATATAGATACGCTGCCAAAAACGCAGCAGAAAAAGGCCTGAGTTTTCTAAACTTCAGGCTTTTTTT
>CAYPOW010000168.1:3946-7331 GCA_964412145.1 uncultured Draconibacterium sp.
CTGCCAAAAACGCAGCAGAAAAAGGCCTGAGTTTTCTAAACTTCAGGCTTTTTTTTCATTTTGGAAATCTTAATCTAAAGTATAGGATGCGCAAATTTCGTGATCGTGATTTAGAATTTCATCAAATCGCTCTTGAGTAATAAATTGTGGAGTATAATCTGCTCCTTGCGCTTCAAGCTGAAGCATAAAGCCTCGTAAATGGTTACGTGAGCCACAATTAAGAAAGTCGAATACAGAGATAATATCTGCGTTCTCCGTCTCACCTAAATAGTTTTCCAAATCAAAAATATCGACATCTTCGATAGTTGCTCCAACTTTCAAAGCTTCTACCAGTGAAATATTTCCTGAAGCAATCAAGCCATCGTATAATTCTTGTATATGCTCGATATTATAAACACCAACAGTGTTGGATGCTGTATTTGGAATATTGTATTTTTCTAAAAGTTTATTAACGGCCTCTATATGCGTGAGTTCGCTTTTTGATATATTATTAAAGATAGCCGTTCCGTATTTTTGATATAATGTAATATATACATCGTAGGCCAATTTTTCTTCTTCCATCATATAATGCAGCATTGCAAGCTCAGCGGTTGTTAATTGAGATTCCATTGGAGTTTCTACTTCGATCTCTTCTTTTGAACAAGCGGAATTAAACAGGCCAAGCAACATTATAAAATAGATTCCTTTTTTTACTTTTTTCATACTATTTGTTTTTACTGACATTTAGGCATTGGGATACCAAATTACGTGCCATAAAAACAAGAATATTAAATTATTTGTTAAATAGTATTAATTTAAGGGCAAGGTCTTGTTTTTCTGTTTATTACGAAATTTAACATCGGCCACTAAAATTGAATTGCATGTCAGTCAAATAATATCGACATTAGCTACAATTATAATTGGATTGATTATTGACATTTAAACGACCTTAATTAAAATATAAATTTTCGCTGCATTATGTTAGAAGCACTTATTAAATTCAGCATTAAAAACAAACTGATTATCATCCTTTTTACCATTTCAGTGGTAATTTTCGGACTGTTTTCAATCAGTCAAATTCCCATCGGAGCAGTTCCTGATGTGACCAACAATCAGGTGCAGGTAATTACTACTTCGCGCAATTTATCCACACAGGATATTGAGCAGTTTATTACTTATCCCGTAGAATTGGAAATGGCCAATCTGCCAGGCGTAAAAGAAATACGTTCTGTTTCCAAATTTGGATTGTCGGTAGTAACCATTGTTTTCGATGATAATCTGGGAACTTATCTTCCTCGCCAATTAATTGCCGAGAAAATAAAAAGTGCACAGGAAAAGATCCCACAGGGTTTCGGTACACCTACAATGGGTCCGATAACGACAGGGTTGGGTGAAATTTATCAATATATTCTGGACACAAAACCAGGCTACGATTCGGTTTATTCTGTTATGGAATTGCGCAGCATTCAGGATTGGATAGTGAAAAGACAATTATCTGGTATTCCAGGAGTTGTGGAAGTAAATACCTGGGGAGGTTTTTTAAAAGAATATGAAGTAGCCATCAATCCTGAGCGTTTGCGAGCCATGAATACTACGGTTATAGAGGTGTTTAACGCCCTCGAAAAAAACAATGCTGTTGTCGGTGGAGGTTATATCGAAAAAGGAAATCAAAGTTATTTTATTCGTGGCGAAGGATTAACAAAATCGTTTGATGACATTGAAAACATAGTGGTGACTAACCGCAATGGTATTCCTGTACTTATTCGCGATGTCGCCAAAGTGCAATTAGGTCACGCCACACGATTTGGAGCTATTACTGGTAATGGTGAAGGCGAAAAAGTTTTGGGACAAGTAATGATGCTTAAAGACGGCAATTCGAAGAAAGTGATCGAGGCCGTTAAAGATCGCGTTGCCGAAGTGGAGAAATCCCTTCCCGAAGGTGTTTTTATCAATGCTTTTCTCGAGAGAAGCGAACTGATTGGCAAAACAACTTTTACAGTCACCGAAAATCTGATTCTTGGCTTTCTAATCGTTTTGTTTATCGTTATTCTTCTGCTAGGTAACTTGCGTTCAGGACTTGTTATTGCATCCGTCATTCCGCTAGCGCTTTTGTTTACGCTTTCGCTGATGTATATTTTTGGTGTGGATGCGAATCTGATGAGTTTGGGAGCTATCGACTTTGGTATTATCATCGATGGAGCCGTAATTATCGTCGAATTTATTGCCTTCCGAATCGCTATGAAATGGAAAGATATTGGGCATTTAAAGGGCAAAGCAAAAACCGATGCTCTGGATAATATCACACTAACAAGTACCAGTAAAATGGTGAATTCCGCTATTTTCGGTCAGTTGATTATTTTGATCGTTTTTATCCCCATTCTATCGCTTACTGGTGTTGAAGGAAAAATGTTCAAACCCATGGCGATGACCTTTTCATTTGCCTTGATAGGAGCTATGATTTTTGGATTTACCTATGTTCCTGTAATTTCCAGTTTGTTTTTACGGCCACCCAAAAACACCAACAATTTCTCTCATCGTATGATGAATTGGTTAAAAAACCTTTATATCCCTTCCATCAAGTTTTCACTGGCGCATAAAAATATTATTTTAGGTGCCTCCATTATTTTGATGGCTATTTCTGCTTTTACATTTTCACGTATGGGCGGCGAATTTGTTCCTACTTTAGATGAGGGTGATTTTGTGATTCAGCCCGTTTTAAAAACAGGGACTTCATTAAGCAAAACCATCGCCATTACTACCCGCATCGAGCAAATTCTTTTGGATCAATTTCCTGAAGTCGATCAGGTTGTAAGTCGTATTGGAGCTGCCGAAGTGCCAACTGACCCAATGGCCATGGAAGAATCGGATGTTATTATCAAACTAAAACCTAAAAAAGAATGGGTCTCGGCCAAGACAAAAGATGAACTGGCTGATAAATTTAAAGAAGCACTATCGGGTATTCCGGGTGTAGATTATGAATTTACGCAACCTATCGAAATGCGTTTTAACGAATTAATTACTGGAGTTCGTGCCGATTTAGCTATTAAAATATTTGGAGAAGATTTAAGCCTGCTTGCTCAAAAAGCGGATGAAATTAAAGTCTTGGTTGAAAATGTAGAGGGAGCTTCCGATATTTCTATTGAAAAAGTGGAAGGGCTTCCGCAAATGAGCATACAGTACGATCGCAAGCAAATGGCTAAATATGGAGTGAGTGTTCAGGAATTAAATCAAGTGGTTTCACTTGCTTTTGCCGGTGTTTCGGCTGGTTATGTTTTTGAGGGTGAAAAACGTTACGATTTGGTTATTCGTCTGCACGAAGATTTCAGAAAAAATATCAGCAATATTCAAAAGCTGTATGTGACCATTCCCAATGGCAATTTAGTTCCCTTGCGTGAGATGGCCGATA
>CAYPOW010000169.1:0-7324 GCA_964412145.1 uncultured Draconibacterium sp.
TCCAAGGATAGAAATCCTATCTATCGAGAGGATAAAAAAGTAAAAAATAAATTTACAGGAATCCTTAATGTCACTTTGTGCTGAACTTTGTGATCCTTTTGCCAAAGGCATTCTTTTGGAAGTGGTTCAACATATTACAATTTACCACAAGTTCGCACTAAGGGTTTCACAAATTACTTCAAAGAAAATTACACTCAAATTTTAAACCATAGCTTTTGGTTTAAACACATTCGATTTCATCAAAATATCCACATACTGTGCACGTTTGTATGCGTATGGATCTTTAATATTTTCTTTAGACATCAATCCTCTAAAATCATCAACGGTTTTATAGTCATTTTTATCCATCCAGGCTTGAACATCGCCTAACATTTTGGCAATATGATCGATTCCATTTTTGTAAAGAGTAGTCACAACCTGAACCACATCGGCGCCAGCTAAAAGCATTTTAACCATATCTTCACCTTCCATAATACCTGTATTGGCAGCGAGGCTCATATTTACCTTTCCAGCTAATAAACCAACATAACGCAGTGGCAATCGACTTTCGTCAGATGTTGAAAAATTATAAGGGAAAACCATTTTCTGACTATTGATATCAATATCTGGCTGGAACAATTTATTAAACATCACAACGGCATCGGCACCTGCACCTTCAATCATATTAACCATACGTAATGTATTGGTATAGAATGGACTAATCTTTGCAGCAACGGGAATATTCACAGCATCTTTAACATCGTGAATAATATTTAAATGTTCTTGCAAAACATCATGACCGCTTAATCCAAAAGGTTTAGGTGTTGAAAAGAAATTCAACTCAATTCCATCTACGCCTGTTTTTTCAATTTCTTTGGCATAATCAACCCAGGTATATTTGTATACGCAATTCAAACTGGCAAAAACCGGAATAGAAAGTGCTTTCTTGGCGGCTTTTAAATTTTCTAAAAATTCCTGTGGCCCAACTTCTCCCATATCGGGGAAAAGAGAAATCATTTCGGCATTTCGCTCATTGTATGCAGTTAATTCCTCTCCGGCCTCAAAATTCTCCATTTGAATTTGTTCTTCGAAAAGCGATTTATACACAATTGCTCCGGCACCAGCTGCTTCCATCTTTTTAAGATTTTCAATATCCGTTACCAAATTGCTGGCTCCAACTATCAAAGGATTTTTTAGTTCGATACCCATATAGGTTGTTTTTAATTCGGCCATATCCTTAATTTTTAATTATTTATTTTTATGAATTGACATCAAAGATACAAAATATCCATTTTGAATATCATATTTAGGTATTTTATGTCCTAATTATTTTAACACCTCATTATGAACTATTAATTAAATTTTTTTTAGCTATAACTTTTTGCAAACGTTTGAAAAAATCAAATAATTCATAACCTTTCTAAATTATCGATTTTACCTCATTCCAAACCTACATTCCCTATCCAAACAGATAATAATTTGTATTTTTGTACTCCCTTTTTAAAGAAAAATATATTGCGTTATAAATAAGACTGTTAAATTTAATATAAAATGGAAAATAAGAAAAAATTTATCACTTGTGACGGTAACTATGCGGCTTCTCATATAGCTTATATGTTTAGTGAAGTTGCTGCCATCTATCCAATTACACCTTCTTCAACAATGGCTGAATACATTGATGAATGGGCTGCTTTTGGACGAAAAAATATTTTTGGCGAAACTGTTCATGTTAGCGAAATGCAATCTGAAGGTGGTGCTTCAGGTGCTGTTCACGGTTCCTTGCAAGCAGGTGCATTAACCAGCACGTTTACAGCTTCTCAGGGACTGTTATTAATGATTCCTAATATGTACAAAATGTCAGGTGAACTTTTACCTGCTGTTTTTCACGTGAGTGCTCGTAGTTTAGCGGCTCAGGCGCTTTCTATTTTTGGTGACCATTCAGATGTTATGTCTGCACGCCAAACCGGATTTGCTTTCTTAGCAACAGGTGGTGTTCAGGAAGTAATGGATTTAGCAGGTATTGCTCACCTAGCAGCTATCAAAACCAGAATTCCTTTCGTTCACTTTTTTGATGGTTTCCGTACTTCTCACGAAATCCAAAAAATTGAATATTTCGATAATGAAGATTTGGCCGATTTAGTTGACCAAGATGCTTTAAAAAAATTCAGAGATTCTGCTTTAAACCCTACAAACCCTGTAACCAGAGGTACAGCTCAAAATCCAGATATCTATTTCCAAGCACGTGAAGCTGCTAATAAATTTTACGATGTCATTCCTGATGTTGTGGAAGAATATATGCAGGAAATCACTAAGAAAACTGGTCGCGAATACCATCCATTCACCTATTATGGTGCTGAAGATGCTACCGATATAATTATTGCAATGGGTTCTGTAACCGAAACCATTAAAGAAGTAATTGATCATAAAATAGCTAATGGCGATAAGGTTGGTTTAATTTCTGTTCATTTATACCGTCCTTTTTCTACAAAATATTTCTTAAATGTTTTACCAAAATCAGTAAAACGTATTGCCGTTTTAGATCGCACAAAAGAAATTGGTGCGAATGGTGAGCCATTGTATTTAGATGTACGTAATTTATTCTATGGACAAGAAAATGCTCCAGTAGTAATTGGTGGTCGTTATGGATTATCTTCTAAAGACACCACTCCCGTACAAATTATTGGTGTTTACGAAAACTTACAATTACCTGAGCCTAAAAATGGTTTCACTATTGGTATTGTTGATGATGTTACTTTCTTATCATTACCTAAAAAAGAAGAAGTAAGTATTGTTCCAGAAGGAACTTTCGAAGCTAAATTTTATGGTTTAGGTGCTGATGGTACTGTTGGAGCAAATAAAAACTCCATTAAAATTATTGGTGATTCTACCGATAAATTTGTTCAAGCCTATTTCTCTTACGACTCTAAAAAATCTGGAGGTATTACAATTTCTCACCTTCGTTTTGGAGATAAGCCTATTCGTTCGATTTATTTAGTTGGAACTCCCGATTTCGTTGCTTGTCACGTACCTGCTTATTTGAATATGTACGATATGCTTAAAGGCATCAAAGAAAACGGTACTTTCTTATTGAATAGTAGCTGGGATGCTGAGACAACTCTTGCTCATCTACCTGCCAAAATCAGAAAAACACTTGCTGAGAAAAACATTACGATGTATATCATCGATGCCACATCTATTGCTGACGAAATTGGATTAGGTAATCGTACCAACACCATTATGCAGTCTGCTTTCTTTAAAGTATCCGAAGTTATTCCTTACAAATTGGCCGTTGAGAAGATGAAAGCTTTCATCGTAAAATCTTACGGTATGAAAGGTGAAGAAATTGTAGCAATGAACTATGCTGCTGTTGATCGTGGTGGTGCTGTTACTAAAGTGGAAATTCCAAAAGAATGGGCATCAATCAATCTAGAAGCAGAAGATGCAAAAACAGATGCTGCTATTCCTGATTTCGTCAAAAACTTTATGAATCCTGTTAATGCACAAGATGGCGACGATTTACCTGTTAGTGCTTTTACAGATCGTGAAGATGGAACTTTCCCTGCAGGAACTACTGCTTACGAAAAGAGAGGTGTAGCTGTTAATATTCCTGAATGGCAAATGGAAAGTTGTATTCAGTGTAATCAATGTTCTTATGTTTGTCCTCACGCTGCCATTCGTCCATTCCTATTGGATGAAAAAGAACTGGCAAATGCTCCTGAAGGAACTAAAACTAAAAAACCTATTGGAAAAGCATTGGCAGGATTGCAATTTCGTATTCAAATTTCTGCTTTAGACTGTACAGGTTGTGGTAACTGCGAAGAAGTTTGCCCTTCTAAAGAAAAATCATTGATAATGAAGTCTTTGGAGAGTCAAATGGCAGAAGCTGATCGTTGGGATTATTTTGCTAAAAACGTAACTTACAAAGATACTTTGCTCGATAAAACCAAAACGGTTAAGAATTCTCAATTTGCTCAACCATTATTCGAGTTCTCAGGAGCCTGTGCTGGTTGTGGTGAAACTCCTTATATCAAAACCATTACACAGCTTTTTGGTGAAAACATGATGGTAGCCAATGCAACAGGTTGTTCTTCAATTTATGGTGGTTCTGCACCTGCGACTCCATATTGCAAGAATTCACAAGGTGAGGGTCCAGCCTGGGCAAACTCTTTATTTGAAGACAATGCAGAATACGGTTATGGTATGGCCATTGGCGTTAACAAAATCCGCGCACGTGTTCAATTGCGTTTAGAAGCTGCAATAAAGAATGGTGTTTCTGAAGAGGAAAAAGAAGTTTTTGAAAACTGGATTGCCACGAAAGAAAATGGCGAGAAATCGAAAGAAGCATCTGCTAAATTAAAAGCAGTTCTAAGTGCATCCAAAGCTGGATATACAAAAGAGTTACTCGAACTTAGTCAATATTTCTCAAAACGTTCGCAGTGGATCTTTGGAGGTGACGGTTGGGCTTATGATATTGGATACGGTGGATTGGATCACGTTTTAGCTTCTGGTGAAGATGTGAATGTATTGGTTTTGGATACTGAAGTATATTCAAATACTGGAGGACAATCATCTAAAGCAACTCCAGTTGCTGCTGTTGCCAAATTTGCTACTGCCGGTAAACGTATTCGTAAAAAAGATTTAGGCGTTATGGCTATGTCTTATGGTTATGTTTATGTTGCACAGGTGGCTATGGGAGCAAGTAATTCACAGTATTTCAAAGCCATTAAGGAAGCAGAAGCTTTCCCTGGTCCATCAATCATAATAGCATATTCTCCTTGTATTGCACACGGAATCCGTTCAGGTATGGGAACTACCCAACTAGAGCAAAAACATGCTGTTGAAGCAGGATACTGGAGTACATACCGTTTCGACCCACGTTTGGAAACAGAAGGAAAAAATCCTTTCCAATTGGATTCTAAAGCACCAGATTGGAGTAAATTCCGTCCATTCTTAATGAATGAAGTGCGCTATACTTCATTGAAGAAAGCATTCCCTAAAGAAGCTGACGAACTATTCCAAGCTGCTGAAGAAAATGCAAAATGGAGATACAATAGTTACAAACGTTTGGCTGCTGCCGATTATTCTTTAGATCAAGAATAATATCAATAGCTATCAATATAAAAACCGGAAGCTTTTGTTTCCGGTTTTTTTTATGAAAATTCTTTTCCTTTTTTCAACTCTTTTCAAAAGCGGCTCTGAAAGGCTTGATTTTATTGATATTCGCTTTAGCGGTACAGATCCATAAGTTAATTCATAGTATTATTCTCAGTTAAAAACTCTTAATAAATCCCATTAGGGATTCAATATGGGTAGCAGCTTTGAATTTGTGACAGTTCCGTCCCAGACGGGACGGTAGATACATTTGCATAGATTTATTCTACCCATATTTAATGCCTAACGGCATTTTGTTAATTCTTATATTTATGTTGTGTTTGAGAAAAAAGCTATCTATGTTTAAGGTACCTCAACATTGAAAAAAGAAAACTAATAACCACAAGCTTTTGCTTTCGGTTTTTTTTATGCCAAATCTTCTTATTTTTACAAAAAAAACATTCAATGAAAAAGTATACACTAATTTCGATTTTAGCACTTATAATTGGACTTACCTCTTGTCAGCCAAAAGCCGAACAGCCCACCAACAATAAAAACGAAAAACTTGTTTTTGCCACACTCTTTGTTCAACAAGCGGCAGAATTCAAAGCTTTGAATCATCAGGCTTATAATATTGGTAGACTTCGTCTGGATGAAATATTAAGCGAAAAGAAAAGCGATAAAAAAATGGCTATAGTTGTGGATATTGACGAAACTGTTTTAGACAACTCCCCTTTCGAAGCCAAATGTATTTTAGAAAAAACATCTTATCCTTTGTATTGGAAAGAATGGTGCAATCTGGCTAAAGCAGAATCCATTGTCGGTGCGCAGGAATTCTTAAGTTATGCAGCCGAAAAAGGTGTGGAAACCTTTTATATCTCCAATAGAAAAGTGGAATTGTTCGACAGCACACTAGTCAACTTAATAAGCAATGGCTTTCCTTTTGCCGACTCTACACACGTACTTCTTAGAACAACAACTTCCGACAAAGAATCACGCAGAAGTATAGTAAAAGAGAACTTTGAGATTGTATTACTCTTTGGTGATAATTTAGGCGATTTCTCAAGTATTTTCGGCGGGAAAAGCACGGCCGACCGCAATGCACTAGTAGAAGAAAATAAAGAAGAATTTGGTAGTCGTTTTATAGTTTTACCAAATCCTATGTATGGTGCCTGGGATGCAGCTATGTTTTATGATTTAGTAGTCGATAACAAGGATTCTGTTTATAAAGCAAGATTGAAAAGCTTTTAATTCTTAACTTTACCAAAGTCTTTAGGCTCAATCAAAAACAATAAAGCTTTCTTTGGGATGAAACGATTGACATTTGCTGTACTTATTTTACTGCTTTCATGCAATGGTATAGCACAAGTTCAATTTACAAAATCCTATCCCGATACACTTAATAAAAAGCGCCTACGAACGGTAATTGCAGTGCAAGCGACATCTTATATTGGAGGTTTATCCTTTTTAGGGTCTATCTGGTATAAAGACCATGAACGTGTTCCTTTTCACTTATATAACGATGCCAAAGGCTATTTACAGATGGATAAAGCTGGCCATGCTTTTGGTGCTTATCGCGAAAGCTTTGCCGCCTATTATGCTTTACGTTGGGCTGGTGTTGATAAAAAAAAGGCGCTACTTTATGGCGGACCTATTGGTTTAATCTTTCAAACTCCAATTGAAATCTTTGATGGAATGTACGAAGGCTGGGGATTTTCCTGGAGCGATATGGCAGCCAATACTTTCGGTTCTCTCCTTTTTATTTCTCAAGAAATTCTCTTCGATGAACAAGTTGTTTTAATGAAATTCTCTTATTCTCCTAGTGACTATCCAAAATATCATAGCATCCTTGGCGAAACACAAGTTGAGAGCTTCTTTTTAGACTATAATGCACATACACATTGGCTTTCTGTAAACTTAAGCCGCATTACTGGGATTGAAAAAATACCGAAATGGCTAAATATAGCTTTTGGTTACAGCGCTAATGGTATGATAAAAGAATTTGAAAATCCTGAATATTATCTAGGGCAGCCTTTTCCACATCTGGAACGCTACCGCCAATTTTTGTTTTCGCTGGATATTGATTTTTCAAGAATTCCGACCAACAAAAAATGGCTAAGAAGTGTTTTCAGAACAATAAATCTAATTAAAATCCCATTCCCAACAATTGAGTATAATCGGGTGGATAAACTCAAATTTAGACCACTTTATTTTTGATGATATTTGAAAGCATGGCAAGACAAAGGATTGGTTT
>CAYPOW010000170.1:0-5663 GCA_964412145.1 uncultured Draconibacterium sp.
ATCTAATTAGCACATCAGCCAAAATTACTCGCTCAATTACCTGAGGAAAATAAGTGTATTCCAGCTTGTGTACTTTTTCTGCAATCTTATCAGGATTTTCGCCAGCCTCAATCTCAACTGATTTTTGAAATATAATATCACCTTCGTCATAAGCAAAGTTGACATAATGAATTGTAATGCCGGTTTTTGTGTCACGTGCAGTTGAGATTGCTTCATGAACAAATTGACCATACATTCCTTTTCCACCGTATTTAGGCAAAAGTGCAGGATGAATATTGATAATTTTTTGAGGAAATGCATCAACAAGCTCTTTCGGAATTAACCACAAGAAACCTGCAAGTACAATATAATCAATGCTTTTACTCTGTAATAACTCTAATAAAAGCTGAGGCGATTTAAAATCAGTACGATTTATTATATGTGAATCGATTGCTAATTTTGCCGCTCTTTCCAGCACAAAAGCATCGGCCTTATTACTGACTATTAAATCAACAGCAGCGGTTCGTTTTTTTTGAAAATAGGAAACAATATTCTCGGCATTACTTCCATTTCCTGATGCGAAAATAGCAATTCGGCTTACGGCATTTTTCATATAATTGATTAATCTATTTATATGCAAAAATACCTTTTTTGAGCAAGAAAAAACAATCATTGCTCAACTGTTCTCACATCCAAATTTTCGTTGATCATCATCAAAATCACCATTTTTAGCTATTTATCGAATTTATCAGTCGAATATTCGAAATATTTTGTTGCCTGATTATCAATATATTAAGGTGTATTTTCACAATATATAACAATTTTTTTTTGCTTTGTATGCTGTAAATATTTTCCTTTGCCGCTTGTTAAATAAAAAAGGAGAAAAACATGTCTGACAAAAAAGCTAAAGTTATCGACATTATTGTTGATAAATTAGGAGTAGATCCTAGTGAAGTTACACCAGAAGCAAGTTTCACAAACGACTTAGGTGCTGATTCATTAGATACAGTTGAATTGATCATGGAATTCGAAAAAGAATTCAATATGAGCATCCCAGATGATCAAGCTGAGAATATTCAAACTGTAGGCGAAGCTATTGCCTATATCGAAGAACACGCTCAATAAAATTTCATTTTATGGAATTACGACGAGTAGTAGTTACTGGTCTTGGTGCCGTAACTCCATTAGGCAACACTGTTCCTGAATTATGGAATGGGTTGCTTAATGGAGTCTCAGGTGCTGAAATGATAACCAGATTTGACACCTCCAAATTCAAAACTAAATTTGCATGTGTAGTAAAAGGCTTCAATGCACTCGATCATTTCGATCGTAAGGAAGCTCGCAAATACGATTTATATGCCCAATTTGGTTTGGTTGCAGCTCAAGAAGCAATTACAGATGCTGGAATTGATGCCGAAGGAATTGATGGCGACCGCATTGGTGTTATCTGGGCAGCAGGAATTGGCGGAATTGGAACTTTTGTTAAAGAAGTAATGGATTTCGCCAAAGGAGATGGAACTCCACGTTTCAATCCTTTCTTTATTCCCAAAATGATTGCTGATATAACAGCTGGTCATATTTCGATCAAGAATGGATTTCGTGGCCCTAATTTTGCAACGGTTTCGGCCTGTGCGTCTTCTGCCAATGCTATGGTAGATGCATATAATTATATACGTTTAGGCAAAGCCAATGCTTTTGTTGTTGGTGGTTCTGAAGCAGCTATTAATCCTGCCGGAGTAGGTGGTTTTAATGCAATGCATGCTATTTCAACGCGTAACGACGATCCAAAAACCGGCTCGCGTCCTTTTGATGTCGACCGTGATGGATTTGTTATGGCTGAAGGGGGAGCCGGACTAATTTTTGAAGAATTAGAACACGCACTAGCACGTGGTGCAAAAATATATGCTGAAGTTGCCGGTGGCGGACTTTCCGCCGATGCGTATCATATGACCTCTCCTCATCCTGAAGGATATGGAGCTATGTTGGCTATGAAAGCTGCATTGGAAGACGCTGAGATGCAAAAAGAAGAAATCGATCATATTAACACCCACGGAACTTCAACTCCACAAGGAGACATTTCTGAGCCTTTGGCAATTAAAACAACTTTTGGAGAACACGCATACAAAATCTCTATTAACAGTACAAAATCAATGACAGGTCATCTTTTAGGCGCCGCTGGTGCTGTTGAAGGTGTTGCCTCTGTTTTAACTGTTAAAAACGATATTGTTCCACCAACCATAAATCATTTTAATCTCGATCCAAATATCGACGATAAACTTGATTTCACTTTCGGAAAAGCTAAAAAACGGATCGTAAATGCAGCGCTCTCAAATACTTTTGGATTTGGCGGCCACAATGCATCAATTATCTTTAAAAAATTAATTGTTTAATTGATTTCTGATTGCTTACTTTTCATAAAAGCTGCTTTCTCTAAAGAAAAAGCATTTTATCAATCCATAAAAAATATTTTTGGGTTTTACCCCAAGAATATTTTTTTATATAAACTTGCATTCAGACATCGCTCAGCCGCCATTGAAAAATACAACGGTGTAAGACTAAACAATGAGCGTCTTGAATATTTGGGCGATGCTATTCTTGGAGCTGTAGTTGCAGATTTTCTATTTAAAAAATTCCCCTTAAAAGACGAAGGCTTTTTAACTTCGATGCGCTCTAAAATTGTGAGCAGATCGGCATTGAATAAACTTTCTCAAAAACTGGGAATAAACAGCTTGATTACTGCCGACACCGATAAAAATAAACAATTCAAATCGATCAACGGCGATGCTTTTGAGGCTTTTGTCGGAGCATTGTTTTTAGATAAGGGGTATATTTTTACTTCCAAAATAATACTCGATCGCATTATCAACGTTCATATCGATATTGAGGAATTACAAAATACCGAGATTAGTCATAAAAGTGCCCTTTTGGAATATTGTCAAAAAGAAAAACTGGACTTGGAATTTCGTGTAAGCAATGAGATTGGTCTTGGCTATAAAAAACAATTCGAAGTAGAGGTGCTTATCAATGGAGAGTTGAAGGATAAAGCACTTGATTTCTCCATTAAAGGAGCTGAAAAATTGGCGGCCGAAAAAGTATTCACTCAACTTGATTTGGGATAAATTAAACCCGTTTTTTTCATTTAAACTTTTCATTTTTATTCAGCTGCGGAATTTAATAAACAAAATTCGCTATTGGCCATTTCCCAATTCCCGTTTCTTCTATTTTTTTAATTAGCATTTTTCGCTATAAAAATGAGCGTGTTATATATATCTACTTAGATATCTAAATAGCTCTGGCTTATCAAAATTGAATGCAGCATGTTAAATAAAAGATAACACAAACTGTTTTTAAATAAACAATCGAATAGAGTTATTATATTTGTCGCATATACATGCTCAAATATTTTACATTATGCGAAATCTATTGAATTTTATCCTATCTCTCAAATTTGGAGGTATCTTATTGTTAATCATTTCTTTTGGTGCAGGATATGCCACTTTTATTGAAAACGATTTTGGCGCTATTGGTGCAAAAGCAGCTGTTTATAATGCTCGCTGGTTTGAAATTGTTATTTTGCTAACTTTTCTCAATATAGCCTGGAATACATTTAAAATAAATCCTTTAAAAACAAAAAAATTGGCAGTTTTTGGCTTCCACCTAGCTTTTCTTTTCATTATTTTGGGAGCTGCTGTAACTCGATATATTGGGTTTGAAGGAACTATGAGTATTCGGGAAGGGCAATCATCCAACATCATTTTATCATCAGAGAATTATATCCAGCTGAAATGTATCGATCAGGAAAGTGAATATTATGGAGAAGACAATGTCCTCTTTTCACCAATTGCATCAAAAAACGGAAAAATTCGCATTAAAACAAAGGACAATACCTATACACTCAAAACAATCGGATTCGTTCCAAACGCCCAGGAAACCATCATCGAAGCAGAAGACGGCCCCTCGCTGCTAAATTTAAGTGCAAACATCGACGGACGATTCACCCGATTTTCTATGTCTCAGGGAGAAACAATATCAATAGGCGACTATAGCATTCAGTACCAAAATGAAAGCAAAACACCAAATGCTTTTGACATTACAGAAACCACTGAGGGTTTATTTATCCGTTTGCCTGAAAATGGTAAAAAAACGAGTATGATGTCAACCGAAAGCACCATGCTTTTAAAGGATTCAATATATCCATTTGAAGAAAACCAATTATATCAAGTTGGCGAACAAACAGTTTTGCTTCGCAAATATTATGCGCACGCTCAAATGAGCGTTGAAAGCAGCAAAGACAGAAATGGAAATGGCATAAATGCTATAAAATTTACATTGAACAATTCTGAAGGCAAACAAATTGAAAGTTATGCAAAAGGAGGCCCTGGTTATTATCCGGTAGTGCAAAAAATAAAATTCGACGGAAAACTTTTTGTGGCAAGTTATGGCTCAAAAAACATTTTTCTGCCCTTCAGTCTTCATTTAAACGACTTTATACTTGAGCGTTATCCAGCTTCAAACAGTCCTTCCTCTTTTGCCAGCGAAGTGACTTTGCTCGATGGTCGCAAAGACATAAAACGCGATTTCCGAATTTTTATGAATAATGTTCTCGATTATGAAGGCTATCGCTTTTTCCAGTCTTCTTACGATAAGGATGAATTAGGAACTGTACTTTCTGTCAATCACGACAGTTTAGGAAAAAACATTACTTATTTTGGATACGGGCTAATGATATTAGCTATGTTTTTTGCCGTTTTCGAAAGAAGCTCTCGCTTTCAGGTTTTAATACGGGCAAAAAATACAAGCATTTTCGCTCTGGCTTTTCTGATGTTTGCAGGACTCACACTTTTTCCTGTTAAAACAGCTAGCGCCCAAAATAATATCGATAAATTAGAGAAGATTCCCGCTCAACATCTGGAAAAATTTAGCAAGCTTATCATACAGGGTTATACTGGTCGTTTTAAGCCACTAAATTCTGTAACAGATGAAACATTTAGAAAATTCAGTCGCCAAAACAAATACAAAGGATTGAACTCAGATCAGGTATTTATTGGTCTTATGTTGGATCCTTCGTTTTGGATGCGTCAGGATTTAATAAAAGTATCAAACGCAGAGCTTAAAACTATTATTGGGAATCCTGATCCACGCGCTTCATTCAATAATTTCTTCGACAATAGCAGGCAAACAGCATATAAATTAAGCAAATACATAGATGAAGCCTATCGAAAAAATCCTGCTAAACGATCAACGCTGGATAAAGACATAATAACGGTTGATGAACGCGTAAATGTTTTTTATATGTCGGTAAACGGGCAATTTCTTAATATTTTCCCTGTACCAAACAAACCAGATGAACCCTGGAAAAACAGCAAAGATGTTTTATCCGGATTTCCATCAGCTGATTCTGCTTTCGTAAAATCCATTGTTGGCTATTACCTTGAAGCTTTAAAGAAAGGTATTTCAACTAATCAGTGGGATGATGCTGATTTCTATTTGGATGCCATTTATTCTTACCAACAAAAATATGCTGCCGAGAGCATTAAAGATACCGCTAAATTCGGATTAGAGGTTTTTTACAACCGCTATGACATATTTAAAAATATTGCTTTTGTTGACGGATTATTGGGATTCTTTCTTTTAATCTTATTGTTTATCAAGATTTTATGGCCTAAATACAAGTTTAAATGGGG
>CAYPOW010000170.1:5763-7284 GCA_964412145.1 uncultured Draconibacterium sp.
AGTTGGATGAATCCTGAAATAACCAATTTGGTTCCCGTTTTAAAATCCTATTGGTTAACCATTCACGTAGCTGTTATTACGGCCAGTTACGGTTTCTTTGCATTGGGTAGCTTTTTAGGTATCATAAATTTATTATTGATGCTGCTACAAAACAGAAAAAATACGGCTCGTATTCAGCAAAAAATAAAAGAACTCACCAGAATTAATGAAGCTACACTTATCGCTGGTATTTATTTGCTTACAATTGGTACCTTTTTAGGAGGTATTTGGGCGAATGAATCCTGGGGACGATATTGGGGATGGGATCCAAAAGAAACCTGGGCCTTTATTACCATTCTTGTCTATGCCTTTGTTTTACATATGAGATCAATACCAGAATTAAAGAATCCATTCGCATTCAATGTCGGTAGTATTTTTTCCTATTCTGCTGTCTTAATGACCTATTTTGGAGTTAATTATTATCTTTCCGGATTGCATTCCTATGCTTCCGGCGATCCAATGCCAATTCCAAATATGGTTTATTATGTAGTTATTTCTTTGCTGTCTCTTTCTGTGTTAGCTTATTATGTTAATCGAAAATACAAAACAAAATAATACTGAATGAAATACCCATAAGAGAAAAAATCATGCATTCCGGGAATGATTAATTATGGGTATTTCATGTGATCGAATTAATCAAATTATAAACACATGAAAAGCATAAATCCCAACAACGGAAAACTGCTCAATGATTTTATCGAATACAATGATTATAAGGTTGTTGAAATAGTTGAAGCTGTTCAATCCGATTGGAGAAATTGGAAAGAAACTTCGTTTGCGCAGCGCAAAAATCGGATGCAAAACGCAGCAAAAATTCTTCGTGAAAACAAACACGAGTATGCAAAAACAATGACTCTGGAAATGGGAAAACCCATAACGGAATCATTGGCCGAAGTTGAAAAATCTGCCTGGGTTTGTGATTATTACGCGGAAGAAGCAGAGCATATTTTAGCAGATGAGTATATTCATTCTGATGCTTCAAAAAGCTTCGTTAGCTTCGAGCCTATTGGAATTGTATTGGCTGTTATGCCCTGGAATTTTCCATTTTGGCAAGTATTTCGCTTTGCAGCTCCCGCATTGATGGCCGGAAATGCAGCTGTTCTAAAACATGCCAGCAATGTGCAGGGATGTGCCGCTGCAATTGAAAGCGTCTTTCGCTTAGCCGACTTTCCAACTAATTTATTCCGCAATTTGGTTATTAAAAGCAATCAGGTAGAGGCAGTGATCAAAAACCCAAATATTAAAGCAAGCACAATTACCGGAAGCGAATTTGCCGGAAGTCGTGTGGCTATGGCTTCAGGAAAAGAAATCAAAAAATCGGTATTGGAATTAGGCGGAGCCGATGCTTTTATCGTTCTAAAAGATGCTAATCTGAAAAAAGCAGCAAAAGTTGCTGTTCAGGCAAGAATGCTGAATAACGGACAAAGTTGTATAGCCGCTAAACGATTTATTATCCATCAGAGTATTTTAGAGGAATTTATC
>CAYPOW010000171.1:0-7248 GCA_964412145.1 uncultured Draconibacterium sp.
TATTCATAACTCCTTAAAATATCTTTTTCAGCTCTTTTTCCTTGTTTGCACAGTTTTATAATCCTGCTATACAATTTACGATCTCCAGTTTAATATCTCCAACAAGTGTTTTCTATTTCTTCTACCACTCAATTATACTAATTGTATTTCACGTTTTAGAATTAATTATTACTTTTCGTGATAATTCTAATGCCTTCAAAAAAAAGGTCTGATATTCAGATAAATATCAGACCTTTCATTTTTTATGCTATTTGTTTTATCTACTATCTAAAACTAAATAGCATCGATAATCGCATTCAAAGTCACACTTGGACGCATAGCTTTGGCAACCAATTCTTTATTGGGTTTGTAGTATCCTCCCATTTCGGTTGCTTTGCCTTCGGCAGATGCAATTTCAGATAAAATCTTTGTTTCGTTTTCTTGCAGCTGACTAGCTACTTCATTAAACTTAGCATTCAATTCAGCGTCTTCTGTTTGCTCAGCCAAGGTTTGAGCCCAGTACATAGCAAGATAGAAATGAGTCCCTCGATTATCCAATTCGCCTGCTTTTCTTGACGGTGACTTTCTGTTTTCCAGATATTTAGCAATAGCTTTATCCAATGTTGTTGATAAAAGCATAGCGCGCTTATTATCCGTTGTTTTCGCCATATGTTCCAGAGAAACAGTCAACGCTAAAAATTCGCCCAAAGAATCCCATCGTAAATGACCTTCTTTTACAAATTGCTGAACGTGTTTTGGAGCAGATCCGCCGGCACCGGTTTCGAATAATCCTCCTCCATTAAGCAATGGAACAATGGATAACATTTTTGCCGAGGTACCTAATTCCAAAATTGGAAATAAATCGGTCAGATAATCTCTCAGAGCGTTTCCAGTAACAGAAATTGTATCCAAACCAGCCTTTACTCTAGGAAGTGTAAATTTCATAGCCTCCACAGGCGTCATAATCTGAATATCTAAACCGCTGATATCGTGATCCTTTAAGTAAGTATTTACTTTTTTGATCATCTCTGCATCGTGAGCTCTATTTTTATCTAACCAGAAAATGGCTGGCACTCCGGTAGCTTGTGCTCTACTTACGGCCAGTTTTACCCAATCTCTGATTGGTAAATCTTTTGCCTGACAACCACGATAAATATCTCCTTTTTCAACATCGTGCGAAATCAGAATTTTTCCATTTTCATCAACAATACGAATGCTTCCATCAGCCTGTGCCTTAAATGTTTTGTCGTGCGAACCATATTCTTCCGCTTTTTGAGCCATCAATCCAACATTCGAAACATTACCCATAGTAGTTGGATCAAATGCACCATTTGTTTTACAGAAGTCTATAGCTTCCTGATACCAAGTGGAATAGCATCGGTCTGGAATAATTGCTTTTGTATCTTGTAGCTCTCCTTTTGCATTCCACATTCCTCCTGAATCGCGAACCACATTTGGCATCGATGCATCTATGATGATATCGTTGCTGGCGTGAAGGTTGGTAATTCCTTTATCAGAATCTACCATCGCGATAGCTGGTCTTGTTTTGTAAACTGCCTGAATATCAGCTTCAATTTCAGCCTTTTTATCGGCAGGCAATTTCTCTATTTTATTGTATAAATCGCCTAAACCAAGATCTGCATTAACATCCAATACCTCTAAAATGGCAGCATGTTTTTCAAAAACATCGCTAAAGAAAACAGAAACAAAATGACCGAAGATGATAGGGTCAGAAACTTTCATCATGGTGGCTTTCAAATGCACAGAAAACAAAGTATCGTTTTTCTTTGCATCATCAATTTCCTTGGCAATAAATTTTCGTAAAGCCTTAACACTCATAAATGTAGCGTCTAATACTTCATCTTTTTGTAACGCTAATTTATCTTTTAGAGCTGTAACAGCACCATTTTTATCAACAAACTCAAATTTAACATTTCCCTCTTTGCTCATCACAATGGTTTTCTCATTTCCATAGAAATCACCATTATCCATATTCGCTACATGAGTTTTAGAATCGGAAGACCATGCGCCCAGTTTTTTTGGATTTTTTTGAGCATTTGCTTTTACAGAAGGAGCCACTCTACGGTCGGAATTTCCTTGACGCAAAACAGGATTAACTGCTGATCCTAAGCATTTTGCATATTTCGCAAACAAATTTTTCTCTTCGCTTGATTCAGGATATTCGGGATAATCGGGTAAATTATAGCCTTTTTCCTGCAATTCTTTAATAGCAGCTTTAAGCTGAGGAATGGAGGCGCTAACATTGGGTAGCTTAATAATATTGGCTTCCTTTTGTTCAACTAGTTCTCCCAAATAAGCCAACTCATCTGCTTGTTTTTGATCTTCGTTTAGATACTCAGGGAAAGTCGAAATTATTCTACCGGAAAGAGAAATATCTCTTGTTTCAACAACTATACCAGCTGCATTGGTAAATGCATTTACAATGGGTAATAATGAGTAAGTAGCTAAAGCAGGCGCTTCGTCAATCTCAGTCCAGATAATTTTTGATTTTTTTTGTTCCATAATGGTAATTTTCTTTAATATTTTTCTCAAATAATATATTTAATATACTTTTTTGAGCGGTTTTTTTGAAGCTGATAAATGGTTAAACCCGCCTTGTTACAGGCTTTCACTTATTCAGTTACAGTTTTTTAATTTGATTGCAAAATTAAAAGAATTCACGATCAAAAAAACTAAGTTTCGTATATATACTCATTCTTAATAAATCTTAACGCAAATATGAAAAATATCTAATGAAACACATTTGTTAAATTGATTCTCTTTTGAGATAAAAATTCTTTTTCAATTTATTCAGATTCTTATTTCCAAAAAGTGATTTCATTTGCTGGATTGCTATTTTATTTAACTGCTTCAGTCTATCGCTTTGAGTCAATCCCTGATGTATCAATACAGCATTTATGCTTTCCATATTCGATAGAACCACCAGCTGTTCGATACTTGCCATATCTCTAATATTTCCATCAGTATTTGGATTTTCAGTTCTCCATTGCAAAGCGGTTTTTCCAAATAATGCCATATTTAGCATATCTGCTTCATTTCTAATTATACCGAATTCGGTATAATTACTATAGCCCGTAGGGCTTGAATATCAATAGAATATTGAATTGTAAATAGTTTTTATTGTCCGTAGGACATCAACTTTATGCTGCATAAAAAACGAATACTTACACCATATTGTAAATTTAAATGTTAATCCCCGTACGGGAAATATCCTATCCATAACTTTTTGATTCTCTACTGATATTTATGCCCTACGGGCAATAGGAATTTGCCTAAGAGACTACTTTAAAACTTTACTGCATTGAAAAACCTACCTGGTTTTTAATTATGGCGAATTCGCCATAATTAAAATTAGGATTGTAAATACTTTCCCAAATTCCCAGATACTCAACTGTATTTCTGTTTCTTAACCAAATTCTCCACAATCGCTATTTCCTCCTCCGTTAAACCGTAAAGCTGATAAACCAATTGGTCTATTTCCGATTCCATTTTCAGTCGTCAACAAATTGTCGACATCTGAGATAATGTGCTTTTTTGTCATTGTTATTAATTGATATTTTCCAAAGATTCCGTAGGAATCAAATATGGGTAGAAAAATCATCAGAGCAAAATTCAATTTCGTGCCGTACGGCACGATAGAAATGCCTTGTAATTGCATTGGCTACCCATCTTTTTTCCCTAAAGGAAATTGTATGTTTTTCCTATTTCAATACTGTTTTTTCTATACTCTGCCTGCATTTTCAAACATACGATTTTTCCGTACGCTTCATTTCCTTCTGGAACTAAGTTTTTTTTTAAAATCGCTTCAACTCCAACCCTACGAGGGTTTCAAACCCTCGTAGGGTATATATCTGATATTCTGCTATTTAACCGGATTTTCAACAATAGCTATTTGCTCACAAATTAAAACAAATATTGGAGTTCGCGAATTGCCCTTATTTCATTTATCCTATTTTACAGCACCCTCTACAAGGGCAATTTCCTCCTCTGTTAAACCGTAAAGCTGATAAACCAATTGGTCTATTTCCGATTCTAATTGGGAAGTGCTTATTTCTTTGTTTAGGTATTCGATTATTTTGTTAGTTTTTGACTCTATTTCCAAAACTAATTGTTTATCAAAATGTATATTTACTGGAAGATCCTGCAACAAACTAGGTTTGATTTGGGCTAAAGTTCGACTTTCTTCCATTGACACAAGACGATATAAATAAGTGCAAAGTTTCGAATTTAAAAGACCAACAAGAAACTTATTTGAATAGATACCGTTTGTAGAAAATAAATAAATCCCATCTGTTGGATATAACTTAGATTCGTCAATGGAGACTGCGATTTTATCACCAGTTATAACACCAATTATTTTTTCGTCTTTATCAAAAATTGCCTTCTCTCTTGCTCGGTGCAATGACCAAAATGGATGTTTCCCCTGTTTTACTTCTTTACAAGTTATTTGATTATAAAAACCATATATATGCTTTATGATATTTGTTATTTCACTCTCATCATCTGATTTTTTTGTGTAAATGATTCTTTTACCAATATCTTTTGCGCTATATTTATTAACATCTCGACCACCAGTAATTGTTGGAAAAATACTATTTCGCTCTAAATTGTGCTGTATAATTGTTTCTTCATTTACGAGAAATGCCTCTTTCAAATCTGGACTAATTCCTCTTTGAATTCCGTCTGAATCAATTAACTCACGGAGTTTATTTTTTTTAAATCGATTTAATATTTTGTAACCCTCAATATTCCTTGTTGCAAAAATGTTATTTGGTAGATCACTAAACAAAGACGTTTCCATTTCAAATTTAGGAATATTATGAATTTGATGCGCTCCATTAACATCGTATTCGAAAACACAAGTCTTATTATTTCTATGTGAGCTCAATAGTATTATTGCAGAAGGTCTTGCAACATCCTCAAAAATCCTGTCTCCTAGGTTTATAGCAAGAATAAGTTGTAGATTATAAAGTATTTTTTGTCTTAACTTTAAATTATCTAATTGATATAAAATGACATCTGGAATTATTTGACAAATATGACCAGATTTCGTTTTAATGTTAAAGCTTAGATTTACAAAAAACATAAATGAATCAACCATTCTAACAATAATATCGCTATTAATTTTCTTAATATGCTTCAGTGCTTCATCAGATAAACTTGCACCCCAAGGCGGATTCCCAATCACCACATCAAAACCCACAAAATCGCCATTTTCGTCTAACACTTCCGGAAATTCAAAGCGCCATTCAAAAGCATTTTCGTAAATCTTATTGTTTTTAATTTCTTCTATTTCGGTTTCCAGCTTTTGGGTTTCGTCAGTCAGTCGTTTAATATCTTTATTCCAAAGCTCAATTTCTTTTTTAGAACGTTCGAAAAGCTGGGTTTGGTTTGTCAGTGTAAATAGCTCAGCATTAAGCTTTTGTAATCGTATTATCTTTTTATCGTTTAGCGAAATTTCGCTTCTAAAATCGCCTTTTATATCGCTAATCAGATTTTCCATCTGATGCTTTTGCTCTTTGTTTTGCGCATTTCGGTAGGCATCAACGGCCAATCGGTATAGATCGATATTCCACTTACTTTTCTTCAAGGCTTGGCCTAAATCGGCATCCAAATCAAAACGACTGATTAGTGAATTGCCGCATTTGATATTGATATCGATATTGGGCAGTGTTTCCAGCTCTGTTTCGTTTTTGTAATAGGCATTTTTCAATAGCTCAATCCACAAGCGCAAGCGACAGATTTTTACAGAATTGATATTGATATCCACACCAAACAAGCAGTTTTCGATAATGTTTTGCTTTTCGTGAAAAAGGGCTTCCTGCACCCGCTGACTTTCTTTGTGCGTTGGTCGGTATTCAAAGAGTTGGCCATCTTCATCGGTCACAATTAACTCATCGTTAACCACTTCTATATTGTACTCTTTCAGTCGTTTAGCATCACGATCCTGCAAAATTCTCAGATCGTTTTTAATGGCAATAATTTCGTTGAGTGCCGAGACTAAAAAATGACCGGAGCCCACGGCAGGATCAACAATTTTTAGGCTATTGATGATTTGATTGGCTTCTGTGCGATCTTCAATTTTATCGTAGAGCGAATCCATATCTTCACAATTCCAGCCTTTGGTTTCGTTAAATTTTTGCACCACCGCACGTCGAATGGTTTCGCGACTCATATACATCGTAATAAAACCAGGCGTAAAAAAGGAGCCGTCTTTATAGCCGTTAATTTTCTCAAAGATTAACCCCAAAACAGAAGCATTGATCAAAGCCTTGTTTTCTTCCTGAATGTCTTCCGAGCCTTCACTGCTAAAATCGTAGGCGCTTAAAAATTCAAATAAATATTCAATCGTATTTAGTTCGCCTATTTTCTTTTTACCATTCACATTTTTAAGCACAGTTGCAGCAAAAACGGGGATTGTTTTTTCATCGCGCAAATTGCTGATTAAAAGCGTAGTATGTTCTATTTCATTTGGTTCAAAAAGCGAGCTGTTTAAATAAGGTACTTTTTCGAAAGCCTTTTTTACATCCTCGTTGCGTTTGGCATGTTGCTGTGCCAGCACTTCGAAGAAGAGGCTATTTAAATCGTCGTAATTTTTTATTTTATCGAAATTCAAAAACTCAAAAGACCTATCGCCTTTGTGATAAGTAACAAGTTGTGCTTCGAGCAATTTTAGAAACAAAATGCGATTGATCCAGGTGATGCTTAATTCGAGTCCTACGTTAAAAAGTCGCTCTTCCTGATTGCTACCAAAATGAGCAGGATTATCCAATCGACTAATTTTATCGAGGCTGTTTAATAGATTAATCGCATTTTCGAGCAGAGAACCGGAATTCCGTACACTTTCCTTGTTTCGCTGAATGAGCTTCTTGCTGCCTTCTTTTGTTTCGCTTAGGCCGATAATATGCAGCAGTTCGCCATAAAAACGTTTGTCGAGACTATTGCTGTCGTTGGCAAAAGGGAGTTTTAAAAGATGCTCGGGCGAAAGCAATTTAAAAAGAGCAATAAGAATATTATCATCTTTTTTATCGTCATTGCGCAAGGGTTTTTCATAATCACGAATATCGAAATAAGTGAATTCTATTTCCTGAGTAAGATTTGAGATATAGGTTTCGGCAATTTCTTTGTAGAAAAAATCGGTGGTTTTTCCAGCCAGCCGACCGTTTTCAAAATCGATAAATTGTTTGACCAGTTCTTTGTTTTGGGCAAAGAGTTTTTCAAATACATTCGCATCAAAAATATACCATT
>CAYPOW010000172.1:0-7209 GCA_964412145.1 uncultured Draconibacterium sp.
TCGCATCTGTTTCTTGTAATCACAAATCATTTGTTAATGTTTCCCGATAGTCATAAAAATAATTAAACTTTTTTTCTAAATCCATTTTTTCAATTAATTTCTGATATTCAGGTGCTTTTCCATATCCATTCAGTATGTCTAATAACTCTTTTCCATAATCATACCTGTCTTTTCTCAAAAATATAAGTGCGTGATTACCTTCAATTTCTTCTGTAGAAATTTTTAAAATAAAATCACCTATATTATTATCATTTGATCTATAATTTTTTAGCCAATTTATAAGGGTGTCTTTATCGTAACGAGTTGTCCAAGCTAATCTTAATTTTTTGTTCAATTCATTTTCGTCTTTTACTTCAATAAATGGTGCATGACATTCAGATTTCGGAATAATTGAAACAAATTTTTTATCATAATCATTATCTTTTAATTCTGCGTTCTTGCCCTTTTCTAATAAGTCTCTATGATATTTTGCATAACCATAAAAATATGGGATATAAGTAAGTGGTTCCATTAAAAATTCTGAATCTCCAGGATGGTCATATTCTTCTGAAATACTTGTTCCTTCTTTTTTCAATTTTAAACTAATGATTAATTCATCTCCAACATCCATTAATTCAACAATCTTATCCAAAAATTCCTTTTCTGTATAATTTCCAAATGTTCCTCCTAAAAGCAAAAATACTCTTCCCTTTTTACCAAATAATTCTTCTTTTATATCATTATCTTCATTATCTTCAATATAATCTCCTAAGTCCCAAAAGTCAGCAATTATAGAATTGACATCCAAATCTTTTAATCTTTCTTCTGATGAAACATCAATAATGCCCAAATGGATAAGATAATTGCTTATGTCGACAGGGCAATATTTTATCTTTCCTATTTCAGTATCAGTTAGTCCTTTAAACACGTCTTTTTCCTTATCCGAATTTGCTGCTCCTAATGAAACTATTGATAAACTATCATTATCTTTTAAGTAAGTTTTAATATAATTTTTTACTCTACTTATTTCAAAATCATAATAGGGCTTATTTACCTCTTCTTTTTGCTTCTGATACAATCGCAAATAATTCATAACCCCTCTTGTCGTAAGGTATAAATATTTGTTTTTTAAATATAGATCATTGTTGACATTTTCACCATTGCATATTTTATAATGATTAAATAATTTGTCAATTATTTCCACATCATAATACTTATCTCTTTTCTCTGATAATTTTTGTAATAAGTTCAATTCCCGGGATTTTGAAAAGACTCTGATATTGTACATCTTCTGAATTATACCATCATCACCAAGTGAATTAGTTACTGCTATCTTTTGATAGTCACCTGTAATTTCTAAGTTATAAACCATTCTGCAACTAATTTTTAAAGATTTTAACTATAATAATTTTGCCGTCGCCTTTTATTTCTTTAATTAAAACATCCTTTTCAACATCTCCTTTTTCATCAAAACTTGTATTTCCAGTCAAACCATTAAAGTTTTTTACTTTATATAGTTCATCTTTTATATTGTTAATATTAAAATTTGAAGTTTTAAGGCAATTACCCAAGATATTTGCCACATCATATCCCAATGCTGACATTAAATCAGGTAACTTATTATATCTATTATTAAAGTTTTTTACAAAACTAACAACGTTACTTGCAGTGCTATTGGTATCGAAGTTGGGAGTACTATATGTTACACTATCAAAATTACCTTTTGCAATACTAATAAACTCTTGATCTTCAAAACTTAAGACTCCATAAACATTTATTTTTACATTTAGTTCTTTTAAATTCTTTAAGAAATATGCATTTTGTTTAGGACTTCCAACAAAATATACACTTTTTATATTTGCATTTTTAAGTTTTAAGGCGAGATTTTTAAAGTCAAGATTATTGTCGTCAAATGCCTCATTCAACTTAATGTTACCTCCATTCTTAATAAATTCGTTAATGAAGGCTTCATTTAAACCAACTCCGTAATCATTATTAAAGAAGAGGACAGCACATTCCGTAATGGCTCTGTCTTTCAACATAAAATTTGCCATTACTTTTCCATCAGATTCATCAGATGTATAATCTCTAAAAATATAATCTCCAGCATCTCTTACCTTTGGATTAGATGCTCCAGGTGAAATCATAACAACCTTGTTTTTTTCTGCAATTGGTGCCATAGCTAAAAAAATAGGACTTCCTAAATCTCCAATCACTATTTTTACTTTGTCAATACTTATTAGTTTATTTAATGCATTAACACCTGTTTTGGGTTCAGATTTTGAATCTTCTATAATTAATTCTACTTGATGGTTTGGGTTTTCTTTATTAAATTCATTAATATATAATTCAATTCCTTTAATAACATTTTTACCAGGATTTGCAAGAAAACCTGTTTGAGGCATAATAACACCTATTTTTATTTTTTCCGTTTTTGACTCAATTAAACGTTTATTAAAAATAAAATAACTACTTAGCAAGACGATAATGGCAATTATCGATATTATTAATCCTTTTTTATTCATAGCATAAATGTTTTAATGTTTTCTAATGATTTTAATTCATTATTATAAAGTTCTCCTAACTTTAAACCAATAACTCGGTCTGCAAGTGAAAATAATTCTTTAATTCTATGTTCAACTAACACAAGCGTAGTTCCTTGTTCTTTAATCTCATTTAAATAGACAATAAGCGAATCAATGTTTTCTCCACTTAATCCTGCAAGAGGCTCATCAAATAATAAGACTTTAGGTTTATTTACTAATGCTATTGCTAAGGATAATAATTTTCTTTCTCCCCCACTTAAACTATTTATTCCTTGATTTAACTTTTGTTTTAGGGTTGATACTTGTTTTAAAACAGTTCCAATTCGTTTTTTAGTTTCGTTTTTATCATTTAAGTGCAGTATACTCAATTCTAAATTCTCAAGAACAGTTAAATCTTCAAATAATTCATCTTTTTGAGGGATATAAACTATTCCTTTTTTTATAAGTTGGTGTGTTGATAGTTTAGTTATATCTTCCTCATTAAAGAATATTTTTCCATTTTTATCCCATAAATCCAAACTTCTGTATATTGCTTTAAATAATGTACTTTTACCAGAACCATTAGAACCAACTATTAAAAGACATTCGCCTTGTTGTAAATTAAAGTTTATGTCAAAAAGAACTTGCTTTTTTTCATAACCTGTATTTATATGTTCTACACTTAAAATACTCATACAAATGCTTCTTTTACTTGCTCATCTTCTCGCATAGCAGAATAATTTTCATATTCTTTAATGATTCCAGAATTAAGGAAAAGAATTTTATCAGCTATTTTGCTTATAAAATCAGCATTGTGTTCTATTATTATAAATGCTTTTCCTTTCTCTTTTAATATGTTTATTACAGTAATCAACTTTTCTCTGTAGATTGGATTTACTCCTGCAACTGGCTCGTCTAATAAAAACAAATCAGCATTATTTGCAATACAACAGGCAAGTGTTAATAGTTTTTGTTGTCCGTATGATATTTCACCTGCTTTTTGGTTTGAAACTTCACTTATAAATGTTTCATCTAAAATTTCGTTTGCTTTGCTAATATTTTCTATCTGTTCAGTTTTATAATTGTTTTTTGGTAATAATGCTTTCCACCATTTTTCGCCTTCCTGATTTTTGAATGAAAGCATTATATTTTCCTTTACGCTTATTTCTTCAATTAAACGCATGTCTTGGAATGTTCGGCTTATTCCATTTGTGTTTATTAGATATGGTTCTTTATTTAAAATACTTTCGTTGTTAAACAATATTTGCCCGCCTTCAGGCTTTAGAAAACCTGTAAGAATATTGAAAAGTGTTGTTTTTCCACTTCCATTTGTTCCCATTAAAACATATACTTTCCCTTGTTCCACTTCAAAAGAAATGTCTTTGAGAATTTGATTCTCTCCAAAGGATTTCTCTATATGTTTTATTTCCAGTTTCATTAATCTTCCAAATTTACAATATGTTTTCTATTTTCTTGAAGCGTTGGCAAAAAATAGCTCTTTTGGTTTTTTTGAGTTGATATTTTGCGGGTCGGCAAAAACCCAAATGTGCTATTTGCGTGTAAGCTTTTCAATTTCGTTTATCTGTCAAATTATGGTACTCTGTTTTGTTTTTCTTGTATTAATTACAACAATGTTATATGATTAATATTGATTTCATTTCTCTTAATCTTTCTCAAAACTGTTCTTCCAAAATCAATTTAGTGGTATAAAAACAATTTGCTCAATATAGTATTCGTATCCTCAATAAGATTAATAATACATTTAATAAATTAAATTCAGCCTTGTTGCTTAATATTATAGGATCTCGTTTTAATGTTTCCCAAATGTAAGTCTTTTCCATTTATTTTCCAATCCAGCTGCCATGCGTTTTGTAAATCAAGGACAAACGTGCTGTTTTTACGGATAAGCGTATTCAATAACCCATTGAAAAATTACCAAAAATTAAAATATGCTTAAGCTTTTCTCAGAAAAAAGCTTGCGAAAAATTATTTTATGTGCCTGATCCTGCCCTACTTCACCGCTATAAAAACTAGGCTGGTCGCCAATACGCCTCCCACAAAATAATAAATACGGGAACGGCGGATGCGGTCTTTATCATCGATAAGATGCAGGTTTATCTTGCGTTGTTCTTCCAGAGCATAATCATTGTTTTGGAGTTTGGAAAACCAGATATTAGCTTCAATGCGTTTTAAGGCCAGGGTGCTGTCGGCCAGAAAAATACGCTCCTGCAAATTGGCTCTAAGTTCTTTGTGCATCTCCAGCTTTTGGAGGCTAAAGCTTAAATTTGTTTCGCAATTTTTAAATGTAATGAGCTTTGCTTTGGGCATATAAAACAAGGTATCGGAGCCTGAATTGAGATAGGTTTTTCCGGGGGCAATAAGGCCTGTTTGTGCATGACAAATGGGTAATGCAAGGAGGAGGAATAATGGGGCAAGGAGCTTTTTCATTTTTATGGGGTTTTAAATCATTTTAAACATTTATTTTGCCCCTACAGGGCGCAAGTTTTCTGTTTTTTTATTCCCAGGGCGTTGCCCTGGGTTACGATATATGGCCCTTTCAGGGCGTGGATTCCTTTCTTATTGTCACAGAGCCGTTGCCCTGGGTTATAATATGTTGCCCTTGTGCCAGAGGCCTCTTTGGAACAGGGCGAAAATTTTGAATCCTTATTTTGCTCATATACCAAAGTTATACTTTCGAGGCAGGGCGCTAATGGCAATTGTCCTAATTATTACCTGTCCTACTTTAAAGTAAAGACGATTTCAATTTGCTTTATTCGTCAATCCATTCATTAGATTCAATCAAAGTATTAATAAAAAGGCTGAAAGCCTGAAATATCAAAGCCCAAGGCATCGCCTTGGGTAAAAAGGTTCAATAACAATTTCACGCCCTGAAGGGGCAGCATATTTTTCAAACCTCAATAATTTTCTCATAAATCTAAATTTTACCGATTCAAAAAATCGAGCAATTCATTGTTGTTGGTATTTGCATTGTCTTTGATTGCTTGTTTTTGAATTTCATCCAGTTCGCTGATCTCACCAAATATTTTAGCCGATTTATAATCGATATAATCCATGCGGGCTTTCAATGCATTGAATTGGCTTTCCATTTCTTCTTTTGTGTTTTTCCATTCTTCGCGCTTCATCGCATGCTCCTGTCCTACTGCTTCTAATTGCGCATCAAGGTCGGAAGAAGATTTAAAAAGCTTGGCTTTAAAGGCTGCAAAGGCAGCTGCCAACGCTGCAAAAACAGATCCTACTTCAATGTCTTTCAAAACCGTGCTAAAAGCAATAATAGCCAGCAAGCCTAAAACAAGCAGACCAATAAGTATATGTTTTAATGTCTTATTCATAGCCTTTTGTTTTAAATTTCTGTATCCGGTTCATCGCCTACAATTTCAAATCCTTCTTTTGTGAAGGTCGTTTTTGAAGCATCGGGCGCATTCGACATCATCGAACTGATTTTTAATTTGGAATCAAAATATTCCTTTAGATTTTCCTGTTCGGTACTATCTCTTTTTTCGGCAATCCGGAATATTTCTTTCATTCCAAAGATTAAGGCCCAGATAGTGGTATTAAAAGTAAGCCATTGTCCTTTTTCCAGAAAGCTATTGAGTAATAGCCAGGTTGAAATCCAGGTACAAGCTACTAATCCCCATACTTTTACGCTGATAAGTGTAAAGAGGAATTTGGATATCCAGCTTGGCCAGAATCCGCTTTCTCCCAGTCTTAATTTTTCATTTTTTTGTGTCATAATATTAATTTTAAGATGATAATGCTAAAAGATGTTTCCATGTTTGTGGGCCTACTATGCCATCGGCGAGCAGTTGATGATCGCCTTGAAATTTGCGAATGGCTGCAATGGTTTTAATACCTTGAATACCGTCCGCTTTTCCGCAATCATAACCCAAAGCAATCAGTCGTTTTTGAATCTCTTTTATTGTTTTCACGATAGCTTTGTATTCAGGGTGATTCAAATAGATATCATTTCTTTTGTTTTCTATCCATTCGGAAACCACAAAACCAGGACAAGCAGGCTTGCCAAAATGATAATGCCCATAAAGCTCCTGATAAGAGAAATTAAAGGCTTTTAGAAGATAGTCGCTTAAAAATTCAAGCGCAGCAAGTTGTTCAATGCTTGGTTCGCTTGTCGCCGCTGTATGCCCTGTTCCGGCAAAATTGCCTACAAGCATAATACCAATGGCATTTAGGTTTTGACCTGAAGTATGCCAGACCACACTCGATAATTCATTTACCTGAATAATCTCGCCATTCTTCCGAATGCCATAATGGTAGCAGATTTTTGGGCAACCTCTGGGCGAGATATGGTTAGGCGAAATATGGTAGGCATTTACATTTTCGATGCTGCCTTCGGCCAGTTCCTGATGAATAATGATTCGATTGATAGTGGACAATTGTCTGCTGCCCCATCGGCGTGTGGGGTGCCAATCGAGTTGATTGATTCGGTTTTTTATTTCCATAATACATGTTTGAATTGATTGATACTATGTGTTTCATTCAATTTATTCTACAAATACCAGTTATCAATCAAAATGATGGTTTTGTTCACTTCGCTCCAAACCCACCTTTGATTGTATAACGGCATTTACTATTGTATATTTCAAAATAATTTACATATTATTTTGAAATACAATTGTATAACAAGTATTTTGACGCAAGGGGGTTTTGCTTTAAAGCAAAATTATCG
>CAYPOW010000173.1:0-7200 GCA_964412145.1 uncultured Draconibacterium sp.
TTGAAAAGCCAGCTAAAGAATTAATCGAAAAAACCGTTTCAATAGATTCTCCGATCGAAAAAGAAATGGAAGACCTCAACACTTCAAAAAATGAAGTAACAGATGAAAAAATAATCTTGAATGATGAATTGGAATACGAAAAGGTTACAAATGACTTTCTGCAAGATGTGAATAATCCTCCTGAGATTTCGACAGAAGATATAGAAGAACCTATAAAAGATGAATTGGACACAATAACGTCAAAAAATGAGGAGGTAAAACCAAGCCTATTGCTTCAATTCGAAGATGAAATATTTTCGGTAAACGATTCTATTGCTCAAAAAGCAAAAGACAAAAGCTTGGTGAATAAACTTAGCAGCACGCGTATTGAAAATTTAAAGTCGGCCATAGGAATAAACGATAAATTTTATTTCATAAACGAACTCTTTAGTGGAAATTCACAAGCTTATGAAGATGTAATTTATACTTTGAATAATTTTAAGCGCTTTGAAGAAGCAATGCAATACGTTAGCACGCTTAAATATCGCTACGATTGGAAAACGGAAACAGAGGCCTATCAAAAGTTAGTTCATTTTCTGGAGCGTAAATTTATTGAAATACATGCCTGAAAATAACCCCTAATAGATTTGCAGTGCAAAAAAGAGGAAGCCATCGGGCTGTCCTCTTTTTCATTCTATTGGTTTTGTGAATCGGCGCTAAAAACGTATATTTATATTGCGAAATTTATTCAATAATATTTTAAAGCAATGACTTATTTTCAGATTATAGAAAAATTAAAATTTCTATTTTATGCTAAAAATGCGCACGGATTGCATTCTCCGTTTGTATTTGAATTTTACAATGAGGTAAAATTAAAGGCTAAAAAAATCAATCATTCTGCCGGTAAACTATTTGACTTTAATAAAAGACAAACACAAATTATCGTAGCAATTATCCACTATTTGAAAATAGAAAACGCCTTTGTATTAGATAAAAATAGATATTCTATTCAACAATTATTTTTGAATGTTTTAGAGGCGAACAAGATTTATACATCAGATAATTTGGTCGTTTTGCCTAAAGAAGAAATAAAATTCGATTTAATTTATATCTCTAAGTCGCTTTTAATCAAAGAGGATAATCTGCTTGCCAAATTGCGACCATTTATTTCTGAGCGTAGCGCTGTAATCATTCCGCATATTCATGCGTCCAAGAACTCGTTAGATCGATGGAAAAGTCTGATAAAGAATGATTCGGTTCGCGTGAGCCTGGATTTGTTTTTTATAGGTATTCTTTTATTCAGGAAGGAATCGACAAAACAGAATTTTCTATTGAGATTTTAATTTTGTTAACTCAATTAAAAGAATTATGCCTATTTTTGAACTTCTTACAAAACCATAATTATGCAGGAAAAAGTCATATCAATTACAGATATTGCAAAGCACTATCAGGTTGGAACACAACTGGTAAAAGCCATACGTAGTATTAGCATTGAAATTTATAAAAACGAATATGTTGCTTTAATGGGTCCTTCAGGATCTGGAAAATCGACTTTAATGAATATTTTAGGTTGTTTGGATACTCCAACACATGGAGAATATTTTTTGGCAGGGCAGGATGTTAGTAAAATGGTAGACAATGAATTGGCCGAAATCCGAAACCAGGAAATAGGCTTTGTTTTCCAAACATTTAATTTGCTGCCCCGCTCAACAGCTCTGGAAAATGTAATGCTCCCTTTGATTTATGCTGGATATTCCAAAAAAGAGCGCATCGAAAAAGCTACAAATACGCTGAGAGATGTGCATTTATCCGACCGTATTGATCACCGTCCAAATGAACTTTCTGGGGGTCAGCGTCAGCGTGTTGCTGTGGCTCGTGCCTTGGTAAATAATCCGTCTATCATTTTGGCCGATGAGCCAACAGGGAATCTTGATTCAAAGACATCCCTCGAAATGATGGGTCTTTTTGAAGAAATTCATGCGGCGGGAAATACAGTAATTGTTGTAACACACGAAGAAGATATTGCAAAACATTGCCATCGGATTATTCGATTAATTGATGGTGAAGTTTCCAGTGATATGCCAAACGACGAAATATTCCGAGTGAATAATAAGGAAGAAAAACAAACTGTTTAACTGGATTTTTTGAGCGATTTGATTTGACTTTGTAACTTTGCCGACTTAATTGGAATCCCATGTTATTTTTCTATATTTTCCTGATTTTATTTATCCTTTCAACTATTATCTTTTACTTGATATACCGAGGATTTAAGAATCCGGTAAATCCACACAATCGGATTCCGACAAATATTGGTCTTCGAGTAGATGAAGTTAAGTTTCCATCTGTAAAAGGCCAGGATATTTATGCCTGGAAAGTAGAATCGAATCCTGATTTTCCCACTGTAATTTTGGTTCATGGTTGGGGAAGGAATGTGGAGCGTATGACTCCCTATTTGCGAAAACTTTGTTGCAGAGGTTTTAATATGCTTGCTTTTGATGCCAGAGGGCATGGCAATAGTCACAATGATGGGCCAATGACTATGCTGAAATTTGCTGAGGATATTGGCTCTGCCACTGAATATATTTTGAGCAATAAAAATCAAAAAAACAAAGCGATTTCACTCATTGGATTATCCATTGGTGGTGCTTCTTCTATTTTGGCTGCAAGTCGCGATTCACGCATTCAAAAAGTTGTTACTGTAGGTGCTTTTGCGCATCCACTTGCTGTGATGACTAAGCAATTAAAAGATCGTCATATTCCATATTATCCTTTTATCTGGTTGTTTTTCAAGTTTGTAAAATGGCGTACACATATTAATTTCGATGAAATTGCTCCTGAAAATAATATATTAAAAGCACAAGCAGATTTTTTATTGATTCACGGTGAGAATGATGCTATTGTTCCGCTTGAACAAGGATTAAAATTGAAGAAGATACAACCCAAAGTTGAATTGTGGGTCATTCCTAAACGTGGTCACTCCAATTGTCATTTGGAAAAAGGCTTTTGGGATAAAGTGGGTGATTTTTTAGGAAGCGAAAACAAAGGATAGAAAAGGATTATTTTCCGGCAATAACCAATACAATTTCTCCCTTAACAGCTTTTTTTTCATAATGTTGGTACAATTCAACTAATGTTCCCCGCACCGTTTCTTCGTACATTTTGCTTATTTCTCTCGAAACACTTGCTTGACGATCTTCTCCAAAAAATTCCGCAAATTGCTTTAAGCTTTTTACTAATCGATGCGGCGATTCGTAATAAACTGTTGTAAACGGATTTTCAGCCAAAGCAATCAATCGTGTTTGACGTCCTTTTTTATGCGGTAAAAAACCTTCAAAGTGAAAGCGGTCGTTTGGTAAACCAGAATTTACAAGGGCAGGAACAAAAGCTGTTGGACCTGGAAGGCAATCCACTTCAATATTATTTTTTATGCATTCGCGAACCAATAAAAACCCGGGATCAGAAATTGCTGGCGTTCCTGCATCGCTTATCAAAGCCATATTTTCGCCGTCTAGTATACGTTCAACTAATTGGCTCACGCTTTTATGCTCGTTATGAATATGGTATGAAGATAGTTTATTTGAAATACCCAAATGTTTAAGTAAATTCCCACTTGTTCTGGTGTCTTCCGCTAAAATCAAGTCCGCTTCTTTTAATATCCGAATCGCCCGAAGCGTAATGTCTTCAAGATTGCCAATGGGTGTTGGGACTAAAAATAATTTTGCCATCCAATTTGAGTTTTTACAAAGGTAGCTTCTTTTTAATGTCTATTATTGATATTAGAGTGCTATTTATGTAATTTCGCACTTTAATAATTGATTATCAGAAATCGTTTTTAAAGAGATTGATTGAAATTTAATAAATTAACAATGAATCTTAGCATCAAATTTATTAACACGATTTAAAATAAACGCAAATGAAAAATTTTAAAGGAAATGTTATTTCAAAATTACCTGGCGTCGAAACCTCTATTTTTGCGGTTATGTCGGGTTTGGCTATAAAACACAATGCCATAAACTTATCTCAGGGATTTCCTGATTTTCCTGTTTCAGAAAAATTAATATCTACTATTCATCAGAAAATGAAATTGGGACTCAATCAGTATGCTCCAATGTCGGGAGTGCCTGTTTTAAGAGAACAAATTGTAAGAAAAGCGGCCGACACCTACGGCGTGAATTACAATGCTGACACTGAAGTAACTGTTACAGCTGGCGCTACGCAAGCCTTGTTTACGGCAATTACTGCATTTATTCGCGATCAGGATGAGGTTATTGTTTTTGAGCCTGCCTATGATTCTTACGGTCCAGCCGTTCGGCTAAATGGAGGTGTTGTTAAATACGTTCAATTGCAATTACCTGATTATCACATCGATTGGCAGGAAATGGCGCAAAAAATTACGCATCGCACAAAAATGATTGTAATCAATACGCCTCACAATCCTAGCGGAAGTGTTCTTAGCGAACAGGATATGCTTGATTTACAAAGAATTACAAAAAATACGGACATCATTATTTTAAGCGATGAGGTATACGAGCATATTATATTCGATGGAAAAAAACATCAAAGCGCTTGTGCGTATCCAGAGCTGGCAGAAAGAAGTATTGTTGTTGGCAGTTTTGGTAAGACATTTCATGCCACTGGTTGGAAAATAGGTTTTGTTTTAGCGCCAGAAAATCTGATGAATGAATTTAGAAAAGCACATCAGTTTAATGTTTTTGCAGTCAATACACCCATTCAACATGCACTTGCGGAGCATATGATGGATCCCGAAAATTATTTGCATTTGGGCGAGTTTTATCAGCAAAAGCGCGATTTTTTTGTTGAAAGTGTGAAGTCTTCCCGTTTTAAAATAATTCCTTCTTACGGCACGTATTTTCAATTGCTTGATTATTCTGATATTTCCACAGAAAATGAAATGGATTTCGCAAGGCGATTAATTTTGGAATTTGGTGTAGCAAGTATTCCCATCTCAGCCTTTTATCAAAAAAAGGATGAAAATAAAACACTCCGTTTTTGTTTTGCCAAAGGCGAAAAAACAATTGAAAAAGCAGCTGAAATATTATGCAGGATTTAAATATTAGTATTATCCAATCTGATTTGGTTTGGAAAGATAAAGCGGCCAACATGGCTAGTTTCGGTTACGATATTGATCAAATTAAGGAAGAAGTCGATTTGATTGTTCTTCCCGAAATGTTTAATACGGGTTTTGTTATTGATCCTGAGGTTGTTGCTGAAGAAATGGAAGGCGAAAGCATGCGATGGATGCGCGAGCAGGCCAAAAATAGACAAGCTGTAGTCTGCGGCAGTTTGATTATTCGTGAAAACGATAATTTTTACAATCGCTTATTTTGGATGCAACCTGATGGCGCGTATAAACAATACGATAAGCGACATCTTTTCAGCCTTGGCGGTGAACATAAGAAATTTACAGGCGGAACAGAAAGTTTGATCGTAGAATTAAAGGGATGGAAAATAAAACCCTTGGTTTGTTATGATCTGCGTTTTCCGGTCTGGGCAAAAAACAATTATTCCAATGGCGTTTATGATTTCGATCTATTAATTTATGTTGCCAATTGGCCGGCAGCACGACGCGATCCTTGGATGAGCTTGCTAAAAGCTCGAGCCATTGAAAATCAGTCCTATGTGATTGGTGTTAATCGTATTGGTGAAGATGGTAACGGATTGGCACACGCTGGCGATTCAAATATTTACGATGCCAAAGGCAAAAAACTTATCCAACAAGCAATAGATACTGAATTTACTGAAATCATTTTGCTTTCAAAGAAAATGTTAGACGATTTCCGCAGGAAATTCACAGTGGGTTTGGATTGGGATCGTTTCTCAATTGAAAAATAGCTGTAGCACACTCTAAATTTCTTTCTATCTTTGTGGCCGTTAAAATCAATAAATTATGGCTGTTCAAAAACCTTCTATTCCCAAGGGTACCCGCGATTTTTCTCCCGCAGAAATGCTGAAAAGAAACTATATTTTCGATACCATTAAAAAGCATTTTATCCGTTACGGATATCAGCCAATCGAAACTCCAGCCATGGAAAATCTTTCGACTTTGATGGGGAAATATGGTGAAGAAGGTGATAAACTTTTGTTTAAAATTTTAAATTCAGGCGATTTTTTGAGCAAAGTCTCCGATGAAAATTATACCGATAAAAACAGCCAAAAACTAACATCAAAAATCAGTGAAAAAGGACTTCGTTACGATTTAACCGTCCCTTTTGCACGCTATGTTGTGCAACACCAAAACGAAATTAGTTTTCCTTTTAAGCGCTATCAAATTCAGCCAGTATGGCGTGCTGATCGACCTCAAAAAGGACGCTACCGTGAGTTCTTTCAATGCGATGCCGATGTAATTGGAAATAATTCTATGCTAAATGAAGTGGAGTTGGTACAGTTAATTGATGGTATTTTCTCCGATTTCAAAGTAAATGTAGTCGTTAAACTGAATAACCGTAAGATACTTTCAGGTATAGCAGAAATTATTGGACAAGCCGATAAAATTATTGACATTACCGTAGCGATGGATAAGCTTGATAAGATTGGATTGGAGAATGTGAATAAAGAGTTACTCGAAAAGGGACTTCCACAGAATGCCATAGATCAGCTTCAGCCTATTATTTTGCTCAAAGGGTCGAATTTCGAAAAGCTTGATGCTTTAAAATTAACATTGTCTGCCTCAGAAATAGGTCTTAAAGGAGTAGCAGAAATGCAAGAGATTATGGACTATTTGCAATATTTCGATTTGCAAAATGAAGTGGAACTCGATTTAACATTGGCACGCGGCTTGAGCTATTATACAGGAGCGATTATTGAAGTAAAAGCGAAAGATGTGCAAATGGGAAGTATCTGTGGAGGAGGTCGTTACGATGATTTAACAGGTATTTTCGGATTGAAAGATGTATCAGGAGTTGGCATTTCTTTTGGAGCTGATCGCATTTTTGATGTGCTCAACGAATTGGAATTGTATCCTAAACACCAAACAGAAAATACGAAAGTGTTTTTTGTCAATTTTGGCAAAGCGGAAGAAGCCTTTTGTTTACCAATTTTAGCAAAATTGCGCAAAGCAGGAATAAATTCGGAAATTTTCCCCGATGCAGCTAAGATGAAAAAACAAATGAGATATGCAAATGATAAGGCCATCCCTTTTGTTGTATTAATTGGAGAAGAAGAAATGAAGCTAGGTCTGATTCAGTTAAAAAACATGGAAAG
>CAYPOW010000174.1:0-5160 GCA_964412145.1 uncultured Draconibacterium sp.
CGAATCATTAGAAATTATTTTTGCTAATAAAAAACCCGAAAGCGTAAAAGGATATGCTTGAGTTTAGTACTTTTGCGTTACTAATTCAAATTGCTGATTATGAAAAAAAGAGTGCTGGAAAACCCACGCGATATTTTAGATATCATAGAAAATTGTCAGGTTTGTTATGTCTCTATGGTCGATGCCGATAATAAACCCTATGTTATTCCAATGAATTTTGGCTTTGCCGATAATACCATTTTATTACATGGCGCAAAGCATGGAAAAAAAATTGATATTCTTAAAAACAACCCAAATGTGTGTATCGTTTTTAGCATCGATCATCAATTGCGCTGGCAACACGAAGAGGTAGCTTGCAGCTGGAGCATGAAATATCGCTCCGTTTTGGCTTATGGAAAAGTAGAATTTATTGATTCTAATGCTGAAAAAGAGGCTGTTTTTCATCAGTTTATGAAAAATTATACTGAAAAAGATTTTAAATACAGCAAGCCTTCACTCGAAGAGGTTCAGGTTTTAAAAGTGCCAGTCGATCAATTTGAAGGCCGCGTATATGGATATTAATCAAACACAAATCAAATAAAAAAACAATGGAAAATATTTTGGTAATTGGGGCAGCCGGACAAATTGGATCGGAATTGGTTGTTGAACTGCGTAAACGTTACGGTGCGCAGCAAGTTTTTGCAACCGATATAAAACAAGCTCCCGATGATGTTGTAAATGGTGGTCCTTTCGAAATTTTGGATGTAATGGATAGCAATCGACTTATTCATTTTGTGATTCGTCATAAGATTACTCAAATTTATCATTTAGCTGCTGTTTTATCAGGCAATGCCGAAAAAATCCCTGTTCAAGCCTGGGATATCAATATGCGTTCGCTTATGAATATTCTTGATCTGGCTAAAGAAGTTGATGCCATTAAAAAAGTATTTTGGCCAAGTTCAATCGCTGTTTTCGGACCAACAACACCACGTTTTGATACTCCGCAATACACTATTACTGAGCCAAATACGGTTTATGGAATTAGTAAATTGGCGGGCGAGCGTTGGGTGGAATATTTTCACAATCGCTATGGCGTTGATGTTCGAAGCATTCGTTATCCTGGCTTGATTTCCTATAAAACGGAAGCCGGTGGAGGAACAACGGATTATGCCGTTGAAATATTTTATGAAGCGATAAGAAATGGTCATTATACTTCCTTTTTATCAAAAGGATCGAAATTACCAATGATGTTTATGGAAGATGCCATAAAAGCCACCATCGATTTAATGGAAGCAGACGAAGATGATTTAAGCATTCGCTCGAGCTATAATGTGGCCGGAATAAGTTTCGATCCTGAAGAATTGGCGAATGAAATCAAAAAACATATTCCCACATTCAAAATCGATTACAATCCTGATTTTAGGCAGGCTATTGCAGAAAGCTGGCCTGCATGCATTGATGATAGTGTAGCCAAAGCTGATTGGGGATTGAATTATAAATTTGGATTGCCTGAACTTACTGAAGTAATGTTAGAGGGTGTACGGGAAAAATTGGCAAAAAAAGAATAATCGCGATTTTAAAAACATCAAAAATGGCCTATAAAATTGTATTTGCATTCTTAAAACTTTTATCACGATTGCCATTTTGGGTTTTGCATGTAAAATCATATTTTATCTATTTGCTTTTATATTACGTTATTGGATATCGCAAAAAGGTGATATTGAATAATTTGGCCATTGCATTCCCGAATCAAACAAGCAAAGAAAACAAAAAAACAGCTCGAAAATTTGTACACCATTTTGCCGATTTTTTAATCGAATCCTTAAAAACTTTGAGTATTTCGGAGGAAGAATTACAAAAACGATATGTCTATAAAAACCAACATTTGGTTCAGGATCAAATTGATGCTGGTAAAAGCATAATGGTAGTAGCTGGCCATGTGGCCAATTGGGAATGGCTGTTTTATTATGGAAGAGTATCTGGAATACTAAGTTGGACAGCGTATTCTCCATTGAAAAATCCTATTTTCGATAAAATGATGGTGGCCAACAGAGAGCGTTATGGATTTAAAGTTTTCCCTTCGAAGAAGGCGGCAAATAAATTTGCTCAATTTGCTGCAGAAGGAAAGCAATTTGTTAATTTCCTTGCTGCTGACCAATCCCCTACGGTAAATTATAAATATCGAGCTAAATTTTTAGGTCAGGATGTTCCCTTTTTTATCGGTGCGGAAACCTATGCCAAAAAGTATGATTTGCCTGTTTTTTATGCAAATGTTCAAAAAACAGGGCGTAGCAAGTATGAAGTAAAGTTTATTCCAATAACTCTGAATCCACAGGAAACAGAACAATCATGGATAACATCCGAATACATTCGATTGATGGAAGAAAATATTTATCAGGCTCCTGAAAATTATTTATGGTCACACCGTCGCTTTAAGCATGCTCAAACATCTAAAGTGTAAATCAGAGAATTATAGAATCTTCGATTGAGTTAATTTGTGGATTGTTTAAAAAAAGACTTATCTTTGATATAGAATAAGCCCACATTATGGAATTGCAAGCTAAGCCTCGTATTTTAGTTGTAGATGATTTACCGGAAAATATTTTAAGAATTACCGGTTCTATTGAGCACTTTGATGCGCAAATATTTACTACTGTCAGTTCTATTGAAGCATTTAAATTGACTCAGGAAAATGATTTTGCTGTTTTAATTCTTGATGTGCATATGCCTGAAATGAATGGCTTCGAATTGGCCAAATTAGTTCAGAAAGGAAAAAGGAATCGAAACACCCCGATTATTTTTATTTCAGCAGTTTATTTCGACGACCACAGTATTTTTAAAGGATATCAAACAGGAGCCGTTGATTATATTATCAAACCGGTGAATCTTCAAATACTGGAATCAAAAATTAAAGTGTTTCTTCAACTGGAAAAAACACGACTGGAACTGGAAGCAGCAAAGGACGAGGCCACCAATGCCAAAGAAGAGAAGATGATGTTTTTGGCAAAAATAAGTCACGAAATACGAAACCCTCTAAGTGCAATAATAGGGATACTCGAATTGATGAAGGAAGATGAACTTCCGGGTGAGTTGATAGAGCGTATTCAAATGATTAATTTTTCGGCACATCATATGCAAAACCTGCTGAACGATTTACTCGACTTGAGAAAGATGGAATCTTTTGCCATTAAAATTGTAAAAGAACCTATGCAATTATATAGAGAGTTGGAGCGAATAATTAAAGCCAACGAAGTGCTTTTTAAATCTCAATCTAACCAAATAGAATTAGAAATAGACCCTGATATTCCTGAAATAATTTTGGGTGATTCTTTACGGTACAGACAAATTTTATTAAACCTTATTGGCAATGCCAATAAATTTACCCAAAATGGAATAATTCACCTAAAGGTAGAGTTACTAGAAAAAAACAAGGAATATAATTTGATAAAAACCTGTGTTCACGACAATGGTATTGGCATTTCCGAAGAAGAACAAGGCGATTTATTTAAACCTTTTTCTCAGCTTAATCAAAATATCACCAAAAAGTACGGCGGTAGTGGCCTTGGATTAGTTGTGGCCAAGAATATGGCTCAACTTTTGGGTGGCGACCTCAATTTTAGCAGTAAAGTTGGTGAGGGTACTCGTTTTTGGTTTACAGCAAAGTTTGGATTGTTTCTACAAGAAGATAGTATATAAAAAAGAAATCGCGTTAGCGGTTCAATATATTTCTTAATTTATTCCTATGCTGGTAAAAACATTTGGCAGCACGCTTATAGGTGTTGACGCAATTACAATTACAGTTGAAGTGAGTATTGATCAAGGAATCAATTGGTTTCATGTTGGTTTGCCTGATAATGCTGTGCGCGAAAGTCACCAACGCATAGAAGCCGCTTTGAAACATATTGGCCTTAAAATTCCAGGCAAGAAAATCGTTATAAATATGGCTCCCGCCGATCTTCGAAAAGAAGGTTCTGCTTACGATCTTACCATTGCACTTGGTATATTGGCTGCTTCCGGCCAGATGAAAAACAATCGGGTTGGCGATTATCTGATTATGGGTGAGCTTTCCTTAGATGGTGGTTTACAGCCAATTAAAGGAGCACTGCCAATTGCCATTAAAGCCAGAGAAGAAGGGTTTAAAGGTTTCATTCTTCCATCTCAAAATGCCAAGGAAGCGGCCATTGTAGATAAACTGGATGTCTTTGGTATCGACAATATTACACAAGCAATTGATTTTTTTAATGATAAGGTAATGCTTGAGCAAACACGGGTCGATACACGTGAAGAATTTTATAATAGGCTCAATAAATACGAATTCGATTTTTCAGATGTCAAAGGACAGGAAAATATCAAAAGAGCGCTGGAAATTGCAGCATCAGGAAGTCATAATGTGATCTTTATTGGTCCTCCGGGAGCCGGAAAAACAATGTTGGCCAAACGAATTCCCAGCATTTTACCTCCCCTGAGTTTAAGTGAAGCCCTGGAAACCACCAAAATCCATTCTGTTGCGGGAAATTTAGGAAAAGCTGATTCGCTAATTTCAGTTCGCCCTTTCCGTGCACCTCATCATACAATTTCTGATGCAGGTTTAGTTGGTGGAGGTAGTTTTCCCATGCCAGGCGAAATTAGTCTGGCACAAAATGGAGTGCTGTTTTTAGATGAGCTGCCCGAATTTAAACGCACAGTTTTAGAGGTAATGCGGCAACCTATGGAAGATAGGAAAGTACGCATTTCTCGCTCCAAAATTTCCATCGAATACCCTTCCAACTTTATGTTGGTGGCATCCATGAATCCTTGTCCTTGTGGTTATTACAATCATCCTGAGAAAGATTGTGTTTGTGCGCCTGGCGTAGTTCAAAAATATCTAAACAGAATATCTGGACCACTTCTTGACCGCATTGATATTCAGGTGGAAGTCGTGCCGGTTCCTTTTCGTGATTTGGCAGAAACGCCCGATTCAGAAAAAAGCGAGATGGTCAGGCAAAGAGTAATTGCGGCAAGGATATTACAGGAAGAGCGTTTTAGCAATCTGCCCGAAGTCCATGCCAATGCTCAAATGAATACAAAACAAATGCAGCAACATTGTCAACTTGAAAAGGAAGGGCATCAATTGCTAAAAAATGCGATGGAAAAGCTTCAGTTATCTGCCCGTGCTTACGACAGGATTTTAAAAGTGGCTCG
>CAYPOW010000174.1:5260-7153 GCA_964412145.1 uncultured Draconibacterium sp.
CCCTTCTTGATTTATAATGTAGGTTGCTGGAATAGGTAAACGTTGACTTTTATCAGAGTGAGTATCTTTTAGATTGGCTCCTAAAACTGTATTATAAGTAAATAGTTGTATAGAGGAAGGCCTAAAACTTACATCATAAGCATTGGCAATTTTATAGCCCTCGTCATAGAGTAATGTAAATTCCGCACCAGTTTTCTCTGCCATTTTATCGAGGTATTCAGGTTTTTCTGGAGAAATGGCAATTATTCTTGCTCCTGCTTCCTGGATCTGCTTTAAGCCATCTTGCAAACTGCTTAAATGTTTATTACAAACGGGGCACCAAAAGCCGCGATAAAAAATCAGAACTATTGGCCCTTTTTTTAACTCTTGTTCAAGAGAAAAAGTTTTGCTTTCAGCATCTACGGCAGAAAATACGGGTGCTTTTACGCCCACATCAATGCCCTGAACCTCTTGGATGTTTTTCTTGTTTTGTGCCATTACAAATGAATTTGAGAATAACAATGTTGTTAAGAATATTAATCTATGGTATCTTTTCATTTTTTTGTATTTAAATAATTATAAAGCAGATCGAAACCTCAAACCTGTTAAGAATTTCGACTCTTCTAGTGAAAACCAATATTGATTTATACTTTTCCTTTTATAAAAAATACGGTAACCAGCCCATAAACAAGATGACCCATTACACTTCCAATCATCATCAATACCATGCTTCCTTCAGGAGTTGACATTCCGCCCATCATGCTTTTCATAAGGAACATCATAATTTGGGCGAAAAGAAAGACAATCAAGCCAAACAAAACGCCATTAATTATCTGATTGTTAATGCTTTTTAATATTTTGCTTAACACAAACACATAGCTAAAAGCGAAAAGAATGCCTATCATAAAATGCATTATCCAACCAATAAGAATTGGCAAACCCAACATTCCGGAAAGCATTTCGGCAGGATTCATTTTTGGCATTCCCATCATTGGGCCAATAAACATAATTAAGGTCATTACCGCAGTTCCAAGGAGTCCGCCAATTACTGATTTTTGAATTTTTGTTTTCATCGTTTAATTTTTTTTGATTTGATTTTTATAATGTATTGATCTCAATTATTAGAAGGTGATTACCTGATATCCATCTATAAATAATTGTCTTAGGCTGGGATGCTCTTTATATTCCGAAATCAAGGGAATATTAGCGGCTAACACTTTTGATTTAACACCAAAAACAGTGGCACAATAAAAACAGACACCCGTAATGTTGCTTTTAACCAATTTGTATAATCCGTGAAGTTTGTGACTTTCGTCTTCTAATGCGCCAATCCATCGTGCGCCTGCACCTTCGAAAATAATTTTAAGATCATCGCCATTTTCAATAGCTTCTTGAGCAAGCATAAAAGCATTCGATACTTTTCCCATTGATTCCATAGTCTCGGTATCAGAAAGGATTATTATTGCAATTTTTGTCATAATATTTTTGTTTAAATTTTTAATTCAACTTTAAATAGATAGTCGCATAAAAAACAAAACCTGACAAAAAAAATGAAATACAATTTAGAGATAAGTAAATTCTAGAATAAGATTTGAAGTTAATCTGTTAGCTGTTAATATAATACCGCAGAAGAATAGCACTATTGAAAATAATATGCTTGGGGTTAATCCTTTACATAATTAAATTGGAGAAAAGAATACTAATTATTTAACTTATTGGCTATTTTTTATCTTTCCTAAGATACTTGCTTTTAAAGCTTCAACATCAACACTAAGGCCTTCCTTATTAAGCGTTTCGTTTAGTGCTTTGTCAATAACGGAAATTTGCTTGTCGTAATTGCGGCAAGCGCTGCACATCGATTTATGCGCTTTGAGTTGAATGTTTTCAACACAAGAAAGTGAAGCATCAGATTTC
>CAYPOW010000175.1:0-7128 GCA_964412145.1 uncultured Draconibacterium sp.
TAAAAAAAAGTTGAAATTGACCTTCCGTATTGCGTATATTGTAATTGATTATTTTATAAACATCCTTGATAATCAGCTGCTATCTATTTCTCGTCCTTCTCACTTGTCTTTTTAAGTTCTTTGAAAAATACCCCTAGGAAGGTATTGAAATGATAGCTTATACTAAAGGATGCATGTTAAACTTAAAATAAATGCAGATATGAATCGAAATCAAATTAACAAGAGCCGTATGTATTTTGCCTGCGATCTTGTATTAGACAACCACTTAACATTTATTGCTTCTCTGCCTGAGCTGCAGGCTGCTCATCAACTTTTAAAGAATAAACTTGCTTTAATTGAGCAATACCGACAAGTACAGGAAGTTGACAGCAAGGGATTGACCATAAACAAAACGAAACTTCGGATTGAATTAACTCAATTAATTATGCAGTTTTCCGGAGTTTTAAAAGCTTATGCCACCATCCAAAAAGATGATGTTTTAATTACCAAAGCAAATTATTCCCTCTCAAAATTGCAAAAAAGCAGCGATCCCATATTATATGATATAGGTTTACTGCTATTCTCATTGGCAACGCCTTTAAAAACGGAACTGGAACGATTTTTTCTAAGCCAGACCGAATTTGATGCCATGGAAAGTCTTTTAAACAGTTTTAAAACTGCTATTCCAGGAAAGAGAATTGCGACAGGTACTTCCAAAGTATCGACGGCACATATTCAGGAAACTTTTAAAGCCATTGATAAACTGCTTAAAGAGGAAATGGATATTTTTATGATTCTTTTCCAGTTTTCAGAAATCGATTTCTATAATGAATATAAAAGTGCCCGTATTATTATAGATTATACCGGCCGAAGTGCCAGTGCACCCGAAGAGCTGCTATAGCTTATTCGTTTATTTCAAAACCCCGTCTCCATAGATTAAGGCAAATCAGGGGTGATTTGTGGAGGCGGGGTTTATTATGATACGAATTGAAGCCGGAAGGGCTTTAATATGAATAGCGACCCGTGTGAACGGGTGGTAAAAATAATGAAGGAAATTGCAAGCCTATAAGGCTTGAACCTTATATTATTCAACCCTTTCCGGGTTGCACCCATTCATTTTCAATAAACCCTGCACTTCGTACAGGGCTATTTTGGTTAAATCCTTGCAGAATTTTAGTTTTTGTTTAGTTTGGTCAAAAATGTTTTACTCTTAAACTAAGTTTAAGTCATTTATTGAAAGTTCTGAATCACCATGTAAAACTAAAGCATCTCGATTCTGCATAAACAAGGATGCTGTAAGCATATCCTTTATGTAGAAATCATCCATGAAACTTGTATATTTCTCTTTTATCATTATCAATGTTTGCCCAGATGAGTTTCCTTCTATAAAAAATTGAACACCGCAAATTGCACATTCCACAAATGAACCTTCTGCTCCAAAATATGTTTGAATTGTAACATTTTCATTATAACCAATAAAACAAAGTGCGCCATTCTCACATAATTCTATCCCTAGATTCCTACCTGCTTTACAAGCATAACAATAAGCAAATGCATTTTTTAAAGATTCAACTTCATAATCAATTGATAAGAATGGGGTAATACCATTTTTAAGTAATTCATCTTCTGATCCATGTGAATAGGAAACAAATAGAAATGGCTTAGAATTTATGATATTTGTATTCATTGGTACAACCATTTCAAATGCCATATTACCTGCAACCACAGTTTTTTCAAATTGATGCTTAGAACTTGTCAGTAAATCTACTGTTTTAGTTCTGCATTTATTGAAAAAATCACCAACTTCAATATCGTTGTCGTCACATACAATTAATGTATTAATCATCAAAACTTTCTTTGTTTCTTGTTAATAAATCAATTGTCAATTTTGATAAATTTTTAGAGAAAACTTTACCAATTTCTGATTGCAATCTAATCTCTTTTAAAATATCATTCAGCGAAAGTTTATTCCCATCAATAGTTAGCATATATGGTTTTTCTTTTTGTTCTTTTGAATGTGATAAAATCCATTCCTCCAGAGCTATACTAATATCATTATTCATATTATTATTAGCCTCTTTTAATTTTGAAATAATTTCTTCTGATGAGGCATTTTTAGCTAAATAACCAAACGCTCTATTATTGATCAAGCTAGTATAAACATCTTTGTCTTCGTTCGCTCCACTCCATATAATAACAGGTACAAGAAATGATAATTTACGAATAGAATCCAAAATTTCATCTCCATTAGGATTATTCTTAGGGAAAGATAAATCTAATAATACCAATATTCTTTCACCAAGGTTTTGATGAATATATTCAATTCCTTCAATAGGATCTTCAAATAATAAAACATTTTCAAATTCAAGTCCTAACTCAATGAAAAGAGCACCCTCTTGAATTTTGGCGTCATCATCAATAATAATAATAGTAGTATTAAGTTTTTCCATAATTATTGTTTGAAAGGCAATTCTATTCTAAACGTAGCACCCATTGGTTTAAACTCATTATCAACTATCTGTATCGAACCTTTTAAAGCTTCAAGTCTTGATTTCACAATAAACAGCCCTAGCCCAGCACCTCCTTGCTCCGATGTTGTAGTATAAAAAACATCGAAAATTCTAAATTTGTTTTCTTCTGAAATGCCATAACCATTGTCAGAAAAAAGGATTATGAACTTGTCATTTTCAACGATAGCACTACATTTTACAAGCTTTTCACCCACATTTTTATCGACAGCCTTAAAGGAATTACTAATCAGATTATCAAAGATATCTTCAAAAGACTTAAGATTATAATTGACAATTAGGTCTCTATTAATTTCTAATGAAGCTTTAATTCCTCTATACTGAAATTCATCAAAATAAATGTCATTAAAGATATGTTCGAGTGTTTCTTTAATATTAATTTCTTCAAATTTTTGGTCATCCTTAGCATACTTTAATAAAAAATCAACCGCACTACCTAAATGATTCATTTCGCTGAAAATATTGGCTCCCATTTTTTTATAATTCTCATTAAATCGTGGATCTGGTATCCACTTATTAATAAACTCGGCATCTCTTTTGATCTTACCAATGGATGTTCTCGTTATATGGGATAACATACCTGCATATGTTTGAAGTGATACCAAACTAAAAAAAAGATTTTCTTGTTGTTTTTTTTCTTTTTCTAAATTTTGATAATCAGTTAGGGACCTTTGTACAGTTGCTTGAGTCTTGGCTAATTGCTTTTCAACATCTGTAATTGTTTGTTTTACTTCTGGTGATTCAGCTTTTTCTTTAACCGCATTTAGCTGTTTGCGAATTATTCCAATTTCATCTTTAGCAATTTTAAATTCTGACTTAGTTTTTTCTTTCTCAGAATTTTTATGATGTTTTAGGTGTTTTTCAATTTTAGATATCTGTTCAATCGTGAAAGATTTCAGCTCTTGCCAAGCTTCATTTTCCACAAAACTCTGTCTATTTGTAGCATCAATAATTTCTGGATTGAGCTCATCTGTTACTTCTATAGACCCTAATAAATCTCGCGTACTCATCTTTTCAAAAAATCCAGAATAACGTCTCTTATCAATGCCAAGTAAGTCTTTTTGCTCATTCTGTGAAGCAGCATATTCTGCAAAAGGAGTTGCAATTATACCATCTCTATATACTTTTATACCATCAATCTCAGCCCCAACATAGTTTTTTTTATATCTAATTTTTGCTCCTTGATCAAAATAATATAAAGTCATGCCTACAAGCCCACATTTTCTTTTTGGAACTTTTATTTTTTTTAATTCGCCATTTTTTACTTCAAGTATTTCCTGTTCTTGATTTTCAATATCGTAAGATAATTCAACTTTTAATGTTGCCATATCAATAGCTGCAGAATTCACTTCGTGACTTTTAAAATCCTTGTATTGAGGAACGTCTATAACAATATTGAAAGGATATTTGAGTTTTTGGTTTGGAGAAATTAACTTTGAAAGTTCTTTACTAGAACGAACTATATCATTTTCACTCCAATCATCATTAACCAATGATATTTCAAGTGTTGTGCCAAAAATATCTTCATCAATAGATTCTTTCCACCAGTTATTTTCAATATCAGTGAAATATTTGTCTTCACCAGAGAAACCGAGCTTAAGTTGCTGATGTTCCTGCGCCTCATAATGTGACCAATCAGTTTCGAGGCATAAAAGTTCAGATGAACCTTTTTTTGTAGTTTTTAAAAGTAATTTAGCCCCTAATTTATCTACAGCAAATCTACCAACTCCTTTTTTGCCTACAACTTTCCGGTTATAGGGTGCTGGCGACGATCGAGTTTTACGTTTACTGCTGGTTCCTATGACCATCCACTTGTCTCGAATGTCTTCAAAGCTCATTCCAATTCCATCATCTTGTATCAAAATCCTACTGTCATCACAACGAGGATTTATATTTTCAAATTTCACCAATACATTTTCTGCATTAGCATCATAGCAGTTTTTCACTAACTCAAAAAGGGCAGTTATCCTATCCGTAATTAGTTCTCTGCCTAACAAACGATAAGCACTAACATCAAATTTGAATTTTAAAGTGTTTAGTTTTGGTTCCGACATTCTTGACTTATTATTTGTTTGAAGATAGCTTCTGCTAAAAGTGGTGGAACTGCATTACCAATCTGTTGTTGTATATGCATTAGAGACCCCTCAAAAATAAAATCATCTGGAAAGCTCTGTATCCTGGCAGCTTCTCGAACAGATAAACCTCGATCCTGTTCTGGATGAATTAACATATTCTTACGGTAATTCGAGATTACAACTGAAGGAAAATCAGGATTAAGTCGTTTATAAATTCCACTGTGACAATTATCTTTGTTCTTGTAGTTTTGCATTAGATAGTCTGGGATTGCTTTCCAATTCTGACCAGGTTTAATATGCTTATATCTCTCTACGACTAATTCATTATTTTTAGATACAAAGTTTTGTCTTGACACTTCAGAACCATTCCTCATTTTTTTCGCATAGGATGAGGCTGTATTATTTTTATAAGGAAGGGCTTCATCCTTCTGGCCGTTAATTAACGTTGGCAAATCACTAATAGCCTCCATTACAGAAACTTTTGATTTTATCTTATCAGGAAATTCAAAACAAATCCCCTCTCTGTTTCCAACTAATATAAATCTATTTCGGTCTTGAGGAACGCCAAAATCAGTAGCTGAAAGAACTCTATAATTCACAGTGTACCCTAATTCTTCAAAATTTCTCTTTATTTGTTTTACGGTATCTCCTTTGTTGAAACTTATAATTCCTTCAACGTTTTCAAAAAGCAACCATTTAGGTTTTAACTCTCTAATGAAGCGGATAAACTCTTGATAAAGATTATTATTTTCATTTTCCTTATTTCTTGTTTTTGAATTTGAGAGAGAAAAGCCTTGGCATGGGGGTCCACCAAAAACAATAAGAGGTTCAAAAATGTCAAATGAGTTAGGATCTATTTTTAAAATATCTTCAGTAATTACTATTGTTTCTGGATGATTGCGTTTGAAAGTTTTGGCAGCATTTGATTCTTTTTCTATGGCAATAGGTATATTTATTCCCGCTTTTATTGCCCCCAAACTTAATCCACCTGCTCCAGAGAAAATGTCGATTCCTATATATTTCTTGCCAAGCTCCATAACTAACAAAGGTAGTATAAAAAATTAAGACCTCTTTGTGGTTGTTATCCTTTTTAGTGCAAAATTTTGATGATTTATAATTATAAAAAAATGATGATTATTAAGTTCTATTGGCTTTATCAATTTTATAATTGCAAATGTGCATGACTTTATGGTTGACATTTTCACGTCCTGTTCATTTTTATTTTATTCTTTCTGTTTCCATATTGAAAGATTACTAATATTAAAGCAATTCCATATATAACTTGTCGCATATTAGCTGCAATATTTGAGGGCATTCCAATAAATCTTAAAGCTTCCGGAAGCAATACAAGAAAAACAGTAGCCAAAAAGATAGTTTTTAAGTTTCTCATTCCGCCAATAATTACAATACTCAATATAAAAATTGATTCATCTACTGTAAAACTTGTTGGGTCAATATAACTGATGTAATGTGCATATAGAACACCTGCAATTGAAGCTAACATTCCGCTAATTGTGAAAGATATGATTTTTGCTTGATAAACGTTTTTCCCTAGACTTTTTGTGAATATTTCATCTTCACTTAATGCTCTTAAAATTCTTCCAAAAGGTGATGTAACTAAATTATTAATCAAATACCAAACAAATGCAACGATGAATACTGAAAGTATTAAGAATGATAATTTACTATCAAAAGCAAAACCAAATATTTCAATACTTGGAATTGCAGGAATTCCGAGAGGTCCTCTTGTTACTTCTTGCCAATTATTTAGAATTGAAAAAATAACAACCTGAATACCAAGAGTAATAATGATATAATAATCATCTACTGTTTTCACGGCAATTTTTGATACAATAAAAGCAATAATGCCAGAAAGTAACATTGCAAGAGGCAAAGTAATAAAAACCGATAATCCAAAATTTACAGAAAGTAAAGCTGTTGTGTAAGCACCAATACCATAAAAACCTGCGTGAGCGAGAGAAAGTTGCCCACTGTATCCTGCGACAATACTTAATGATTGCGAAAGTATTGTGTAAATAGCTATTAATATGGCGAGATGTAAAATATAGTCCATTATAATTCTGCTTTTTTTAGTTTCTTACCACTAAAACCATAAGGTTTAAAGAATAAGAAAACGATTAGAATTATATAAGCTGTTGCATTCATCCATTTGCTATCTAAATAATAAGCAGATAAATGTTGAGCAGTTGCTAATAACAAAGCCCCAAATAACAAATAACGCATTTTACCCATTCCACCAATTATCATCGCAACAACGGCATAGAGCAACCAATTAAACCCCATAGTTGGAGTCATATCTGTATCAGCGGCTATTAATATACCTGCCACTGATGCTAATATTGAACCTAAAACAAAACTGTATAGAATAGCTTTGTTAGCAGAAATGCCAAAAATATTACTTAAACTCGGGTTAGAGGAAACAGCTTTTATTTGTTTGCCTATGTTCGTTTTTTCTATAAGCAGCCAACTCAAAATTAACACCACAATACTTACAACTATAGTTATTATTTGTACATCTGTAATAT
>CAYPOW010000176.1:0-2140 GCA_964412145.1 uncultured Draconibacterium sp.
AAAAAAATCCAATCATGAAAAAAACATTTTTTATATTGTTGGCTGTGAGTCTTTTATTTTCAGCCTGTAACACAAATCAAAACAGAATGGAAGACAATCCGTTTTTTGCCGATTATGGAACTCCTTTTGAAGTTCCTGATTTTTCAAAAATCAATAACGAGCATTATATGCCTGCTTTTGAAGAAGGAATAAAGCAGCATGCTGCTGAAATGGATGCAATTGCCGAAAATCCAGATGCTCCAACTTTTGAGAATACTTTGGTAGCAATGGATAAAAGTGGCCCTCTTTTAGATAAAGTGAGCAGTGTTTTCTATAATCAGTTTAGTGCCAATACCGATGACGAAATAAAAGCTATTAACAAAGAAGTGGCTCCACTTTTGTCCACTCATGGCGATAACATCAATATGAATCCAAAATTGTTTGAACGCGTTAAAGTGGTTTATGATGAGCAGAAAGCTTTGAATTTAACTATTGAAGGCGAAAAAGATCAAGCTTTAAATACAGAGCAAACTGCATTACTCGATAAAGTTTATAATGGTTTTGTGCGTGGTGGTGCTAATTTAAATGATGAAGATCAGGCAAAAATGCGTGAGATTAATGGAAAATTAGCTTTGCTTTATCCTCAATTTGGCGAAAATGTTGTTAAAGATCGTCAGGCTTATTTGCTAGTAATCGATAAGGAAGAAGATTTAAGCGGACTTCCACAATCAGTGCGTGATGCAGCTGCAGAAACTGCAAAAGCAAAGGATATGGAAGGAAAATGGGCATTTACAATGGACAAGCCAAGCTGGATACCTTTCCTTCAATATGCCGATAATCGTGAACTACGTAAAGATATTTACATGGCCTGGATGAATATGGCGAATAACAACAATGAGTATGACAATAAAGATGTGATAAAAGAAATTTTAAAACTTCGCCTCGAAAAAGCCAACTTATTAGGATACAATACCTTTGCTGATTATGCCATCGATAATAATATGGCCAAAACACCTGAAAATGTTTTGACACTTTTAAATAAATTATGGGATGCTACATTACCTCAGGCAAAGAAAGAAGCCAAAGAATTGCAAGCTTATGTGAAAAAAGAAGGCAATAGTTTTAAACTGGAAAGTTGGGATTGGTGGTATTATACTGAGAAATTAAGAAAAGAAAAATATGCTTTGGAAGAATCAGAACTTCGCCCTTATTTCTCTTTAGCAAGCGTGCAAGCGGGTGCTTATGAGTTAGTTAAGCATATTTATGGATTAAATATTATACGTAGAGATGATATTCCTGTTTATCAGGAAGATGTACAAGCCTGGGAAGTACAGGAAGAAAATGGAGACCATATTGGAATTCTTTTAGTTGATTATTTCCCTCGCGATAGCAAAAGAGGTGGTGCCTGGATGTCATCCTATCGCAAGCAAATGGGTGCTGGAGATGAGTTTGTAAGTCCGGTTATTGTCAACGTCGGGAACTTTACAAAGCCAACAGCAAACGAACCTTCTTTATTGAGCATTGATGAAGTACAAACACTCTTCCACGAGTTTGGACATGGCTTACACGGACTGTTATCGAATGTTGAATACAGCACTGTTTCAGGCACATCTGTAAAAAGAGATTTCGTAGAACTTCCATCACAGATTATGGAAAATTGGGCTTTAGAGCCTGCCTTGCTTAAGTCCTATGCTAAACATTACCAAACAGGTGAAGTAATTCCAGATGAGCTAATTGCTAAAATTGAAAAAAGCGGAAAATTCAATCAGGGATTTATCACTTTGGAATATCTGGCCGCCAGCTTATTGGACATCAAATTCCATATGTTGGATAATGTTGATGATATTGATGTTTTAGCTTTTGAAAAACAAACTATGGATGATTTAGGAATGATTTCTGAAATTATTCCACGTTACAGAAGTACATATTTTAATCATTCATTTGGTGGCGAAGGTTATTCAGCTGGATATTACGTGTATATCTGGGCTGCTGTTTTAGATTCTGATGCCTATCAGGCATTTGTTGAAAACGGTATTTTTGATAGAGCAACAGGAGAATCCTTACGCAAGAATATTATTTCTCGTGGTGGTTCTGATGATCCGATGACACTTTACAGGAATTTCCGTGGAGCGGATCCATCTATTGAGCCTTTGCTTACAAA
>CAYPOW010000176.1:2240-7119 GCA_964412145.1 uncultured Draconibacterium sp.
ATGTTTACCTGCATGTATGGCCATTTTGGTCGTGGATTGTTTGAATGTTGGATATCCTGATCCAAAGCTCCTCCCCTTCCAAATAACGCATTTTCCTTTTTATATTTTTAAAATTTGTAATTCAATGACAGGTATTGTTTTCGATATTAAACGATTCGCTATTCACGATGGGCCGGGAATTCGCACCAGTATTTTTCTTAAAGGATGTCCTTTAAGCTGTTGGTGGTGTCATAATCCTGAAAGCCAGAAAACGGGCATTGAAAAACTCAACTTTAAGTTTAAAGGAAGCGAAATTATTGGATGGGAAACCAGTGCTAAAGAATTACTTTTTGAAGTAGAAAAAGACCGTCCCTTTTATGAACAATCCAATGGCGGCGTTACTTTCACAGGCGGAGAACCGCTGATGCAATCTGCTATTCTGATTGAATCAGCCAAACTTTTTAAGCAAAACGATTTGCATGTTTGTTTAGATACAACAGGCTTTGCTTCTTTGAAAACAATTAAGGAAATCAGTCAGCACATCGATTTGTTTTTATTTGACTTGAAACATCTGGACAATGAAACACATAAAAAATATACAGGGGTTTCGAATAGGCAAATTCTAAAGAATCTGGAATACTTAATCGAAAATAACAAAGAAGTGCATATTCGTTTTCCAATCATTCCAACAATAAATGATGATCCCTTCCATTTGGAAAATATGGCCAATTACCTAGGCGATCTTAAACAAATCAAAAACATCAATCTGCTGCCTTACCATAAAATTGCACAAGGAAAATACGAGCAATTGAATCTCAAAAATAAGATGAATGGTGTGCAAGAAGCTACAGGAAAAGAAATTAATCACGTTAAATCATTTTTTGAAAAACGAGGATTTAATGTAAAAATTGGAGGCTGATTTATTGAATTCTAAAATATACGCTTCAATTATTAAAAATAAAAAAAATGCCACTAAAACACGAATACCCTAAAATACACAAAAAGGCACCTAAGGCTCGTTTTGTGGTTAGTGAAATTTTGTGTTTTCGTGATTTTGTGGCAAAATTTAAATTTGAGAAATCCTCAAACTTTAAACTCCTCAAACTTTAAACTTTTTTAGCAATGATATCAAATAGAATAGAACACCTCAAACATAAAAGCTTAAATACCAAACCAAGCATATCAGGCGAAAGAGCCGCATTAATGACCGCGTTCTACCAATCAGAAGAAGCTAAAAATCTGCCAATTCCAATATTAAGAGCCGAAGCTTTTAAATATTTGATGGCGCAAAAAACCATCTATATCGGAGATGGCGAACTGATTGTAGGAGAACGCGGTCCGGCACCTCAACAAACACCTACTTATCCTGAAGTTTGCATTCATACAATTTCGGATTTAGAGCTGATTGATGAACGACCCAAAGTGAGTTTCAGTGTAGATAAAGAAGTGAAAAAGCTGTATACCGAAAAGCTCATTCCCTTTTGGAAAGGAAGAAGTCAGCGCGATAAGATTTTCGCCCAATTGCCACAAAAATGGCTAGACGCTTATGAAGCAGGTGTTTTTACAGAATTTTTAGAACAACGTGCTCCAGGTCACACCGTTTTAGGAGATGTGATTTATCATTCCGGATTTAAAGATTTACGTCGCAAAATTAAATCAAGAATTGCAGAGCTGGAAGCTGGTCAGGAATTGGACAAAAAGAGTAAAAAAGAGGAACTGGAAGCCATGCTAATCAGTCTGGAAGCTGTTTCAATATTTGCTCAAAGGCATGTCGAAAAACTTAAATCCATTCTAAAAATAGAAACTGATCCAAAACGCAAACAAGAATTAAATGAAATGATTCGCGTTTCCGAAAACGTACCGGAAAACAAACCTGAAAATGTTTGGGAAGCTTTGCAGTATTATTGGTATGTGCATCAGGGAGTTATAACAGAGTTGAATCCCTGGGATTCATTTAATCCCGGTCGATTGGATCAACACCTTTTTCCTTTCTATCAAAAAGACATCAGTTCAAAAAAAGCAACAAAAGAAGAAATTATTGAGCTTCTTCAAGCCTTTTGGGTGAAATTCAATAATCATCCTTCCCCACCGAAAATGGGAGTTACTGCAAAAGAAAGCAATACCTATACCGATTTTGCTTTGATAAATATTGGCGGACTTAAAAAAGACGGCACAGATGCCGTGAATGAAATGAGTTATATTTTGCTGGATGTGATTGAAGAAATGCGAATTCTTCAGCCCAGCTCTATGGTGCATCTAAGTAAGCATAATTCAGATAAGTTCATACGAAGAGCCCTCGATATTGTAAAAACAGGTTTTGGACAACCTTCTATTTTCAATACAGATGCTATAATTCAGGAACTGCTCAATCAGGGTAAAAATATTGTTGATGCAAGAAATGGTGGTGCCAGCGGATGTGTGGAAACGGGTGCTTTTGGAACAGAGGCGTATATCTTAACAGGCTATTTTAATTTAGCTAAAGTACTGGAGATCACTTTAAACAATGGTATCGATCCACTTACAAATAAAATGATTGGAATAGAAAGTGGCCAGATTGATATTTTAAAGTCGTTTGAAGATTTAATGCTTTCCTACAAAAAACAGTTGCAGCATTTTATCGATATAAAAATTGAAGGAAACAATATTATCGATCGGATTTATGCAAAAGAATTACCGGCGCCGTTTCTTTCTGTTTTTATCGATGATTGTATAGCCAATGCAAAAGATTACAATGCTGGTGGAGCACGTTACAACACAAGCTATATTCAAGGTGTTGGTCTTGGTAGCATAACAGATTCTCTTAGCGCAATAAAGTTCCATGTATTTGATAAACAAAGTATTACATTGCCTGAATTTGTGGAAATATTACATCAGGATTTTGAGAATAATGAACTTTTCCGACAAGGATTAATAGGCAGTACACCAAAATACGGAAACGATAACGATGCTGCTGATGATATTGCCAAGCAAGTATTCGAACTTTATTTTTCTTCTGTCGACGGAAGACCAACTGCCAAAGGTGGAACATTCAGAATTAATTTATTACCCACAACTTCCCATGTTTATTTTGGCAGCAAAATAGGAGCTTTGCCTGATGGTCGAAAAGCCAAAAAACCACTATCAGAAGGAATATCACCGGTACAAGGTGCTGACAGACTTGGGCCAACAGCCGTTTTAAAATCCGCATCTAAAATTGATCATCTACGCACTGGTGGAACACTTCTTAATCAAAAATTTACACCTCAAATTTTGGAAGATGAAACCGGGCAGGAACAAGTAAAAAATTTAATCAGAACCTATTTTAACTTGAACGGTCATCATATTCAATTCAACGTGGTAACAGCTGAAACACTTCAAAAGGCTAAACTGGAACCTGAAAAATATAGAGATTTAATTGTTCGCGTAGCTGGGTACAGCGATTATTTTATAGAATTAACAGAAGAATTACAAGATGAAATAATCAAACGTACTGAGCATCAGGATTTTTAATGTGATTATTAATTTGCACTTTCATTAAATCACATTAACTTATTTAACTTGCAATATATATTTACAATATATATCTTTGATTTTTTTATACACGATCATAAAATAAGAACTCAAACCGATTAAAAGTCCAAATGGAAAACCACTCCGACAACAATGACTTAGAACAAAATAACAAACGCCTTTTAGAGCTTCTGAAAGATAGTGAATATCAACTACTTAACAATAAATTCTTAAAAGAAAAGCTGGATTTGTTTAATAAAACCAATGCAATGGCTGTTATTGAGTGGGATTTAAATTTGGCTATTACCGACTGGAACAATTCTGCAGAATCTATATTTGGATATACCAAAGAAGAAGTATTAGACAAAAAGGCATCTGAAATTATAATTGCTGATTCATCTTTAGAACGAGCTGATATTATGTGGAATCAGCTATTAGAAAATGTAGGAGTAACACGTAGTACAATTGAAAATATTAGGAAAGACCGTAAAATAATTACTTGCGAATGGTATAGTATTCCCAATTTCGACTTAGATAGAAAATTGAAGGGTTTTTCTTCCATGGCATTAGACATTACTGAAAAAACTGAGGTAAAAAAACAATTGGACGAAAGCAATGCCCGGTTTAAAATGCTTTCCGAATTAACATTTGAAGGGATCGTTATACATATTAACGGAATTGCTATCGATGTAAATGCGAGTATAGAGCGCATAACACAATATAGCAGAGAAGAAATCATAGGAAAAAACGCAATAGATTTTTTAGTTGCAGATGAGTATAAACAACTGGTTCTTGATAATATTAATAGAAACCAGATTGCACCTTACGAAATAAAAGTCAAAAGAAAAGACGGAGAAATTATATGGATTGAAATTGAGGCGAAAAATTTTATTTATGAAGGGCAAGAAGTGAGAGCAGCAGCCGTTCGCGATATCCAGCAAAGAAAGAAAAACGAACAAAAATTACAAAAAGCACTTTTTGAAGCTCAGGAATCTGATCGATTAAAATCTACTTTCCTATCTACAATATCTCACGAACTGCGAACTCCATTAAATTCCGTTATTGGTTTTTCCGATTTGATAGACGAAACAATGGATATTGAGGAAGCGGCAACCCTTTCGAGATTGATTTTTAAAAGCGGTAATCATTTACTTGAAATAATTAATGATATTTTTGATTTGAGCATGCTTGAAGAAGGAACAACGGTCTTTATAAAGGACAAACAAAATGTGCATGCTTTGTTTGATGAAATTGAGGAATATATTTTTCAAGAAAAGCGAAAAATGCATAAAGATGATGTTTGTCTTATCTTTAAACTCGATCCTAAAGAAAATGATTTACAAATAGAGACAGACCGTAAACATTTCAAACAGATCTATATTCATTTGTTGAAAAATGCATTAAAATATAC